>NJDH01000042.1 GCA_002254405.1 Candidatus Altarchaeales archaeon ex4484_96
CTCTGCTCAAACCAGGGGTAACTAATTTGGAGTGGTTTCCGCGAGATTAATAACCCCTCACCTCCACCCACAGGTGTAGTGTTCTATAGGGTTCGTCTTCTGTTTTTTTGTATAGGATTAGATCAAGCCTTTGCAGGCTATGTTGTGTGGGAGTGAACGTTAGCTGCCCCATGTAGGATTCATTGTGCTCTAATCTGAGGTTTTCTTCCCCAAGAGTTACATTATCCAGTAGAGTCTTAAGGATGTAATCCATGCGGCCATATTCATGGTTGACGACCCCGATGAGCAGGGTTCCGTTTTCCCCGAGGGTGATGTTCGTCGGATAATCATATGCCTTACCCTCTGGACCCAATATATAAAATTCGGTGAAGCTCTCCCCCCGGGAGGGTGATGCAATCAGATAAAGGGTTAATGCTATTAAAATAAATAATACGGCGGCCAGCACATAACTCGTTAATCGCTTTATCATGTTCATGCCCAAGGATTCTGGGGTGGATATGTTGATATAATAATTAATAGTTACAATGTGACAATATAAATATAAAAAAAGTAAACCACTAAGTCAAAAGGATATAGATTTTATAAGAAACATACAATTGACTAAAATAAGTTTGATGTTCGAGAAAAATGCTATTAAAATAAGACGAAGGGGAAAAAAGGTGAAATCGAACAAATAGATCAACATAAACCTTTAAGCTATGAAAGGCAGCAAAAGAAACATTGTGATGTTTGTTATCCCGTGAGATAATGTTATCCCGGAAAGTGTTTTGGTCTTCTGGTAGATAAACCCATAGAATAGCCCGACAAAGAAAACAAAACACAGGTCGGGGAGTGAATTCCAGCCTATGTGCATGGCAGCGAATAAAAGGCTCGTGAAGATAAGGCTTTTATATCCCCCTATTATGCCATCGGTGTTCCTCTGGATGATGCCCCTGAAAATCAACTCCTCAGAAAAACCAGTGAACACCAATAGAATCAGCGCCGGGGCGATGAAATTTTCAGGCGAAAGCGTAACAATCAACGGAGAGGGTTGAAGAAGCGAGTAGTCTATCATTCCCAAAAAAAACCCCGCCAAGGCCACCAGCAGCTGAATCGGTAATCTACCCGCCGTGAAACCCAAATCCCTCCATGACTGGGACTGCGACCTCAATAAAAGAAAAACAACAGCGAAAAGAGGCAGGTTGATGAGCAAATACCAGTTCACCTGCTCAAGGGAGGATAAGGGCATTGAAACGCTCATAATCCGAATTAATGGTGCTAGTGTCAGGCATTTTAAGACCCCTATGAAATTGTTTTCGCTTGTTTTGGTTTCATCCAGCTCTTTGATGAAGAGATTGATTTTTTTCCCATCAGGGGAGGGTTTAAGTATTCTTGAAAAGAGCAGGTGTTTCTCCCACACACCGTTTTTGAGTTTATCCCGATACATGGTATGAAGGGAGGAGTAGCCTACCAGAACCAGCATCAGTATAACATATATGGACAAACCCAGACTAACTGAATCATAGGTTAACACAAGCTCTGCGATTGATACTATTGTCAGGTAACAAAGTAGAATAAATGCCTTGGCGTTCATTATCTTGAGATTATGTGATAGAACACGGGTTAAAGGAGGGATATCACCTTTATTATGACTATTGTTATGAACGCAAACATTAGTGGCAGGCATATTATGCCTGAGGTGCCTACGAATGATTCCAGGATTGGGTTTTTCTCCACCTCAGAACTGAAGATTTCTCTAAGTGATAGCAGGATTATCAATGTCGCTACTGCTATCATGCCGCTTGTTATGATTTCCGTCCCGGTGACGATTGTTGTTGTGGTTACGGTTGTTACTGTGGTTATCATATTTCATACACCTGTCAATAGTAAAGTATTTATAATCTAATATTCAATAAGTTAATATTATATTTTAGATATGATTAAATAAATATATTTAAAATACATATGTTAATCAATTAGTTAAACTAATATAAAAATATAGAGGATTCAGAGATGAAAAAAACTGACATTATCCCGACAATAACAGCATTAATATGTATTTTTTCCATGATAACTGCAGTATATGCAAGCACAGGTGTTGAGATAACATCAAGCAAAAGCTCCTTCACCCAGGGGAAAACAGCAACATTCGAGATAATCTATGAAGCAGACTCCGAAGCCGACAACGGCTACTGCAGCATCACCTACGCCAACCTCACATTCGAAAACGGAAAAACCACACAATGTGAAATCCAGGCAACCAGAGATATACCAAGTACCGCAACAAGATGTGGTTTCACAGTCACAGCCGTACAAACAGAGTGCACAGCCTATGGTTCTGGCAGCAACATAACATACGGTAATCAAGTGAACTATACTGTAACCGGTAAAATACCCTCTACCTGGGGTGCAGGCAGTTACACAGCGACAGTGTATGTTGTTTCTGCAGAAACATACAGTGACAGCGTATCCTTTACAGTTGAGTCCTCTACGACCACAACAACAAGAGCTAGTAGCAGTGGCAGTAGTGGTGGAAGCAGCGGCGGAGCCCCACGCTCGGGAGGGGGAATAAATCAACCAGCGGAAAGCTGCTTTGACGGGCTTAAAAACCAGGATGAGGAAGGAGTGGACTGCGGTGGAACCTGCCAACCCTGCGCCTCATGCAGTGATGGAATCCAAAACCAAGGCGAGGAAGGGATAGACTGCGGTGGGCCATGCAAAGAATGTCAGACAGCAACGACAACAACCATTGAAGCAAAACAAACAACAAGCACCCAAACCACAATCAAAAAAACAACAACCATGAAACAAACAACAAGCACCACAGAGAAAAAGAAAGACCTAACGACCAGCACACAAGAGATTACCTCAACGAGCATACCCCCCTCCACCACCACAACACCCCTCGGATTCAGCATGATAGCAATAGCTGCAATAGGATTGATTCTGGTGTTCGTAATATATCGGACAATGAACAGATAATATCAGATTAAAGCATCACCTCATATATGTTTGCTGTGCTATTGTAGACCCCCACAAGATAATCACAGCCTATACCAAACCTGAAGTAAACATAATCCACATCATAGCATTCGAGTATGGGCTTTTTTACGCTACAGTTACCCAGATAGAAACGGTTGATGTCTTTTATACGCTCATCTGGACCTTCAGGTGAATGAGACATCGGGCTTACAACATAATTCAAGCTAATAGGATAAATAGCATCAGCTATCCTTGGATGAACCATCACAACCTTATGTTTAGCTTGAGTTGAAAGCCATTTAATAGCCATATAATCATCTAATGTAATCTGTTTATCCATCCGAGCCCGGTTGAATCCCTGACCCAAAAACACAATATAAAAGACAGCCAAAAACATCAACCCCACAGCAGCCTTAGATAACCAGGTATTCTTAGTAATCCGCTGAAGCAGCCCATGTATCATTTTCAGCATCAGATATAATCCAGCCCCCGAATAGATGACAAGATAAAGCAGTACAAGATAAACCGTCCGCTCATAAAAAAGCAACAGATTAATCCCCATAACCTGATATAACAGCAGATTAGCCAGAGATAAGCTTAATCCAATAAACACAATCTGGCCTTTTTTCTTTCTAATGCAATAAAAAAATCCCAGTAAAGCTAATCCAAAAGCAGGCAAACCGTAAAAATCAATGATGAAAGCAGGCTCATATATGCCATTATACTTCAGGAGCCGACCGAATACTATGAATTCAGTGAAAAAATAGTCTATTGTCTGGACTATGGAGTCCTGAGTGAGCCGGGGGATGAAATAAGTCAATGATGCCAGCGGGATAAGTGCAAAAGATAGTATTCCAAGCGCATTATAGCCAATTACCCTCAAATCGATGTCTTTTCCTTTCTTAATAATCTTATAAACTGCTAAAGCAGCCAGATAAGATAATACGCTCAGATAGATGAATGAACCCATACCAGGATGTATCACAATCAACGTGAGCGTAGATATCGAGGCAAGCAGATAACAGGTTAATCTGTTTTTTTTAACGGCATCGTCTACCACGTAGAGTATGTAGTAGATGAAGGGTATGGCAAGGGACATGGCCACCATGAACCAGGTCCCAAGTATGTAAATAGTTCCCTTAAGGCCCGAGAAAAATAGTAGTGATAGTATTGCAATATAATAGTCCTTAAACAGATTGTATACTAGCACAAACAGGATTAATCCAGTAATCAAGGATGTTAAAGCGGGCAGATACTGGTAGAAGAGCACGGGATCCCATCCGGTGAGGATATAAAATTCAGCGAGAAAGAGGTTGAATCCCACCTCCATTTCAAATCTGTGTGTTTCTTGCTTGAGGTAGGGGTTGCGCATTATGATGTTTTTGTTTTCCATGATTGCCGTGGCCTGTGCCAGATCCTGCCATTCGTCGCTGTGGTATGGGAAGGGGTAGTCCGCGTGAAGCAGGTATGTGTTGTAGGAGATGAATAGAAGCGATGCCATAAGAATAATAATCTGCGGTTTGTTTAGTTGGGGTTTGAGTGTATGGTTGGTCTTTTTTGTTTTAGGGATTAATAAATACCCTAATATGAATAATGCCGTTAAGGAAAGCATTTGTGTTGTTATTTTCGCGTGTGTTATGGGTATTTTAAGCAGCAGGTTGGATGATAGTATTGTCAGGACATTAAGTGAGATGCTCAGCAGTATAGTTGATGCCGCATATTCTGGTATTGTGAGTTTGTTGTTTTTATATAGCATCAGGGTCAGCGATAGCCCGGGGATGAGATATATCAGCATCAATCCGGTTATTGGTTGAAGCCATCCGGTTTTTTCAAGTAAAAATAGCTCAATTAATAGCAGGCTGATTATCAGGGTTGTTGTTTTTTTATCCGGTTGCATAGATGATTATTGGAGGAGGTATTATAAAAATATTATCAATTAGACCAAATAATGCTAAATAAACAAATTATTTTAGTCTATTATTTACGTCCAATAGTGTTTCTTCCACGACCCCCAGAAATTCCCTGATATTGAAGGGTTTATGAAGGTAGAAGCAGATTCCCAGTTCATCCATGTCCTGTTCCCCGTATTTCTCCTCGTATTTATCTTTTTTCATCACCGAGGAATAAATTAATCTGATTTCATCACTATCATAGGTTTCTCTTATTTTTTCAGCGAGTTGCCTTCCACCCCCATTATCCATGATTATATCGATTAAAACCAGATCGGGTTTATCTTCCTGGATTTTTTTCAGGGCTTCCTTCATTGTCAAGGATGTTTCGACATGATATCCCTTTTTTATTAGCAGGTGTGAGAGCAGGGATAATGTGTCTGGGTCGTCATCTACTATGAGTACTTTATATTCCATGAATAATATTCCGATTTAGTATTTAAAAAGCTCTTTTGTTCAATAAAGTACCATGTTATTTTGTACAAAAGGGGAGATTATTTAAACATTTTCAATATAACACCCCACCGCTCAAATCCAGAGTCACCCCGTCAGGAGTTATAATTACACTAGGCTTCAGCCCGGTTTTGTTTTCGAAATCCCGCAGCAAACAGAGGATGTGATTGTCAAGGTCTTTACTATTTGATTTACTTTTGATGTACCAGAGTTTCGTGGGTCCGATTTTATCATAGTCTATTATCTTTTTTTCGTATAGGTTGGATAAATATTTCAAAGTGGTTACTTTGCACATATTGACATTATCCACAATATCATTTGTTTTAATTTTTCCTTTTTTTTTCAACATTTTGACCAATATTTTTTCTCTCCAATGCATAATAATCAACCCCTAAATATTTTTATGTATATAATGTATACTTAATAGTTTAAATTTACTATTATTTAGTTTATATTTGAGCAAGAATATATAGATATATGGGGGTTGAAATAAAAGAATTTCTAGAATTCATTAGACTTAGGGTATGCCTTTACGTCACAAGCCTGGCATTAACCGGATTTATCATCGCAGAACAGAATATGCAAAAAAGCCCCCTCCTCGCATTAACCGCTTTTAGCGCAACAGCCGCCATGTACTCCCTCAACCAGCTATCAGACGAATACGAGGATTTGTTAAATAAAAAGAAAATAAATCATTTCGTAAGAAACGGATACGGCAGACATATAACATTATTCCTTCTCTTATCCACTCTTTTATTGGCTTTGATGCTGACGAAAACATCGCTTTTATTGCTGATACTCTCATTATCTCTGGGCATCATATACTCCAAGGTTAAGGTGAAAAAAATCTCCCCGATAAAAAACCTTTACGCCATGCTCTCTATTTCACTCATGTTCCTGGTGGGGGCAACAGCTTATAATGTCGATTTAGGGATGAGCTTATTATCGGCTTATCTAGCAGTGAGTTTATACGTTTTATCCATAAGCGTGATGGCGGACTTAAGGGATTATGTGGGGGACCGGATGGCTGGGGTGAAATCCATTCCAGCCATGTGGGGATACGAAAAAGGTAAGATAGTGCTTTGTTCTCTTATATTGGTTTTCATGTCTATGGTTCTTGTTGACCGCCTGATGGTGTTTTATATTCTTTTTTTGTTCACGCCTCTGGTTTTATTTAATATTTTAAGGGATAGAATCTACAACGCCTACAAGCTATTATCTATTTCATTTCTTAGCCTGCCGTTGGCTGCTGTCATGATAATTCTATAACAAAAATAATGTGGTTGACTGAAAATGTGTATGGTGACATTTGATTGGAGTAGTAATGATGCGAAAAAGAAATTTATGAATTTTGATGACCGAAGAAGGCTTTCTTGGATTGTGTTGGAGGTAACAGACAGGTGCAACTTTAAATGCAAGTGGTGTTACTCTAATTCATGGCGTAACAAGAACCCTAAGGATTTAAGCTATAGGAGGGTTAGCAGGGTCTTGGGTTATCTCGCTGATGAAGGTGTGGGTCAGGTGACTCTCTCAGGGGGTGAGCCGACCATGTATCCTTATCTTAGACAGACTATCAAGGAGGCCCGGGATCTTGGATTGGTGGTTCACATGAACACTAATGGTTTTCTTTTTGATGAAAAGATGGCTGAGGATCTTTATTCGCTGGGTTTAAGCCAGATTCAGGTTAACATAGATAGTCTGGATCCGGATAAGCATGATAGGATACGGGGTATGCGCGGTTCCTGGCACCGGGCTGTTGGGGCTTTGATGAATGCGAGGGATGTGGGTATGACGGCTGCTTGTCAGACTGTTTTGACCTCTGAAAATGAGGATGAGATACT
>NJDH01000043.1 GCA_002254405.1 Candidatus Altarchaeales archaeon ex4484_96
CAACAGCCCTCAGAAAGATACTTACAGAAAAAATAAACGTCAAAGGCTATGCCTTCCAGATGTCGCTGCTTTATTATGCTGTATTAGAGGACGCTAAAATCAAGGAGATACCAATAGTGTTTCATCGCCGCAAAGCAGGTGAATCCAAGCTTGGTGTCGCAGATATAGCTGAGTTTCTGGCTGAACTCATAAGGTTAAGGATAGAATAAGCTTACGCCTCATCTTCTTTTTCGTCTTTCAGGTACACCGTATTAACTGCCTCGATAATCTTCTCAAGAGACTGGCTGTCCAATAGAACAATGAAATCGCTTTTCACTTCCTCGCTTTCTCTGCCGAACTTGATGTGCACTATTATTCCATACTCTATTATGCGGTCAACCCCCAGCAGAATAAAATCAATAATAGAACCGGATAGATGAAATACCGTTGAAGGCGGGGTTGGAATCGCCTTAAGGTGAAGGAATTCACTCATCGCGGTAAGATAATGCGCCGTCAAAATGCTTGTTGTCTCCTCAAGAGCCGAACGCTCAACCTTGCCTAAAACAGCTGTTGTGCCTTTCTTGTTCTTCATGAGAATATCGGCTAATGTCATAGAGCTTGTCCTGGATAAAATAAATGATACTGTGCCGTTTATGTCGCCGGTTATCCTGACATAGACTCCTGTTGAAAGCTGATGTGATTCGCCAAGCTTCTTTGAGAGATATTTAATAGGCAGGATCTCAAGAGTCATCAACGCCATGTCTATCTTCTCATCCAACAACTCGGATAAAGCAATGCTGGCATGACCCATACCCATGCTCATAACCTCTCGTAGGGCATCCCTTTCCAGTTTACTCAGCTGGAACAGCTTAACAGGTCTCATATCACTTTATTTGTTTTTGAAGTATAAAATAATTCATTTATGATATTAAAACCCCTTATTTTTTTTGAAATAATTAGCTAATCCGCCTGCTTTAAGGATTCCAAGCATTACATCAGGAAGCGGTTTAACATCTAATGTAATGTTTTGGGTGGTATCTGTTATAATACCCTGCGCCAGGTCAACGCTTAAAGCATCACCTTCTTTGATTTTATCCGCATCAAGGCATTCGAGAACCGGTAGCCCCACATTAATAGCATTCCTGTAGAAAATCCTTGCAAAAGACTGAGCCAATACCGCGCTTATGCCGGCGTATTTTATTGCGAGGGGGGCCTGTTCCCTGGAGGAGCCGCATCCAAAATTCCTTCCTGCGACAATAAAATCACCTTCTTTAACTCGTCTTGCAAAATCAGGGTCCAGATCCTCCATTACATGAGATGCCAGTTCCCTGTTGTCTAAGGTCTTGAACTTATATCTCCCCGAAATAATGTAATCCGTGTTAACATCATCCCCGAATACGTGAGCTATGCCTTTCATTCTAATATATAAATAGATTAAAATGAAAACTTATAAAGCAAGAATAATAATAATATAAAATACAATGGCGGAAGAAGAAACCACCGAAACAGAGGATGAGGAAGTAATAACCGAACTCGAGTCATATACAATACCGCTTGAGGAGATAAGCCTTAAAGTCAGTATCCGGGACGTTGGAGATTATGTACCTCACTACCATATTATGCTGCCTAAAATAGATAATGTCACCAACGCCCTGCTTGAGAGGACAAAACACGGCCTCGTGGGAGAGATACAAATCCAGAGGGCTGCAGGCGGGGGTCTGGAGCAGATAGCCGAGCTTAAAAAGAAATTCGTCAGCGATTCAAAAGAGAAACTAACCTCTGTTCTGAAGAAAGCCTCCAAGGAGGACATAGCGCTTTTAAGCAGCAAACTCGTCAACGACATGGTCGGATTAGGCGACATCGAGTATCTTCTAGGAGACAACCTGCTTGAGGAGGTGGTTGTGAACAGCAGCAGAGATGTTGTCTGGGTGTACAACAAGAAACACGGCTGGCTTAAGACCAACATAGGCATACCCTCAGAGGATATGATAATGAACTACTCCTCCAGGATAGCCAGACAGGTTGGCCGGGAGATAACGCATCTGGAACCCCTGCTGGACGCCCACCTGCCAAGCGGCGACAGGGTGAATGCTACCTTGTTCCCCATATCAACGGAAGGCAACACCATAACCATCAGGAGGTTCTCCAGAACGCCGTGGACCATGGTTCACCTGGTAGACCCTAAATTCAACACAATAAGCTTCGAAGCAGCCGCTTTCCTGTGGCTGGCCTGCGAATACGAGCTTAGCATGATAGTATCTGGCGGAACAGCCTCAGGTAAAACATCCATGCTAAACGCGTTGATGCCTTTTTTCCCGGCAAACCAGAGGATTGTTTCTATAGAGGATACGCGGGAGCTGAACCTGCCGGACTACCTGCACTGGGTTCCGCTCTCAACGAGGGCGGCGAACCCCAGAGGTGAGGGAGAGGTCTCTATGCTGGATTTAATAGAGAACTCCCTGAGGATGAGACCCGATAGGATTATAGTCGGTGAGGTTAGAAGAAAAAGAGAAACCGAGGTATTATTCGAGGCCATGCATACAGGGCATTCAGTCTACGGCACATTCCACGCCAACAGAGCATACGAGGTGGTGGACAGGATTATCAGCCCCCCAATGAACATCCCACCCCTGGTTATGGGTTCACTCCCCCTTGTAGTAATACAGCACATCAACAGGAAAACAAAACAGAGGAGAACCCTGGAGATAGTGGAATTGATTAGAAGCGGCAGCGATAAACCCCAGACAAACGAGCTATACTCTTGGAACCCTAAATCAGATGTCGTGGAAGCAAAAAACAACAGCATACGGGTTTTAGAGGAAATAAAAACCTTCACGGGAATGGGCAGAGCAGACATAGGCGAGGATTTGGAGGGGAAACAAAAAATTATCAAATGGCTCATGGAGAAAGGCATTAAGGGAGTGAATGACGTGGGCAAGATTGTGACGGAGTATTATATAGACAAAGACACTGTTTTGGACCTGGTTGAATCCGACAAGGATATAAGCTAAAAGATGTCAATATTTAAGTAAAATGCAGACTCCATTCATGATAGAGAAGGTAAAAGATACCTCAATGGCTTTCAAGCCCGGAGCAGAGCGTTTATCCGTTGCCTTCCCTGAACTACAATGGGATCTCAAGAGAGCAGGATACAGCATAGATGCAACACAATACTTAGCGATAACTCTTTTCATAACATTTTGCTCGCTTATGCTTGTTGGAGGATTGTTTTCGCTGCTGATTTTCGTTTTAGAGTATCCGATTGACATTTATATATCATTAGGGATAGTTTGTATAGTAACATTCTTTAGCTTTTTTTATGTGCTTTTCCTCCCCAAGGTTGAGATGAGAAGAAGAGAGAAGGAGATAGATATGGACCTCGATTATATGCTCAAGGACATGGAGATACAGCTTACAGCGGGGATGCCCTTGTTTAACTCAATCGAGAACATAGCCGAAGGAAACTACGGTGCATGCTCCGCAGTATGTCAGGATATTGTTAAAGAGGTGGAATCGGGTAATTCAATAAAAGACGTGCTAAACGAATACGGCATCATATCAGCATCAGCTTATTTAAGAAGGACCCTATGGCAGATATCCAACGCCATTCAGACCGGCTCAAACGTGAAAAACGCCCTCGAAGCCATATCGGTGGAACTGCAAAGAGAAAAAGAAAACAGGATAGAAAGATATGGTAAAGAACTCAGCCTTTGGGGACTCATATATATGCTCATGGTAATCGTAGCCCCCTCGATGGGAATAACACTCCTGCTGATAATGTCCAGCTTCCTTGGGGGTTCATACATCACCGAAAACACATTCTGGTTGATTCTCGGGATGCTCATGTTAGGCCAGATATTCTTCCTTTATCTGATACGAGGAAAGAGACCCAACATCTAAAAATGGACGGCAAAGACAACATCGAGGAGATAGATATAGAAAAAATAAAAAAAAGGAGGCTGGAGAAGGCTAAAACCAAAAAACCCCAAATAGAGATTAGTAAACCGAAAAAAAAGAGAAAAGAGAAAAAAAAGGGTGGGGTCCTGGACAAAATATTTTATATAATTAATCCACTAAACTGGATTATAATCGTCTTCAAATCCATTTATGCCGTCATCTATGCAATAGATTCGTTTATCATCTTCCTTGTGAAAACCCTAATAAGCGCCATCAAACCCGCAATATCTGCTTTCACGGGTTTCTTTAAAAATGTATTCCACAAGCTGGGGGCATTATTTCCCTCCAACATGAATAAGAAACTTGAGAGGCTGCTTCTGGTCTCGGGCCTAACCCAAAATCCTGAGGAAACACTCGGTGTCGTGTTTGTTTACAGCCTGACGCTGCCGATGGCCATAGGTGTTATCATAAAATATGTCCTGAAATACCCCAATGAGATGGTTATTACGGGGGCTTTGGGCTCGCTGGCAGGGGTATGGATACTTTTTTACGTACTCCTTATTGTGATAATAGACAGGCGCACCCAGAACGTGGAAAGCGTGCTTCCAGATGTATTGGTTATGATAAGCCAGAATATGCGTGCGGGGATGACACCATATAATGCACTATGGGCTGCTTCCCGCCCCGAGTTCGGACCGCTCGCTATTGAAATACAAAACGTAGCCCGGGATACCCTAGCAGGGATATCCTTTGACGAGGCGCTTAAATCGATGACACACAGGATTAAATCAGCTCGACTGGAGCGTGTTGTGAGCCTAATGATTCAGGGGATGAAATCAGGGGGTGAACTGCAATCCGTTCTGCAGGAAATAGCCGAAGACATCAGAAACGAGATAGCTCTAGTCAACCGGATGAAAACAGAAACCACAATGCAGGTCATGTTCATAGCCTTCGCGCTGATATTCGGCGCACCATTGCTTTTCTCCGCATCAAATCAGTTTGTGATGGTGTTTTCGAAAACACTTGAAGAGATAAACATCCCGGACGCTGCGGCAACAGGAAACCTCATAGCAATACACGAGTTCCCGGTATCATCATCTGTCGAATGCGGCTACATGGAGTTAAAATGTGAAAACAAATTCAACTTCAAAACATACTGCTTGTTTTGTTTGTTTATATCAGCGCTTTTTGGTTCACTATTAATCGGCCTGATGAGAACGGGAAGAATAGGATCAGCCTCCGGTTTATATACTGCCGCCGTCATAATAGTGGTTTCTCTGCTGGTTTTCATCATATTAAACAGCGCAATGGGATCCCTATTCTCTAACATGATTTCGACATGAGTTTCTTTTATCCTGGAGATTCAACACGAAATCAAGAAGCTTAACATCAACAAAAAGATTATATTCCTGCTTGAGTTTATGCATTAATACATCCACATCAACGCCACTTTCATCAGATACACGCCTTATCAGATTACATAAGTCTTCTGTTGTGTTCCAGGGGAAAATAATCCACCTCCAATCATCTGTTTTCTCCCCCCAGAAGTCGGGTTTGATTTTAGACTGTTTCTTGTAGACAAGGGTTGCAGTCTTCACCTTTGCCGCCCCCCTTGAAGAAACATGCTCGTATGCTGTTTTTATGCTTTCCCCGCTGTCAGCCACATCATCCACTAAAAGAACGTTTTTTTCTTTCACATCATCGCATAATGGTGTTTTTAATATAGCTCTCTCGTTTTTTTTCGCTGTTTCGCTCCAGTGGACTACACGAACGAAGAAAATATCTTTTACATCAAGCATATCAGATAGGTTCATCGCTGGAACCAACCCACCCCGCACAACAGCAACAATCACATCAGGAGAATACCCGCATGAACATACATCAAAGGCTATTTTACCTGAAAGCTTCCACATGTCATCCCAGCTCCTGTATTCAGCAGATAAACCTTCCATAACCCAAGACTATAGTTTGGTTTTAATAGCATTTATGAGCTTCTGAATGGAGCTGAAAGCCAGCAGAAACGCGAAATCGCCTGAAATATTTGCATCAGGAACCGAGAAATTGGTCGTAATAAGTAGGGTGTTTTCTTCATTCACGTTCAGTAGCAGGAAATCAGAAAGCGACCTGCCGAATGTCGAAATGACCCTAACGTTGCCGCCGTGTACGTTAATATCCAAAAACTCGCTTAAGGGATCCAGGTAAGGCTTGATAAGTATCTTCCCCGCTTCCTCCAGGTGTTTTTTCCCCTCGTCTTCCAGAATGCTTGTTGAACCAATATCCTTATCGGATAAAAGATCAATAAGCTTGAATGCTTCTTCTTTTTGGAATGCGATAATAACATTGCCGGATAAATCACCTGATATCGACGAGTACATGCAGACTACCATACTCTCAGGACCTCCAACAATGCTTACAATATTTGACTTATCGACTATCTTTATCTTTGGAACAACGAGTTTGACTTCTTTATTAATCAACTCAGACATAACCTTGGATGCATTACCGGCACCCATGTTCTCTAATTCCTTCAGGGCATCCTCAACCTCTTTTATATCGTCCATGTTATCTCCTCAATTTATTTCTTACTCATCAAATAGTAAACAATAATATATACTGCTTTTTAATATAAAATGTTTTGGTTTGGTTTTTGACTTATGCGAAAAACACTAAACCTCATTATTCTTTTATAGACAAAAAGAGACCCAGTATCAGGGCAATCAATCCAACAATAAGAAAGCCCACCCCAGGAATGCTAAGTTGCGTATCGATAAATATTGCCGCGCCGTAGGAAACCAGCAGAATACCGAATATCGTGCTGGATAATGCTATCATCAGCTTGAAGAAATCGTTTTTCACACTCGTGAACCCCTCCTCAAACCCCAGCCTTATGCCATCACCTATGACCCGGGCAATATAATCTGCTTCGTTTCGTATTTCCTTCTGTAACTCAACCAAGAGGGCACTCTGCAGCTTAAATAAAACCCCGATTAGTGTCTTAATCATTTAACCCACCTATTTAGAGAGAAGCTTCCCTAGTATGAGACCCGCGATAAAAGCCCCTGCAACCCACTCAACAGGCTTTTCCTTAATAGACTCAACAGCCTCCTCGGTTTTCTCATCAATAACAGCGCGGGTAGCATCCACTTCCTTGCTTGCCTGCATTTTCACCCGGTTAATGTCATCAAGGGTCTTTTTTTTCACCCCCT
>NJDH01000044.1 GCA_002254405.1 Candidatus Altarchaeales archaeon ex4484_96
ATAGCCTGGGCGTTGGGGTCATGCTCTGCCTGAGCTAACATGTCGGCTGCGATAAAAGATGCGTTAGCCCGTTCATCAGCTAATATCAACACCTCGGATGGGCCCGCCGGCATGTCAACATCCACGGTACCGTAGACCATCATTTTAGCAGCTAAAACATATTTGTTTCCCGGGCCGATGATTTTATCTGTTCTCGGAATAGAGCCGGTGCCATAGGCCAAGGCCGCGATAGCCTGCGCACCCCCCACACGATAAATGTCTGCCACACCACAGATATCTGCTGCAACAAGAATGGAATCAGAGATTGGAGGAGGCGAAACAAGTATTATCTCCTCAACACCAGCTGCCTTAGCGGGCAAAGTGGTCATCAACACCGTTGAGGGATAAGAGGCCCGACCTCCGGGGATATAGCATCCCACCCTTCGGAGTGGTATCATTTTCTCCCCGATTACAACACCCTCGCTTAACTCGGTAGACCACTGCTTTGTGATTTTCTCGTATTGCTCCACATGGTATCGTCCGATACTTGAGGCAGCATCCTCCAGGGCCTTAACCAGCCTCTTGTTTACCCGAGAATACGCTTTTCTTATCTCAGAATCCGAGACCTTAAGGTTCTCACTTGACAGATTGAATTTATCGATTTTTCTGGTGAGAATATATAAAGCAGAATCACCCTTGGATTTAACCTGAGAGACTATTGGGCCAACCGACTCCATAACCTCATCAAGGGATATTGACTCGCGCTCAACAAGAGCCTTAAGTTCGGAAGCATACTCTCCCCGATATTCTATTGTTTTTATCATTATCTACGCTCCAGATAAAAATATGGATTCACCACTGAAATATAGGTGTAGACCACTGACTGGGTCAGGCGAACAGCAATGAACAAAAAAACAGCCGTTAAGGTTAAACCCACATTTATTTTCCCGACATTCACCAGCACACCCAAAGACAATGCCGATAAAACCAATATCATGAAAAAAGACTCAAGAAAAAAAACCTCCCTCATATGCTTAATGCTGAGTTTCAGGCTTTTATTGATGCTTGAATAAACACCCTCTTCCTCTATTACGCCAACAGGAATCAAAAAGAACACAGCCATCATGAGAACCAGGATATAAACCAATATAACCGGCAGTGAGATGTAGACCATGTATACCTCATCAAGCAGCAGAGACAATACGGAAAAAAACAAAACAATAAAAAACAATAAAATAAACGCGAACATGATGATTAACCCAAAGGTTAATATTATCCTCCAGGATTTAAGGGAGTTTTTAAGCGAACTCATCAGATTAACCCTGCCGGCCGACCGATAATCTGAAACCATCGAGGGATACATCGCGTAGGTGATTAAATCGATTGCTCCGATAAACGGATAAAACAATAAAAGACCTATTAAAGGCAGCATATTATCATGGATTAACCCTGGAGATAAATACCCTGATGTCATGGAGACAGCGTAAACCAAATCAAGCGTATAATATATTAAAACAAGCTCGAATACAGTATAAAGAAACGAAGCAAAAAGGTTTGGGATATAAATCTTGGGTCTCCGAAACAAAAGCTTAAGTGAATCAGTTAATATCTTCACAAGCCTCATTTTCTTTCGAGGTTGACGAACACATGGTCTTTGTCATAGGGTCTTAAATCTATTTTCTCCCTAACACGAAAATCCCCTTTAAGCTGGTTGATTTCCTCCCTGAACACCTTCTTTGGGTTTTCCACCGCATTAATGCTTCGGGCTTTAATCAATAGAATAGCGTGTTTAGGCTTAAAGATTCTAGCATTCTTTAAGAGAATCTCTGACTGGTTTTTCTGGGCAACATCCTGGTATAACACATCAACGGATGCGATGGTGTGCATGTAGTCCTGCGGGCGGTTGGCGTCAGCTAATATCGGAATCATGTTATTTTTTTTCATCGAAACCGGTATAAGCTCCCTCATCATCCTCTTAGAGCACTCCACACAGTAGATAAAACCCTGACAGCAGATATCAGATAAATGCGATGGTGTTGTCCCGGAGGAGGCCCCCAGGTAAAGCACGCTAGAGTCTTCTGCGAATGGAAAAGACTTCAAGCCCTTGAGTAATGCAGCCGAAAGCTTGCTCCGGTAGGGATCCCACATCCTGTACTCGCGACCTCTCGCCCGAATCAGTTTTTCATCATAGACCCGAAAGCCGGGAGCGTAGTTGAGAGTAGCCAGACCCCCCCTGAAACGATATACTCCGGGATGCACTTTCTTAGCCGCCATTTTTTAACGATAGGATGTTAATGTTATTAACTGTTAACATAAAAAAAGAAAATGATGTTGAAAGGAGTTTACACTGCGTTGATAACACCATTTGACGATGAAGGCAGACTTGATGAGGTTGGTTTGCGCGATAACATAAGATATCAGATAAAAAAAGGCGTTGATGGGGTTGTTCCTGTTGGTACGACAGGGGAGTCGGCAACCCTAAGCCAAAAAGAGCATAAGAGGGTTGTGGAATCGGCTGTGGAGGAAGCAGCAGGCAAGGTCAAGGTCATAGCGGGCACAGGCAGCAACAACACCCAGGAAGCCCTGGAATACACTAAACACGCCAGGGATGCGGGAGCAGACGCTGCTTTGATGATAACACCCTACTACAATAAACCAACCCAGAGGGGTTTAATAAAACACTACACGAAAATCGCCTCCAGCGTGGACATACCGATTGTATTATATACCGTACCGTCCAGGACCGGGGTGAACATCGAAGCTGAGACCACCATAGAGTTATCCAGGATAGAAAACATTGTGGCAATAAAAGACGCCTCCGGCAACCTGGATCAGGTGATGAGAGTATTGAGGGAAACCGAGGATTTCACTGTTTTATCTGGGGAGGATAATCTCACACACTGCATTATTTCACTGGGTGGGAGTGGCGTCATCTCGGTGGCAAGCAATGTTGCGCCCGCTTTGATGAGCGAGTTCGTACACTCAGCCCTAGACGGTGACTGGGCTAATGCCAGCAGATTGCATTACAGGCTTTATCCGCTGTTTAAGGTGCTTTTCATCGAAACAAACCCTGCTCCGGCGAAAAAAGCGCTGAATTTATTGAGGATGCCCTCAGGCGAACCCAGGATGCCGCTGGTACCCGTCACAGATGAAAGCGCAGCTAAGATAAAAAGTGTGCTGCAGGAACTGGATTTAATCTGAATACCACTTTATCTATGCTCTTTCTCCATTATTAGTGTTATGAGGTTATATTCGCTTGAGCTAGTAAACTGGGCTTGCCACAGGAAACTGAATATTAACCTGGCTGACGGCCTGCAGATAATAGGCAGAAACGGAACCGGAAAAAGTAGCATACTAAACGCCATCAGATTCATCTACGCAAAAGATGCGAGAAAATACCTAAATAAGATAAGAAACGGCACAAGAAGCGCAAGAGTCAAGCTGGCTTTCAAGATGGATTCAAGCCTGTATGAAATAGAAAAAAAGATTTATCTAGATAAAAACAAAAGCTCTACGGCAACCATGACACTAAACGGGAAACTAATAAGCGACAATCCCACAAGCGTCTACAACCGCCTCCAAAAAGAGATATTACCCGAAAACATCATGGAAAAGCTCGTCTACGTCCCGCAAGGCGAGCTAACAGGACTCATAGAAGACCTAGACAGGAAAGGAGGTAGACAGGAGCTTGACTCCCTTCTTGGATTGGATGTTTTCCAGAGAGTCTATGAGGGAACCCAAAAGGAATACAGGGAAAAAAAAGGAGGCTATGAAATACTATACAATGAAATGCTCAAATACCCTCAGGATACTGAACTAAACATACGAAAAGAAATAGATGAACTGAATAAAAGAGAAAATAATCTAAGCAAAATAAATAAAGAGAAAAAAGCTTTAATCAATAAAATCGGAAAAAAAATAGCGGAGCTCAAAAATGAACTCAACATAATGCAAAAAACCCGTAAAATAAGGGATGAATCCGAAAAAAAAATCATCCAGTTAACAGGCGAGATTAAAGCCAGCGAAAACAGGCTGAAGCAATACAATAAAGCGCTCACCCAAATTGAAGATAAAATAAAATATCAAGCTAAACTAGAAAAAAAAAGAGATGAACTGATTAAATACGAGTCCTTCAATAAATTACTCGATGAGCTGGTAATCAGCGAAGAGAAACTCCCGGATAAAACAAAACATAAGACCAAGATTAAACAACTTAAGGCGCTGAAAACCCCAAACCAGGATATGTTAGCTGAAAAATACGAGAAAAAAAAATCCGTGTATCTGGATGCTGAAAGAAAAAAAGCCATCATAAAACAAACACTGGAAGAAACCAGAAAGTACCTAACCAACCTACATGAGCTAAACATCGACGCTAAATGCCCCAGATGCGGGCAAAAACTAACAATAAAACACCTCAGCAGGGAGGAAAAAACCGCAAAAGAAAAAATCACCTCCCTGGAAGCTGAAGCAGGTGAGGTGGATATTATTCTGATTAAACACAGAAGCGAGCTTAAGCGACTGGAAAACGCTGTTTCTGATGCGAAGAAAAAACAGATAGAATACAGGCACCTCCGAGATGAGATAAGGCAGCTTGAAAATGAAGAAAAAAGGCTTAATGATACAATAAAATCCCTGAAAACCGCACTTAAGCTTAAGGGATATGCCGGTGAAAGCCCTCAATTAGTGGATGATAAAATCAGAGAACTTAATCTGCTTAGAGGAGAGATAAGAAACATAAGGGAAGAGACAACGAAAATAGATGAATACCAAACAGAGATAAAAGAAACCCGAAAAAACCTGGTTAAACAATCTGATATAAAAAAACAGCTTATGATAAAGCTTAAAGGGCTTGTATTCGATGAAATAACATATGAGGGTCTTGTGGCTGAAAGAGAAAAAATGCAGGCTGATGAATCAACACTTAAGGTTTTGGTTCAGAAAAACGAGTCAGACATCAGGGAAACACTAAACAGGATAGGTGAGCTTAAAGAGAAAAGAAAACAGTATCTTATGCTCCAGGGCAGAGTAAACGAGTCAAAGGATATAATGAACCTGTTTAAGCAGGCAAGGGATGAAATATATCATCCATCTAAAGGCATCAGGAGATACTACAGGGAGCTTTATGTGAGGAAACTCGGCATGCTCTTAACATATTATTTCAAGCGGATAAACAACAACCCCAAGTTCAGGGAAATATCCTTTGATGAAGACTATAAAATAGAGATTAAATCAACGGAAGGCTTATTCGGACTCGCCCAGCTTTCGGGAGGGGAGAAAGCCCAGCTTGCTGTGGCTTTCAGGATAGCCCTGATTGAGCTGCTTTCCCCGGTGCGCATTTTAATGCTTGACGAGCCCTTCGGCAGCCTGGATGCCGAGCATCGGGAACTGATGGCTCAGGCGCTAAATAAGGTATCCCAGGACGGGCAGCTTATCCTTGTAACACATGTTTCGGTGGATTGCCTTGATTTACCCAACAAAATAATGCTTGAAGGATATTAAAGATTTATTTGCTTTAAAATATCATGGATTAATGATGAGTTCATTGAGTAAAACCCTTTTGATAATGTTGCTTTTAAGCACAGTTGCCGGGGTATACGCAGACAATGATTTATTTGAATCAGCCCAGATAACCCCCCCGGAGTTGCCGGGAGCCGACAAACAAAGGGAGGGGGTAATCCTGCACCTGGCAGATATTGAATCAGGTGAATGCCTAAGGGACCTGCACGTTGAGCTGAGATTAAGGGAAGAGGAGCTGGGTATTGAATTGAATACTATAAGATACTTTGAGGACTGCAATATATCGGTTGACCTGGAGGAGGGGAGATGGCATCTGACCCTTAAAGCAGATAATCTATCAACTGAGGGAAAAGATTACTTTGAGGAGACAACCCTGAGCCTGCTTAACGCCTCAAAGCCCCCCACCCTGGTAGCTTACATGAAGCCTGTTGGTACGGTAATAGGGGAGGTGATTGACGAGGAAGGAAGGATTGTAGTCAACGCTAAAGTGAAATTTGACTGCAGTAGCGGGTATGGAATCCTCTCAGAGCAGCAAACCGACTCTTTTGGATTATTCAAGGGCGAGTGGCTGCCCCAGGGTTTATGCAAGATATCGGCGCTCTACAATCACCAGGTCGGCTCCGTTGATGTATTTGTTGAGCGGGGTGGCTTGGATGAGGTATCTATCGAGCTTGAGAAAACAACCACCTCATCGCTCACAGACTACAGCCCTCTTCTCTGGTTTATCTTATTGGCTGCATTGTTTGTGATTGCTGGTTATCTCCTCAGAAAGAAAAAAAACAATAAACGACCGTCAAATGAGCCCATCGAGCCGACGGAGGGGATGCTCTCGATTATGAAAACACTTGAGGACAGGCAGAAAAAAATCGTACAAACGCTTCTTGAAGAAGGCGGATTATTGCAGCAGGTGGACATATGCTACAAGACCGGCACACCCAAGGCCTCGGTGTCGAGATATGTTGCACAGCTTGAATCCAGGAAGATAGTGGAGTCCACTCGAATCGGCAGGCTCAAAGAGGTTAAGCTCACCAGCTGGTTTCTGAATCAATAAAATAAAACAATCCTGAAACAATACTGGAACGATTGTTCCAGCCTCATCTTTTAAATCGTTTCATCCAATCATTGATTAAATTAAGGGGGAATCATCATGGAAAACAAAAAAATAAGAGAAATAATGGATAAATACCCTGAGTTCATGCTTTTAATGACTATAGGGGCCGTGTTGTTCATAGTATACTCAAGCAGCGTGTCAGGTATGCAGCAGGCAACCAGCTTAAACCAAAACATAAGTCTCGCTAAGACAACAGCATCAACCATAGCAGTATCAGCAACATCAACCGAGAGTATAGCCAAATACTCCCAATGCGAGAGCTACGGTGGATACTGCATCCACTGGCAGAGAGAGTGCGGGGAAGAATATGAAGCCTCAAGCTATGCGTGCTCCTCTAAATCAGATAAATGCTGTTTACCCGGCAAAGACTACGTCGACGTTAGCATAACACCTGAAGTAGATTATGTTACAGTAAACGAGAAAGCAATATACCGGATAAAGATAACAGATAAAC
>NJDH01000010.1 GCA_002254405.1 Candidatus Altarchaeales archaeon ex4484_96
CGTTTCGGCGCAGGCTGCGAGGGCATCATGTTCAACCGGGTGAAACAAAAAAAAGATGAATACATCATGCAGGAGTATATTGAAGGCGTTGACGCCAGCGTGAGCTTATTTTCCAACGGAGCTGAATCCATGGCGGTATCGCTCAATAAACAAAAAATAATACAAACAGGCAATTACCTGAATTACTGCGGAGGCGTTGTTCCATTAAAGCATGTTTTACGGGATGAAGCCTTTCAGCTAGCCGAAAAAGCCGTGGATGCAATAGGGGGTCTAAAAGGATGTATTGGGGTGGACATGATCTTATCAGATAAACCTTATGTTGTTGAAATCAACCCAAGAGTCACAACCTCCATGACAGCCCTGCAGCAGGCGGCTGATTTTAACGTAGCTTATCGCTCGCTGAAGGCCTACCAGGGCTTTATGCCGGATAAACCAAGATTTAATAAGGTGATAGAGTATAACATAACAGATAAGGGAATAACATACAGCAGTCAGGCAATATAATCCAACAGAAAAAAATGAGGTTACTGGGTTTAGACATAGGCGGAGCAAACACCAAAACATCATTCACTGACGGTGCTGAACTGATAAAGCGCTCATGTTATTTCCCGATATGGAAGAAAAAACATCAGCTGCCTTCTCTTCTTTCAGATTTGATTAATGAGTATAATCCCGTCAAAGTCGGCTTAACCATGAGCGCGGAATTATCCGACGCCTTTATAAATAAAAAAGAGGGAGTATACTATGTTTTAGATTCTGTTGAATCCGCCTTCAAGGGTGAGATTCATGTATTAAGCTCAGATGGCGTTTTCATAAGCCCAGATGAGGCCAAAGCCAATCATATGCGTGTTGCATCCGCTAACTGGGCTGCTACCTCAGGATACGCTGCTAAGAGATATGATAATGGGGTTCTCGTTGATGTGGGGAGCACCACAACAGATATCATACCGTTTAGGGGGGGTGAGGTTGTTGCCTTGGGTAAAACAGACCTTAGAAGGCTTCAATGCGGCGAGCTGATATACTCCGGGATTCTTAGAACCAACATCGCCACCCTCACAGATTGCGTACCCGTTGATGGGGTGAACACAAAAATATCAGCCGAGTTTTTTGCTCAGACGGCAGATGTCTACACGATTCTGGGATTGCTCAAACAAAAGGATTACTCATCTGAAACGCCAGACGGCAGAGGAAAAAGCATCAAAGAATGCTGCGCGAGGATAGGCAGAATCGTGTGCGCAGATAATCTGATGCTGAAAGACAAAACAATAAAGGAAACAGCATTTTACCTGAAAAAACAACAGATTAAGAAATTAAGCCAAGCAATAAAAAAAATCAGCGAAAAATGGGGCATCAACCAAGCATACATATGCGGGAGCGGTTTCCCCCTGGGAAAGGAGGCTGCCACTAAAGCAGGTCTGAAAGCACATAAGCTTGAAATTGACTCATCAACTGCTTTGCTGGATTTACTAAACAAAAACAGTTAAATTTATATTGCTTGGTTTATAGAATATACAATATGGAAGAAACAAACGAGTTTATTTCAGGGGGGATTTTTTCTGCACTAGAGGATTTACCTGAAGGATACATTACACTCATCACCGTTAAGGCAGATGATTACCTGAGGGCTAACATGAACATCCTAAAGTATCTATGCAACTTCAAAAACCTGCAAGGCATATATGTAAGCATCAACAGACCCTATACTTCAAGCACCACAATAATGAAAGAAAACGACATAAAAACCGACAACATTTTTTTTGTGGACTGCATATCAGTGCTTCTGGGGGACACACCATTCAGAACAAAAAACTGCCTTTTCACCTCACCTGAGAACCTAACCGATATCGCCGTATTAATCGACCAGTGGGTCAGCAGCCTGCCTAAAGGCGATAAATTCTTGTTCCTTGATTCGTTATCCACCCTGCTGATATATAATTCAATCGGGACTGTAACCAAATTCTCCCATTTTCTGACAGGCAAGATGAGACAATGGGGTTTAAACGGTATCCTTATGTCTCTTGAGCGGGAAAACAATCCCGAGATACTGGATAACATATCACAGTTCTGTGATAAGAGAATAAACCTGTAAAATGATGCTCATAGAAGGATATATGAAAGTAGAGTACATAGTCCTTTATATCATAGCTTTCATGTGTTTTATTTCCTACATATGGATGAAACAGAGCACAAACAAACTCACAGAAGGCCACATAAAGGAATTCTTCAAATACATAATATGGATTGTGAAATGGGGTTTTCTGCGCTCTATGGCTTGTTATTCTTCAGCTTAGGTTGGTTAACCTCAGTTATTCAAGCATCGTCTCGTCATTCGCTGTTTTCATATCCACTCTTTTCCTGATAGTGTCATATATCGCGGTTAAGATGAAGGAATTAAACGATATCTTCGGCTTCAAATAATTTTTTTTAGCTCAGATAAGCCGTCAACCACGAACTCAGCCCCCAGCTCGCTGAATCTCTCCCTTAAATCTCTTTTCCCCCCATCATCAGGTATTGATGCCGTCACCCCGATGAAACGGAAACCAGCTCTTTCAGCGGCAACAGCGTCATCGGGTACATCCCCAAGGTAAGCTATTTCATTCCCCGGGATAACGCCCTGCTTTTTCTCCATGCGCTTTTTGCATTCCAGAAGCTGAGCCGGGTCGGGTTTGCCTACAGCATAATCGTCGCTTCCAACAACATACTCTCTCCTAAAAAATGAATTAAAACCATGATATCCTAAAACAGCATCTATCTCAAAATGCTCCCTGCCCGATGCTATACCCATCAGGTAGCGTTTAGATAATGTGCCCAGCAGCTCACCCCCTATAAGGGGTTTTTCATCCGCCATGAAACCCGCACCATCATAGTATTTCGGCAAAATACCGTATTTTTCCTCAAACAACACTCTACCAAGATACATTTCCTGGAATATCCGCTTAATCAAATCAGTATCCCACATTTCTTTTGCTTTAGTGAGATTAGCCGCGTAAACACCCCCTAAAACCTTAAGCAGATTAACAAGACCCCCACCCTCATCCGCAGCTAAAGCGAGTAGTAAGTCCAGGTCAGGTTCGGTTTCATCACCTAAAACATAACCCGATAAGTCTTTTATAGAATCAACCCGACCACCACCGGATTCGATATTGTGCACAGCCGAAGCCAGATAGCATAATACGGCAGCGTATGTTATCTCCCAGTCGTTGTTGAATCCCCCCGATAGCTTGAATTTCTGGGTGTCAGCGAGAGACAAAATATTTTTTTCGAAACGAAGCCCGATTACTTCAGATAGATAATAATCTGTTGCTTCAATAATAGCCCTCCGATATGAAGCCCCGACATAAACCAACACCCCATCTATATCCCAAATAAGAGCCCTTAAACCTAAATCCATCATAGATGACATTATATAATCATATCTGTATTAAATAAGATTAGGTAATAAAAAAAATGCTTGACATCAGCAAACTCGAGGCTGATCTCGCGGACCTGCCAAGCAGATATGTTGTTTTGGTCACCGGAGCGGGGAGAGAATATCAGGAAGCCAAGCTCATGGTGTTAGATAACCTCTGTAATAAAAAAAAGCTCGACGGCATATATGTTACACAGAAAACACCGGTTAAAAAAATACTGCCTTATTTCAAGAAAAAAAATATCCCCGTGAAGCGGATGTTTTTCATCGACGCCACAAGCAGAGACTACAGGAACACAAAAAGAACCGGCAGATACCTTTATCTATCACCCCAGCAGATAACCGATATAGCCATCGCAATAGAGAGCTGGATAAGGTACCTGCCGAGAGGAGAGAAATTCTTGTTCTTAGACGAATACTCTGCTATGTTCATATACAGCTCCCTTGGCTCGGTTAAAGGCTTCAGCAACTTTCTGAGAAACAGGATGCGCCTCTGGGGGCTGCGTGATGTCTTTATGTCCATAGAAAGAAGTTATGATTTAAAAGTACTCGATAAAATGTATAATATATGTGATAAAATAATCGAGGTACATTCAATAGGTAAATAAGATGATTCCCGAAAACCTATCCTATCTTGACCTAAACTACCTGATGCTTTTTATTATCGCAGCCTTCTGTTTCATATCATATGTCTGGATTAGAGAGGGTATTAAAAGAGTCAGCCTGGGTATTCTCGAGGACCTGCTTAAAACATTTCTCTGGATTATTAAATGGGGTTTTCTCTTTGCTGTCTGGCTTTTTATCGTAGAGGTTGATTACTTTAAGATAAGCATTGAACCAGCTCAAAAAACGCTCATTGACTCGTTTTTTCTGGCCATACTCTTTATGATAGTCACCTACACCGCATCCAAGCTGAAAATGCTAAGTGAAATCTATGGATTCAAAAACAAATAAGTTTTTAGCTCTGAAACAGTATTCTATTGTATGGAGCTTGTTTTCCTGGGAACAAGTTGCGCTGTTCCCACAGAAAAAAGAGGATTACCCGCCGTGTTGCTTGAATACCTGAACAATTTTTTTCTCTTCGACTGCGGGGAGGGCACTCAACGGCAGATGAGGAAGGTGGGGTTGAACTTTATGAGAGTGGATAATATTTTCATAACACACCTGCATGCTGACCATTTCATGGGCCTTCCAGGTATGATTCAGAGCATGGATTTCATGGAGAGAACAAGAACCCTAAACCTCTACGGACCGGTGGGTTTCAAGGATACCATGTATCATATGCTACGTTTAGGGAATTTTTCGATGGATTATATGAGCATCAACGTCAATGAGGTGAAAAAAGGCCCTGTGCTGAATGGAGAGCGTTACTCTGTAAGCTGTTTTAACACGGAGCACACCAGCAACTCTATTGGATATGTTTTTGAGGAAGAGGATAAGAGGGTTTTTCTAAAACAAAAAGCGCTTGATTTAGGTGTGCCTGAGGGCAGGCTTTTCAGCAGACTCCAAAATAATCACGAAGTTGAGGTAAACGGTAAGGTAATATCCCCCGATATGGTCTTATCCGAGCCTGTCCCGGGTAGAAAGGTCGTTTATACAGGGGATACGCGAGCATGTGATAGCGTGATTAAGGCTGCAGCTAACGCTGATGTGCTGATACATGATTCAACGTTCAGTGACGCCGAAGAGGAGAAAACACAACAGATGGCTCACTGCACCGCAAGGCAGGCAGCCGGGGTCGCGAAAAAAGCCAACGCCAAAAGACTTTATTTAACGCATTTAAGCCAGCGCTACACCAACCCGCAGCTTTTGGAGGGGGAGGCCAGGGAGGTATTTAAGGAAAGCTATGTTGCCCAGGATTATATGAGGGTTAAGGTAGATAAACACAGCCGCTGATTAACATGGAAGCCGTATTATTGGCAGGAGGGAGGGGTACCAGACTTAAACCCCTCACAGATGAGGTCCCGAAAGCATTGATGCCGGTTGAAGGCAAACCCCTGATTGAGCAATTAATAAGAGACTTATCTGATGCGGGCATCAGCTCATATACTACAGTGGTCGGATGGCTCGGGGGGCAGATAAGAGATTACCTGGACTCTATAAATGACGGTAGATGGCAGATACAATACGTTAATCAGAAAAAACAGTTGGGGTCAGCTCATGCCTTAAAGCAGATTAAAGCGCCTGAGGCGGATTATCTGGTTTCGGCCTGTGATTGCCTCTATCCTGTAAGTCACCTGAAAAAAATGCTTTCATATCACGCCGAAGGCAGCCATGATATCACCCTGTCTTTGAAGCAACTGCCCCCCGATAAAATAACCGAATCCAGCACAGTACTGTACGAGGATGGTTGGGTTGAAAAAATAATAGAAAAACCCACCTTAAATGAATTACTCTCCAACATAGCATGTAACCCGCTATATATTTTACCCCCTCAAAGCATGAAATACATAAACGAGACAGATAAATCAATCCGGGGAGAATATGAGATAACATCAGCTCTGCAGGCGATGCTTGAGCAAGGATACAAAACCAAGGGGGTTTTAACGGATGATTGGGTTCACTTAACAACCCCCGCTGATTTTCTTCGACTAAACTTCCCTTACCTAAAAAAAATGCTTGATGAAATGATTTAATGGATTTATAGCTGTGTGTAGATAGTTTAATTGTTGTAAAATGAGCGAAGTACTCGCAAGCTACGGTAGAATCCAGCTAACAAGTGAGGTAGACAGCAACATACCCTATTATAATGTTTCCGAAATCAACTGGACCCAACAGGAAAAAGAGATACTAGATGACCTTAAATCGTTTATCACCGAGTATAAGCTGATTCAGAAACAGGTGGATGCGATAAGAAACATACAAGAAAAAGAAGAGTTTCTTAAGGGGATTATAGAGGATAGAATCAAACAGAAGAAAATAGTAACCGAAAACACTAACGAACTCGTCAACGCCGTAATAGATAATCTTTTTTTCGGATACGGAAAGCTGGGTACTCTTATGAGAGACGACATGCTCGAGGAGATAATGATAAACGGGGTTAACATACCCATCTATGTATTCCACCGAAAATACGGTATGTGCGAGACGAACGTCAAATACGAGGACAAGACCAGCATAAACGAGTTCATAGACGCCACAAGCCGTTTCGTGGAAAGAGAGGTGGGGTTTGATAACCCGCTGCTGGACGGACACCTCATAGACGGCAGCAGGATAAATATATCAACACCCCCGGCCGCCCCTCATGGCCCATCTATCACCATACGTAAGTTTCGGAAATCGCCTTTGACGATAATAGATTTGATACTGAAGAAAACAATATCCATCGAGCTTGCGGCTTTTCTCTGGGTTGCGGTGGAGGGTCTTGGAATACATCCCTGCAATATACTTGTGGCAGGGGGCTCGGGTGCCGGTAAGACCACCCTGCTTAATGCCTTAGCCATGTTCATCCCCGAACACGAGAGGGTGGTGACGGTTGAGGACACCCTGGAGTTGAATTTTGAGTTCCTGAAAAACTGGGTGCCGCTTGAGGGAGTACCCTCCCTGGGCAAAGAGGATAAAGGCAACGAGGTCACTCTGGAGGTGCTGGTAGAGAACACACTCAGGATGAGACCGGACAGGGTCATAGCCGGTGAGGTTCGGGGCAGGGAAGCCGAACCACTTTTTGTTGCAATGGACATCGGCTTAAACGGCTCTATGGGAACAATACACAGCAACAACAGCAAGGAAACAGTTACCAGATTAGTCAACAAGCCGATGGATGTTGCCATCAGAATGCTCACCCTGCTTCAGCTTGTAGTAGTATTAAACAGACACTACGACAGGGAGAAAGGAATGTATCGTAGGGTATCAGAGGTCGGGGAGATAACCGGGATAGAAGGGGATGTGGTCCAGATAGGTGAAATATACCAATGGGACTATAAAACAGATAAGATTAAACGAACAGAGTACCCGATTCTTCTCAAGGAAAAAATATGCAAGTGGTGCGGTCTCAGCAAGAAGGAACTAAACAAGGAAATATTCATCAGGGGCAAGATACTGGAGCATATGGCCAAGAAAGGCATACGTGAAAGAGATAAGGTCATCGCTGTGTTCAGGGAATACCACTATAATCCCCAGATGGTGCTGGCTAAATTCAGGAAGGATAATCCCTGATTTACCCGCTTAATTTAGCATATCTGAAAAGCAAAAGCGCCACAATAAAGCTTGTGAAGGAACCGAATACAATACCCCACCACACACCATCTAGCCCGTAATTTAATTTAACAGCCATTATGTAGGCTGCTGGAACCGCAAAGAGGATTATTCTGGAACAGTTCACCAGCAAAGCAAGATGCGCCCGACCCGCGCCCAGAAAAGCACCCCCTATGGATAAGGCAACCCCCATCACTATGTAGCTGAAAGGCAGAATCCGAAGCAGGGAGGTACCGTACTCAACCACAAGAGGCTCGGAGTTGAAAACCGATATAATCCATGGTGCAAAAAGATAAAAAAACAAACCAATAAACGACATGAAAGCAGAGGATAATAAACCCGCCTTCAACGTCATACTTCTGGCTCGATTAACCTTGCCTGCTCCGATATTCTGCCCCACCATACTGACCAGGGCTATTGAAACACCCAGGCCGGGTAGTATAACAAGGCTGTCAAGCCTGAATCCAACACCGAAGGCTGCTAAGGCATCTACTCCGAAAAAACCCACGATTATAGTCAACATAAACATGCCCACGCTCAGGCTGATGTTGGATAAAGCAGAGGGTATGCCAACCGAAAAAATGCGTTTAATGTAATCGAATTCAAAACTGAAGTTTCTAAAATCAAGGCTCACCCAAGCCCTCCTGGAGTGAATGTAGTATAATATGAACACCATAGCATAGAATCTGGATAGCGCCGTAGCCAAAGCAGCACCCTTAACACCCAAGCCTAAACCGAAAATCAATATCGGGTCGAGGATAATATTTAATAATGCCGCCGAGCCGATAACCTTCATAGGGGTTATCATATCACCCTCACCCCGCAGTATGCTGTTTCCCACGAAAGCCATAAGCATCAGGGGGGCGAAAAACAATAAAACATTGATATAGTCGAGAGCTAAATCCTTAAGAGAGCCTGAGGCTCCCATGATATCAAAAAGATGGGGGGTGGCTGCTAATCCGGCCAGGCTCAGAGTTAAACCCGCCACTAAAGCAATAAGCAGTCCATGCTCTGAGGCATTATCGGCATTTTTTTGCTTTTTTGCCCCAATAAAGCGGGATGTCACCGAGGTCACCCCCACCCCGATGCCCGAACCAAGGGAGATAATCAAAAACACTATAGGGAAGCTTATGCTGACTGCTGCAAGAGCCTCTGAGCTGATTTTTCCCACAAAAAAAGCATCAGCGAGGTTGAAGGCACTCTGCAATAGAAAAGCAACAACCATCGGCCAGGATGTCTTAATTATGGTCTGGACAATATGTCCCTGAGTTAAATCCTCACCCATGCATTAGGATTGTGACCCACCCGATAAAAAATCTGAGCTTATTCAGTCAACATAAACTTCTTTGGGTTCAAATACCTTAACGCCATCAACCTCGAGTTTATCGTCTGCTAGCCTGCGGTAAAAACAGCTCCTATAGCCCATGTGACAGGCTCCACCCACCTGCTTAACCTTGAATAGTAAGGCATCGCCGTCACAGTCCACGTAAACCGACTTAACTTCCTGGATGTTGCCCGATGACTCCCCTTTTTTCCATAAACTGCGTCTGCTGGTGGAAAAATAATGCATTAGCCGGGTCTCCAAGGTCAGCTCAAGGGATTTCTCATCCATGAAAGCGCACATCAGCACCTCATCGGATTTATAATCCTGCACCACAGCCAGAAATAAACCATCTAAACCGTCAACCGACCTAGGCTTTAATGTATCAAAAAGGCTGCTTTTTTTCACTTTATTGCATTTATAGTTGGACTATTAAATATTAGATTGACAGCAAAAAAAATGACAGCTAAACCAACCAAAAGAAAAAACGAGCCAGATCAGCAGATTATCAGGGTAAGAGTCCCCAGAGGCAAGCAGGTGCTTGGGGAAGTAGAGCAGATGCTCGGAAACAGAAGAATGCTTGTCCGATGCACGGACGGCCACATAAGGCTCTGTAGGATACCGGGGAAGATAAGGAAAAGAATCTGGATAAAAGACGGCTCGATAGTATTAGTGGACCCCTGGGAGGTACAGTCAGAGGAAAGAGGCGATATTCTTTGGAGATACAATAAGGGTCAGGTCAGCTGGCTGAAAAGAAAAAACTTTCTGAAGAAACTCGAGGAGGAATGATTAAATCAATTCTTCTGCTAAATAGTAACTGATGAAAAAAACACAATACGAGCTTCGAAAAATATATGCCGGGGTCTTTGACAAATCAACCCTGCTTGCCCTGGCTGAGCTTATAAAAAAGAACCACATAGACGACATAGACTCTATTGTATCGACAGGTAAGGAATCAAACGTCTACCATGGCGTCATAGGCGAAAAAGAGATAGCTGTGAAGATATACGCCATAGAAGCCTCATCCTTTAAGAACATGGAGAGATACATCATAGGGGATAACAGATTCAGAAGCTGGAGAAACAGGAGGCAGCTGATATATAACTGGGCTCAAAAAGAATACAAGAATCTTTCAAGAGTATATGATTGCATTGAATGCCCCAGGCCACATCATGCATACAAAAACATCCTGGTTATGGATTTCATGGGTGAAGGGGGGGTTTCATTCCCCACGATGAAGGACGCACCACCCCATGATGCGAAAAAATACTATGAGATAATCAAGGGATATCTGAAATCCATGTACGGGAGGGGATTGGTTCACGCTGATTTCTCAGAGTACAATATCCTCAATTCAGGGGCGAAACCCATTGTCATAGACCTTTCAACTGGCGTCTTAGCTGATCATCCCTTGGCTGGTGAGTTCCTTAAAAGGGACGTGCACAATATCATCCACTTCTTTAAGTCAATGGGTGTTGATTGCAGTGAGAAGAATCTGCTCTCTGAGGTGAAAAATGGGTGATTATCTGATGGATGAATTTAGCGCATCAGGCCATCCAAACGTCTGCGCTAAACATAAAACAACCCTGGAGCTCACAACCGATGATTATCTGACGCCAAGAGGGGATTGTATCATCGCCATCAAGGCGGATAAAAGCCTTAAGCAACTGCCGGATATGTTGCTTGATAAGCTTAGAAAAAATGAATCCCGTATTAAACTATTAATCGAATGCAATGGCGTCCAGGACGAGGTATTCGCTTGGGGGAGCGCGGATTTGATATTAAACCATCCGGCTGATATGGTGGTGCGAAAAAGCGATTTCATATGCCCCAGAACGCTTGCCATAAAAGCCAATAAAGCAGCGGCTGACCTAAAAAGAGAGCTGGTTGGGGAACTGAGAAAGGGATTGGATGTGAAAATAAGCTTAAAGGTCTACTAGCTCACTATTCTGATGCTCATGCTCTCGTTTATTAAATCATCCCTGTAGAGGGTCAGCGAAAAATATATTCGGGTAACAGCCTCCTCCAGGTAATCGAGCTTGCGGGTGTAGCCGACTAAAACGATTTCCTGCTCTTCCCCTCGTTTAAGCTCTCCATAGCTGCCGTACCTGAACAGGTTGACGCTCATCAGCGGGGATTTAATTCCCTTTTGGTGATAGGAATCCATTAGCCTGTATTCGTCGGATAACGGCTTAATCAGACCTATCACCTTATCAATGTAGCTTACCTTAATTCGAGCCCCGGAGACAAGGCTTTCGTTTTTATCAATCGAGTATTTGATGTGTAGCCTGAGTACAAAAGTCGAGTTTTCTTTTATTTTATCTTTAATACCCTCGCGTGTATAAACCCAATTGTATTTGGAGTGGATTAATTTTTCAAGATCGTTTTGGGAGCTCAGGTTGACTATGGGTATGTCAAGTGTGTCAAGCAGCTCAATTTTTAGCTCAGGTGATCCCGCTGATTTTTGAGTGTATGATTTCGGCGCCCCCATTGTGCTCTGGAGGGGGTAAGTTGTACATCCCGCTAAAAGTAGGAAAATAAATGCATATATAGTCAACAAAAATATTTTTTTACAGGTCATTGTTCAATCAAATGATATAGTATATGGATTATAAATTGAAGTATTAAACTGTTGATTAAAAACAACATAAATGCAATAAAATAATGAATAATTAATTGACAACCCACTAAAATGATAAAACAAACCCACCCCTATGATAAAGAAAGCGGGGAATTATTTTTCAGGGGCGTGAGCGCCCGGATGAACCACCGGGGAGGCAACGCCCTGATGCAAAGAGAATATGAGAAAATAGTTGGTCCAACAACAAAAACAATACATAAAACAATCACAAAAAAAAGAAATCAATCAGTTAATTGATTTATTGCCTTCCTTAGGATACGGTGTGGTGAAACTGACGGGATGGAATCCCGAAAACAACGAATACCTGATTAAGGTCTTAAACTGCTATAATACGGTAGGATACCCTAAAACAAAAAAACCAGTATGCTATGGTATGAGCGCCAAACTCGCGGCTTTATTTGAGATAGTACACAACAAAAAAGCAGAATGCATGGAAACCCGATGCGCGGCAAAGGGAGACCCATACTGCGAATTCAGGATACGTTTGCGAGATGAGCAGCCGGGATTAATACAAAAACCACGCAGCGTACAGGAAAAAAATAAAAAATACTGGGAAGCCCATATATTGTTTAATAAAATAAAAGGGGAGATTTTCTTCGAAAACGACAACTGCACCATAATACCCAGAGGGGAAACCCCCCACATAAAAAAAGAATTCGAGGATATGATAGGGACAACAGCACATACTATAAGCTACAACGCAGGTAAACGGGCGTCTAAGGAAACATTAAACAATTATCAGAAGGGATTAATCAAGATTATAGCATTAACGTCCAAGAAAAAACTCTCCCAGCAGATGCTTAAACAGATACCAAAAAGAGGATTCGGCAAAGCACAGATGATTGATTTCAGCGAAGAAAAGGATTTCATTAAATTCAGGGTAACAAATTCCATGGAAGCACAGGACTACGAAGACAGTGAAATACCCGAATGCTCTATTCTAACCGGTGTGATAGCCGGAGCCGGGGAAATAGTATTCAACAGGGTCATGGATTGCATTGAAACCAGATGCGCTGCTATGGGAGACCCGTACTGCGAATTCGAGCTCTACAGGAAAAAAGCAGTCGAGGAGAGACTACAGCAGATACTTCATGATTTCGTGATGGCGGGGGATGTCGAGGGGGCGCTTATCATGTCGAAAAACGGGATATTAATCGCAAGCTGCCTTCCGCCTGAAATAAATGCTGAAAGACTGGCTATGATAGCCTCAACGATAACGGGGGCGACAGAAAAAAGCACAAGCGAGTTGGGGAGAGAACGCTTTTATAGGATAACCGTGGAAACCGGTGAAGCAGGCCTGATAATAAGGAAATCAGGTAAGGGCTCCGAGCTGATAGTCATAACCAAACCAGATGCAAGCCTGGGATTCGTATTCAACGAGATGAGAATAATAAGCGATAAACTAAGGGAAGCAATGCAGTAAAAACTAAGGGCTTAAACCAACCGACTCCAATCCCAAAGATTCATCAAAGCCCAGCATCAGGTTCATGTTCTGTACCGCGGTCCCAGAACCCCCCTTTATCAGGTTATCTGTCGCCGAAAGGATGAATATACGTTTCCTTGTGCCGTCGTAGTATGCGCCTAAATCACAGAAATTGGTGTTGACAACATCCTTGATGTTGGGTGTGGTCTTCTCATCCGAGCCGATAAACCGGATGAAAAACTCTCCCCCATGATACTCAGTAAATGCTTGAGCTAAATCAAACTCATGGCTTGTGAAGAGGTTGACATACGATAGTATACCCCGGGAATAGTTGCCCACCGAAGGGGTGAATGAAATATTTAAATTTGTTTTATACTCCCGCCCAAGGATATGCTCCATCTCAGGGGTGTGCCTGTGCTCTAAAACCTTATAAGGCCGCAGGTTAGAGCTCATCTCGGGATGATGCAAAAACCTGGAAGGTCCCGCTCCGGCACCAGATGAACCGGAAACAGATGAAACCACTATCTTATCTAAATCAAGTATCTTACTTTGGGATGATAAAGGCGCTAGAGCAAGAATTATTGAGGTAGTATAACATCCGGGGTTAGCGATAAATCTTGCTTTGCTAATTTGTTCCCGGTACAGCTCAGGCAGACCATATACGACCTCATCCATGAGCCGGGTGTTGTCGAAGCCGGGATATATTTTTGAATCAATTAAGGGGTCTTTTATGCGGAATTTACCCCCCATGCTTACTACCCTGATGCCCTTATCCAAAACAGCCGGTATGCTGTTAATCCACTCGCCCGGGGGGGCTGCAACATATACAAAGTCGGCGTCCAGTTTCTCTAAATCCGTGTTGATAAATTCAACATCCAAGAAACCACGTAGATGCGTTAGATAAGATGAAACCTTCTTTCCGGCTAGGCTCCGGGATAAAGCAATTATTTTGTCTATTTTAGGGTGGTTGACAAGAATCCGAAGCAGCTCGGATCCGATGTATCCTGATGCCCCAACAACAGCAACGGAGGTCATTTTTGTTCCCTGGCAAGCCTCACATCTTCATGGGTTATTGTTTTCCTGCCAGCGTGTTTAGAGTATATCGCGGATTTCTTCGATAGTTCCACAGCAATCGACTCAAGCTCGTCTCTTAGCTCCTGCACAGCTCTCTCACTCACCCGGTCAACCCCTTCGGATAACCCGATTTTTCTCATAATCCGCTCAACCGGTGCTAGAGGTAATTCAGCCATAGTGTATTATTGCATTTAGTGGTTAATAAATTATTTTTTGGATGGAATATTTATTTTGTAATGATTAATTAATATAATTACGTTCTGTTTTATGGTGATTTCAATGACATCCAAAGACGAAAAATTCATTCTATGGTTTGAGGAAACAGGTATAGAAGACGTTCCTCTTGTTGGAGGGAAAAACGCCTCCCTGGGGGAGATGATAAGGGAACTAGCCGGTAAGGGAATAAGCGTGCCCAACGGTTTTGCTATAACCGCAGATGCATACAAGCATCTTCTAAAACACGGTGGCGTAGAGGATGAAATAAAGCAGATACTATCGGATCTGGACACACACAACATCCAGAACCTCCGGTCCAAGGGTAAGCAGATAAGGGAGTTAATAGAAAACATCGATTTCCCGGATGAGCTTACAGATGCCATAAAAAAGGCATACGATGAAATGGGCTCCCGCTTCGACTACGGCTCCGACCCTCCGACAGAGCCATATCATACCGCGAGGATAAGGGATTCGGACACTTCGACGTATACCTGTCCATCGCCGTGCAAAAAATGGTGCGCTCTGATTCATCATCCTCGGGTGTCATGTTCTCGATAGATACCGAATCAGGTTTCAAAAACGCCGTGTTCATAACAGGCTCATATGGTCTGGGCGAAAACGTTGTTCAGGGAGCGGTCAACCCGGATGAATTTTATGTTTTCAAACCAACCCTCAAAGAAGGCTTTAAACCAATAATAGGGAAAAACCTGGGCAACAAAAAAATAAAGATGATATACTCTGAGGGAGGGGATGAGAAAGTAAAAAATATCGACACCTCAAATGAAGAAAGAAAAAAGTTTTGCATAAACAACGAGGAGATACTTAAGCTGGCTCACTGGGCCTGCATAATAGAAGACCACTACAGCCAGAAGGCTGGCTACTTCAAGCCCATGGACATCGAGTGGGCTAAAGACGGGGATGGAACCGATGTGGGCACCGGAGAGCTTTTTATTGTACAAGCTCGCCCGGAGACCGTTCACTCGCAAAAAGACATATCCATAGCAAGAAATTTCATCCTGAAAGAAACCTGCCATGCGGCCATAGTATCCCGGGAGCTTGGAATACCCTGTGTCATCGGAAGCGAGAACGCAACCGAAAAACTCACCTCAGGCATGGAGGTCACGGTATCGTGTGCCGAAGGGGAAAAAGGCAGGGTATACGATGGACTGCTTGAATTCGAAATCGAGGAAATAAACCTCGATAAAATGCCTGAAACCAAAACAAAGATTATGATGAACGTCGGTTTGCCCGATAAGGCATTTGTTGAGGGTCAGATACCCAACGACGGAGTTGGTTTAGCTAGAGAGGAATTCATAATAAACTCCTACATAGGAATACACCCTCTTGCGCTCATACACTATGATGAACTGAAGGAGAAGGCTCAAAACGACGAAAAGATAAGGCAGGTAATAGAAAAAATAGATGAGGCCACATCAGCCTATGAAAACAAGGTGGATTTTTTTATCGAGCAGCTGGCCCGGGGCATAAGCCGCATAGCAGCCGGTTTTTATCCTAATGATGTTATCGTCCGGTTATCTGATTTCAAATCCAACGAATACGCGAACCTAATCGGTGGATACCTCTATGAGCCAAGAGAGTCTAACCCGATGATTGGTTGGAGGGGAGCCTCAAGGTATTATGATAAGGGTTTCAAGCCCGCTTTTGGGCTGGAGTGCGCCGCCCTGCTGAAGGCCAGGGAAGAGATGGGGTTGAAAAACATCAAGGCCATGGTTCCATTCTGCCGGACCGTTGAGGAAGGGAAAAAGGTTGTCGATACTATGCGCGAGTTTGGTCTGGTTCAGGGTGAAGATAATCTAGAGGTCTACGTTATGTGTGAGATACCGTCTAATGTTATTTTAGCGGACCAGTTCGCCGAGATATTTGATGGATTCAGTATCGGAAGCAATGACCTGACACAGCTTGCACTGGGTTTAGACAGGGATTCCGAGCTTGTCGCAGAGATATATGATGAGAGAAACGATGCGGTCAAGAGGCTTATCAAGCAGGTCATCGAGGTTGCGAAAAAACGGGGTAGAAAGATTGGCATCTGCGGGCAGGCGCCCTCTGATTATGAGGAATTCGCCACGTTTCTGGTTGAATGCGGGATAGACAGTATCAGCCTGAACCCCGATACTGTTATTAAAACCAAGCTGAAGATAGCCGAGAAAGAGAGGGAGCTTGGTATTAAACCTGATTGATTTCTTAGTTTATATACCTGTAATCTTAATGATTAATCATTACAAACAATATTTTTAGATTAAAGTGCGCACAGTCCTGAAAAAAATAAGGAATAAAAGAGTAAAATCAGGTTCAAAACCCCAGACAAAAGTCTTTATCTGCACCTGCAAAAACGAGATAATTCTACCAAACGAGCTTGATTTCGGTGAAGAAACCACAATCATAGAGGATATCAACTCAAAAGACACGATAGAGAAAATAAAAAAAGCAGCATTAAACAGCAGAGTAATACTGGCCGGACCAAGCCCCAGGATAATGGAAAAACATTTCCCAGAAGGTAACATTGAGTTCGTTAACATAAGAGAACACGTCTCATGGGTCGGGCATAAACCCGATAAGATCATAAGCCTGATTTCGGGGGCAATAGCTAAACAAAAAAACAGCGAAAACATTGAAGCCAAAAAAATCCCGATAAAAAACAAAAGCGCCCTTGTTATCGGTGGGGGAATAGCAGGGCTGGAATCAGCCAGACACATAGCCAAAGCAGGGATAAAAGTTTTTCTCATAGAGAAAGAACCTTTTCTTGGGGGTGTGGTCGGTAAACTCGATAGACTATACCCTGAAGGGACGCCAAACTCACACACACTATATCCGCTGATAAACGAGGTATTGGGAAATGAAAACATCAAGATATACACCAACTCCGAGATAGAGCAGATAGAGGGTGGATTAGGAGACTATAAGATAATAATCAAAACAAAAGGCAACATCATAGAAGGCAAAAACCTGAGAAAATGCGAGGAAGCCTGCCCCATAAGCGTAGACGACGACGGGATTGAGAGAAAAGCATTCTATTACATGCCAACATACCCGGACAGCTACTGCATCGATTTCAGCTCATGCACCAAATGCGGCGAATGCGTTAAAATATGCCCCGAGATAAGCCTAGAGGAAAAAACCGTCAGCCTCAATGTCGGGGCCATAGTAGTAGCAACAGGGCTGAAAGATTATGACGCCTCATTGATAAAAGAATACGGGTACGGCAAATACGATAACGTACTTACAAAGCTCCAATTCGAGAGAAAATTCTCCAGCGGACTTATTAAACCAGAAAGCGTGGTAATAATCAACTGCGCAGGACAAAGAGACCAAAACTACCTGCCATACTGCAGCCGGGTCTGCTGCATGATAGGCTTGAAGGAAGCTAAATTGATTAAAGACGTGAGCCCTCAAACCGAGGTATACGTTAACTACATCGACATGCGAAGCTATGGAAGCTTTGAGGAGCTATATAATACGGTAAGGGAACAATATGGTGTGAGATTCATACAGGGCAGACCATCCGAGATAATAAAAGACGACGACAAGCTATTAGTGCGCTCAGAGGACATACTTTTGGGTAAAAACATCGAAATCAAAACAGACTACGTGGTTTTGATGACCGGTTTCGTACCCGACACCGGATTGCTTGATAAGCTTGGCATACCAACAGAAAACGGATTCCCAACAGAATACGTTAACTCATCGCGCTCGGTTGACTCAAACCCTAAAAGCGTTTTCATAGCGGGAGCAGCTGCTTATCCGAAAGGGGTCTCCGAGACAATAACGGATGCCAGGGAAGCGGCTCAGGGAGTTACGGAGTTGCTTATCCAAGAGCATGCAGTATTTAAGACACCGACTGCGATAATAAACAGCGACATCTGCGGGGAAATAGACTGCCGCATATGCCTGTCTGCGTGCCCCTACGGAGCCGTTTACCTCAAAGATGAGAAGGTCAGCGTAAATCCAGAATTATGCATGGGATGCGGCATCTGCACGGCAACCTGTGCCGCTGGAGCAAACCAGCTTATAGGGTGTGAAGATAGGGGAATGCTCTCCCAGATAACGAACACAGTAGAAGAAGGAGACATCCTCGCGTTCCTATGTAAATGGAGCTCATATAACGCAGCCGACAAAACAGGCTATGAGGGATTAAGCTATCCCGAAAACGTTAAAATAATCAGGATACCATGCACGGGCAGAGTAGACGCCCAAATGATACTTAAAGCATACAGCTCAGGAGCAAAAAGTGTGCTGATAGCAGGATGCCCCCCCGACGCATGCCACTATTTCACCGGCAACTTCAAGGCAAGGAAAAGGGTCATAGCCCTGCGGGAGCTGATAGAGCAGTTCGGAATAAACCCCAAGAGCCTGAGAATAGAGTGGATAGGTAAAGAGGAATCCAAAAGGTTCGTTGACGTAGTAAATGAGTTAAACAATAAATAAAATGGAGCAGGAGAAACTTAAGATAGCAATATGCCGGGGAGCAACATGCTCTGGCTGCGATATCGCCATACTCGACATACACGAGAGGATACTCGCTGTCCTGGAGAAAGCAGATATTGTTTTTGCCCCAACCATCATGGACGCCAAATACGAGGACGTTGAGAAAATGGGGGAAAACGAAATAGACGTATGCTTCTACCACGGGGCGGTAAGAGACTCCGAAAACGAGCATATGGCCAGGCTTATGAGAGAAAAATCCAAGATACTTATAGCATTCGGCGCATGCGCATGTTTTGGGGGAATATTCGGACTTGCTAATGTCACAAACAAGAAAGAAATATTTAAGGAGGTCTACCACGATACAGCGTCCACGGTAAACGAGGATTACGTGGTCCCCCAACCATTATATACCGATGAAATGGGGCATGAGCTGTCTCTCCCAAAGTTTTATGACGACGTTTATGCTCTGGACGACAAGGTAGAGGTGGATTATTTTGTCCCGCTTTGCCCGCCGATAGCGGACCAGATAATGACATGCATCAACACCATAGTATCGGGTAATCTGCCCCCCAAGGGAGCTGTAATCGCATCCGAGAGAACATTATGCAGCGAATGCGAGAGGGTGAAATCAGATAAACGCAAAATAACGCGCATATACCGGCCGCATGAGATAGAAATCGATGAAGAAAAATGCTTCCTCGACCAGGGCCTTCTTTGCATGGGTCCGGCCACCAGAGCAGGATGCGGGACAATATGCATTAAAGCCAACGTCCCTTGTCGGGGATGCAACGGCCCAACCAAGGAGGCATTCGATCAGGGAGGTAATTTCCTGAACCTGATTGCGACAATATTTGGCATAGAGGATGAGGAGCTTTCCGAAGAAGATCTGGTGAAATTATTCAAACAGATAAAAGACCCCCTTGGCACATTCTACAGGTTTACTTTACCGAAATCAACCCTGAGGAGGGTTAAAAAATGAGCGAAAAAACAGCTAAAAACAATAAAAGAGAGATATTGATTTCCCCTGTAACAAGGCTTGAAGGCCATGCGAAAATAGACATATTCCTAAACGAGGAAGGTAACGTTCAGGACGCCTATTTCCAGGTAGTGGAGCTTCGGGGTTTCGAAAAATTCTGCCAGGGCAGGCCGGTTGAGGAGATGCCACGCATAACACCCCGAATCTGCGGCGTCTGCCCCAACCCACATCATATGGCATCAGGCAAGGCCGTTGATATGGTATTCAGCGTTGAGGCAACCGAGACCGCTAAAAAACTACGTGAGATGAGCCTGTGCGCCCACTATATGCACAGCCACATAGCACACTTTTACGCTCTAGCCGGCCCGGATTTCGTTGTGGGACCCGATGCCGACCCCGCCCAGAGAAACATCATAGGAGTAATAGATAGAGTGGGGGTTGAAGCGGGTAAAAAGGTCATCCAGGCACGTGCTTATTCCCAGAAGATACAGGAGATAATAAGCGGGAGAGCCACACACCCCATAAACAACCTTCCTGGGGGCATAGCCAGAGGAATAAGCGCGGACCAGAGAAAAGAAATAGAGAACATGTCCGATTATCTTGTGGATTTCGGCAAATTCACTCTCGAAACATTTGAGGATATTGTCTTGAAAAACAAAAAATACGTTGAGCTTATCACCGGAGACTACTACAGGCATGAAACCCATTACATGGGCACCGTGGATGAAAAAAACAACGTAGCATTCTATGAAGGCAATATCAGGGTGGTGGACCCTAAAGGACGCGAATACGTCAAATTTAAGGGAGTTGATTATTTAAAGCACATAGCCGAGCACGTTGAACCATGGAGTTACCTGAAATTCCCTTACCTCAAAAACAAGGGTTGGTCCGGGTTCGTTGATGGTGTGGATTCGGGCATATACCGGGTCGCACCCCTGGCAAGGCTTAATGTCGCAGACGGGATGGCAACACCCCTAGCGAACCAGGCGTACGAGAAAATGTATGATGTTTTAGGGGGTAAGCCAGCGCATGAAACCCTTGCCATGAACTGGGCGAGGGTTATTGAGATAATGTATTCAGCCGAGAGAATAGCTGAGCTGATTTCTAAACCCGATATCACAAGCAGGGACGTGAGAAACATCCCCACCAGGGTAGCAGGCGAGGGGGTGGGGCACGTTGAAGCCCCCAGAGGGACATTATTTCACCACTACTGGGCCGATGATGAAGGGATACTCACCAAAGCCAACATACTGGTGGCCACAGGAAACAACAACGCAGGAATCTGCCTATCCGTGAAAAAAGCAGCTGAAAAGCTGATAAAAAACTTCAAGGTAGACCAGGGCATACTCAACATGGTGGAGATGGCGTTCAGGGCATATGACCCCTGCTTTGCCTGCGCAACACATACTCTACCAGGCAACCTGCCGCTTCAAGTTAAAGTATTTGATTCAGATAAGAAAGTAATCAAAAAAATAAGCAGATTTGAGCAATGAAAACTCTTGTGCTCGGAGTCGGAAACCCGATACTCGGGGATGACGGGGTGGGAATACACGTTATCAGAGAGTTGAGAAAAAAAATAAAGGATGTTGACTTCGACGAGGTCAGCGTATCGGGTCTGGAGCTTGTTGAGTTATTCAGGGGTTACGATAAAGTAATAATAGTGGATGCGATTAAGACAAAGCAAGGCATACCGGGCGAGATACGCGAGTTAACGCTTGATAACATACCCACACTCCACGGCATCACACCCCATGATGTTGACTTCAAAACAGCCTTTGAGTACGGTAAAAGGTTCATCGATAAAATGCCCGATGAGGTCAGGATAATCGGTATCGAGGTCGATAAAATAAACGAGTTTGATGAGAAGCTGAGCGCGAAAGTCAGCGAATCGATTCCAAAGGCGGCTAAATTAATCAAGGAGGATTTGTTGAATGGATCTTAGGAAGGAGCTTGCCGAAGACGTTGACGGGAAAACCCTGAACTACTGCTTCAGCTGCGGCATGTGCACCGGAGGATGTCCATCAGCCATGATGACCGAAAGCGAATACAACCCTCGCAGGATACTGCATCGTGCCGTGATAGAGGGTAAACTCGAAGACGATATCTGGCTTTGCACAAACTGCTATCTCTGCCAGGAGCGCTGCCCGACGAAAACCAAAGTAGCCGACCTCATAAGCCTTATGAGACGGGTTTACGTTAAGCACAAGAGCATACCGGATTTCATCAAACCTCTTGTTGTCAACCTGGGAGCCTGCGGTTTCACCCAGCACATAGGCGAACTCGAGAACAAACGCAGAAAGAGGATGAACCTGCCCGAGATAAAGCATACCAGCGAGATCAGGAAGATACTCAAGAAAACAGGTGGTCTCTATGAGTAACAGATACGCCTACTTTATCGGCTGCACCACCCCTTTTCGGGAGTCCAACTATGACCTTTCCACCAGGAGAATAATGGAAAAGCTCGACATTGAGCTGGTGGAAATGGAAAAAGCCGGATGCTGCGGACTATACTATGAGCTGGTGAACGAATTAAGCTATCTTTGCATGGCTGCGAGAGTCATATCCATGGCAGAGGACGAGAAACTGGATTTAATGGTAATATGCAACGGATGCAACAGCTCCCTTTACCGGGCCAACAAGAAACTGCGTGAAAACCCAGAACTCAAGGAGGAAGTCAACAACGTACTCGCAGACATAGACCGGGAGTTTAAGGGAACAACAGAAGTAAAGCATTTCGTTAAGGTGCTCTGGGATGAGGTGGGGGTGGACAAGATAAAAGAAAAGGTTACCAACCTGCTTGACCTCAGGGTTGCAGTACACTACGGATGCCACCTGCTCAGACCGTCTGAGGAGATAAAGTTTGACAACCCCAAAGACCCTGTTAGCCTGGACGAACTTGTTGAGGCAACCGGAGCAAGCTCAATAGACTATCCGGAGAAAAGTCTTTGCTGCGGCGGATACGTTTTAGCCTCAAACCAGGATATAGCCTATAAGATGACAGGACGTAAGCTGATAAACGTCAAAAAAGCAAAAGCAGATATTATGGTAACAGCATGCCCCTTCTGCAACGTCATGTATGATGCTAACCAGAGAGGCGTTGAAAAGGAGTTAGGGGAAAAAATCAACATCCCTGTACTGCATTATCCCCAGCTTCTGGGTTTAAGCATGGGATACACCCCAAGAGAGGTTGGGTTAGAGCAAAACAGGGTCAGAGTCAACCCGAAAATATTCGAGTAACGGCATGTATTTAACCCTGGACTTGTTATTCTTAAACATGGCTGAGATACCCATAAGTCAGCTAGACCGGTTAAGGGATTTAAAAAGATCCACAGGGGGTTTTTTAAACCTGAACCCGATACAGAGAGGAGGTATCTTAACACCCGAAGCGAGAAAGGCTGTTTTGGATTGGGCTGACGGCTACTCGATATGTGATTTTTGCGATGGAGTGCTCGAGTGCATTAAAAAGCCACCGGTGGATGATTTCGTGCACAAGACGATGACCTGCTTTATCGGGGCAGACCATGTGAGGCTGACCAACGGGGCCAGGGAAGCCATGTATATGGTAATGCACGCGGTATGTAAACCCGGGGATGTGCTGTTGCTTGACGCAAACTCCCACTATTCAGCCCATATAGCCGCTGAAAGGCATAATCTTTGGGTTTATGAGATACCCAACAACGGATACCCTGAATACAAAATAAACGAAGAGCTTTATGCCGATAAAATCGAGGAAATCAAACGTAAAACAAAAAAAAATCCCGCGCTCGCTTTGATAACATACCCAGATGGGAACTACGGCAACCTGCCTGATGCAAGAAAGATAGCTAAAATATGCTCTGATTATGATGTTCCCCTGCTGGTTAACGCAGCTTATGCTATGGGTAGGATGCCTGTTAGCCTCAAACATTTGAAGGCTGATTTTATTGTAGGCTCAGGCCATAAGTCTATGGCCTGCTCGGGGCCTATTGGGGTTCTGGGATTATCCGAAAGCCTAAGTGATGTGGTGCTTCGTAAATCCAAGAACTATAAAAACAAGGAGGTTGAGATGCTTGGCTGCGGCCCAAGGGGGCTGCCCCTGATAACATTGATGGCCAGTTTCCCGAAAGTATATGAGCGAGTCAAACACTGGGATGATGAGATAAAAAAAGCCAGATATTTCATAGACGAAATAGAGAAAATAGAGGGTATTAAACAGCTTGGGGTTAAGCCAACACAACATGACCTGAACTTCCTTGAGACCAAAGTATTTCACAGGATATCAGAAAAACACAAAAAAGGGGGGTTTTTCCTATATCGCGAGCTGAAGAAAAGAAACATCATAGGCGTGAAACCAGGCTTGAGCAAGAACTTCAAACTCAGTACCTACGGGTTTAAAAAGGATGAAATAAAAAAGATTATAGAAGCATTTAAGGAGATTGTGCAAATAAAATGACCACCAAAGTACATGTTACAGGAAAAATACCCAAGAATCCTGTTGTTATAGAAGGGTTCCCAAGCAAGGGATTTGTGTCTACCATAGCGACGAGATACCTCATTGAAGAACTGGGTATGGAATCAGTGGGTTATGTGAAATCAGACAGGATACAAAGCATTGCCGTAGTACACAACTCAACCCCCATGTATCCCATTAGGATATACAGGAAGAATAAGCTAGTACTTATTTTCTCTGAGATATCGGTGCCATACCAGTTCGTTCGCGAATTCGCCGACACATTCGATGAATGGTTTAAGGAGATTAAACCCGAGAAGGTTATTCTTTTAGCCGGGATAAGCGGGCGGGAAACCGAAAAAGAGCATGAGATATTCGGGTTGACAACGCATCCCCAGATAAAAAAGAAGATGAAAGACATGAACGTTGAGACCATAGAGGAGGGCATGCTCGCAGGCATATCATCGGATATACTGCTGAATTGCGTGGAAAACAATATCCCGGTCATAAGTTTCATGGCCGAGACCAAATACAGCCCCGACCCCCTTGGAGCAGCCTCGCTTCTGAACATACTCAGCAGTTTTTTGGATATCAAAATCAACGTAGATAACCTCGTGGAAAAAGGCCATGAGATAGAGGAGGACTTTGAAAAAATAACCTCAGAGCTTAGAAAGGGCAAAACAGACCACAAGGAGATGGATGAATACAGCCCCATGTACCAGTAAGATGACGGATAAAAGACTGGTGGCTTTCGACCTAGACGGGGTGCTGGTTAAGGGAACGGGAAGCTGGAGCGAGATACATAAAGTACTTGGAACAGATAAAATATCAGCAGGCCACGGAGTTGACTTCCAAAACGGCAAGATAAGCTTTGATGAATGGGCTAAAAAAGACACTGAACTATGGAAGGGCGTTGAGCTTGAAAAAATAAAGAAAATATTATACAAGACCAGGCTCATGAAGGGAGCCGGGGATACGATAAACGCCTTAAAGAGCCTCAATTATGATACGATCATAATAAGCGGCGGACTGCAGATACTGGCTGACAGGATAAGAGACGAACTTGGAATGGATTATGCCATAGCAAACAGGCTGTTATTCAACAATAACCAGGTCTGCGGCATAGAGCAGAGAGTAGACTTTGAAGGTAAAGGAAGAATACTCGAAAAGATAATCAATGAAAAAAGAATAGACAAAAAAGACACTGTAGCCGTCGGGGACTACATCAATGACATACCCTTATTTAAGGCAGCGGGCTTTAGCGTTGCATTCAACCCGAAAGACGACAGACTGCTCAAATACGCTGACGCCATTATCCTGGATGAGGATTTAACAAAAATACTGCCTTTGCTTGAAAACAGCAGATGAAGTAAAAAAAAATGGAATACGCAAACAGAATAAAAGGAATTCCACCTTATCTTTTCGCTGAAATAGATAGGGAAATAGAAAAAAAGAAAAACCAAGGAATCGATATAATAAACCTGAGCGTAGGAGACCCCGACCTGCCCACACCAGATCACATAATCAAGGCCCTATCTGAGGCGGCAGCTAACCCCGCAAACCACCAGTATCCCTCATATGCTGGAATGCCCGTGTTTCGCCAGGCCATCGCTAAATGGTATGATGATAGATTCAACGTAAAACTGGATCCCGCAGATGAGGTGATGGCCTTAATAGGCTCAAAGGAGGGAATAGCCCACATACCCCTGGCTTACATCAACCCCGGTGATGTTGCCCTCGTACCAGACCCCGCTTATCCAGTGTATAAGATAGGAACCATGCTGGCGGGGGGAACAGCTTATTCTATGCCTTTATTGGAGGAAAACGATTATAAACCAAGGCTTGAGGATATAGACAAAAAAACAGCCTCTAAAGCCAGGATAATGTTTCTCAACTACCCTAATGCCCCAACCGGCGCCATCTCCGGGAAAGACTTTTTCAGGGAAGTAGTGGATTACGCCGTAGACAACGATTTAATAGTATTACACGATAACCCCTACTCCGAGATGACATTCGACGGTTATCGTGCCATAAGCTTCCTTGAGATTAAGGGGGCCAAGGATGTTGGAATCGAATTCAACTCTCTGTCCAAGACATTCAACATGACCGGCTGGAGAATCGGGATGGCCGTTGGCGCAAGCGAGATAATAGCGGGCTTAGGCAAGGTGAAAGAGAACGTGGATTCAGGGGCATTCCAGGCTGTTCAGGTGGCTGCAGTGAAAGCCCTGGGAGGGGCAAGGGATTGTGTTAATAAAAACATGAGAATATTTGAGAAAAGACGCGATTACGTGGTAGACAGCCTGAATGCAGCAGGATGGAATATCAAAAAACCCAAGGCCACGTTTTATCTATGGTTTAATATCCCCGAGAGATATGATTCATCTATCAGCTTCTGCTCGAAGCTTCTTGATAAAACCGGTGTGGTTTTAACCCCCGGCGTAGGATTCGGAACTCATGGTGAAGGCTATGTCAGATGCGCCTTAACCCAGCCGGTTGAAAGGCTCAGGGAGGCAGTCAGAAGAATAGAGGAAAGTGATATAAGATGATTGTTACCGTAGGAGGGCTTGTGGGGGCGGGTAAATCAACCCTCGGCAAGGGTTTGGCGAAAAAATACGGTTTAGACTACATATCAGCAGGTCAGGTTATGAGAGACCTTGCTAAACAAAAAAACATGAGCCTGCAGCAGTATTCATCTATTGCCGAGGAAAACCCCGAAATCGACAGATTAATCGATGAAGAGCAAAAAAAAGCAGCACACGATAACTGTGTTGTAGACGGCAGATTAGCCGCCTACTTTATTGAGGACGCGGACCTCAGGGTATGGCTTACCGCGCCAGCTGATGTCAGGGCGACCCGAATCGCCTCAAGAGAAAACATAACAGTCACCGAATCCGGCAAAAGAATAAGAAACAGGGAAAAAAGCGAAAGAATAAGATACAAGCAGATATATGACATCAAACTGGATGACCTGTCAATATATGATCTGGTAATTAACACGGGCGTTTTTCATGAGAAGGCCACACGAGATATTGTATCAAAGGCCCTAGATTATATTCTGGATTAACCAGCGCTTTTAAATAGTTATCTACAATATATTTATTAATGGGATTGGATTCACGTAGAGGTCAAGCAGCTCTTGAATTTCTCATGACCTACGGCTGGGCTATACTTGTGATTTTGATAGTGGTTGCTGTACTATGGCAGTGGGGTCTTTTTAACCCATCCGGTTCGGTTAAATCAGGTCAAAGCGGTTTCTGGGGCGTAGTACCCTACGACTACAAATACACCCCCAATGGAATCTTCTCCATAGAGTTGCAAAATAACATAGACGATACGGTTACAATAGAATCAATCAAAGTCAGCACCAGCACTAAATCAAACAGCTGGAGCGGAGAAGAAAACATCAGTGCAGGCAGCCTTTCCCCGGTATTTAACATAAACAACCTGGACCCCTACAACGGAGGAAGCAGCTACGAGGTTTTCGTGGTCATAGAATACAACGACTCAAGGGTTAACACAAGCCTTCTGAGTTCAGGGCGTATCTGGGGCAGCGTCGGATAGATTAAGTTATGATATCAGATATCACGCTTCCAACCCTGACCGGAATCAGCTTCTCACATATATTGATGGCGTCATCCAGTTTATTGTTATCTGAGGCATAAATAGTGAACAGAGGGTCATCCAATCTGACCGAATCACCCACCCCAACATGCATGTATATGCCCGCTGATTTAATCCTCGGAGCTCCCGCCGTCCGGGCAATAGATGAAATGCACTTGTTGTCTATGAATCTGACCTTACCCTTGTGCTTGGACTTAATAACATGTTTTTTATCCGATACCTCAATGTCCCTGGGTTTAATCTCGGGGTCACCACCCTGCAGCTCTATTATCTGCTTCATCTTATCAAGTGCCTTACCAGAAGACAGTATATTCTCGGCCATCTTCCTTCCTTTCCCCTTATCAACCCGCTTGGACAGCTCAAGCAGCGTCCCCGCTAAATCAAGGGATTTGTTCATCAAATCAATCGGGCCCTTATTGTTTAAAACATTAAGAACATCCCTGGCCTCCAGAGCAGGGCCTATCCCCGCACCTATAGGCGAGCTACCGTCCGTGATAAGGCACTCAACCGATATACCCAGCTTACATCCAATCTCTATGAAATTACGCGCTAATTTTCTGGCCCGGTCGGGTGTAGCTATCTTACTGCCTTTGCCAACAGGAATATCGATTAAAACATAATCAGAGCCTATAGCCATCTTCTTGGCCATAACAGAGGAAAGCAGATGACCCTCAGCATCCAATGACAGAGGGTACTCTACCCTGATGATTTTATCATCCGCAGGTGCGAGATTAACAGCCCCACCCCATATGATGCAGGCACCCGCCGAATTGACTATCTCCCTGACCTCATCTATCCCGAATTGTACGCTTGACAATACCTCCATGGTATCGGCCGTACCCGAGGGTGAGGTTATGGCGCGGGAGCTTGTTTTGGGTATCGTCAAACCAGCGGCTGCGACAATAGGGACAACAATCATGGTAGTGCGATTACCCGCCACACCCCCTATACAGTGCTTGTCCACGACATCATCACCGAAATCAATCTGTTTCCCTGTCTTGACCATAGAGGTTGTCAGGGAAACAATCTCCTCGATAGTATAACCATTAATATATCCCCCAGTAACAAAAGAGCTTAACTCGATGCTTGAAAGATTGTTGTTTGTTATGTCGTAGATTATGGAATATATCTCGGATTCATCAAGTGTGTGGCCGTCAAGCTTTTTTTTGATGAATTCAACAGACGCCGGCTTGCTCGCAGACCTCACCTCAACATAATCTCCAGCGTCTACTTTAATCAAATCATGAACATCCTTCAAGACACCAATCTCCCCCTCCCGCACAAGAGTCTCGGTGGTATCAACTATCGCAGTAATCTCATGCTCATTGTATTTAATCTTAACACGACCTGACACAAAAACCCCAAGATCCTTAGCATCCTCATCGTTTAGGATAACAATAGGTTTATCCACCTCGATTTCATAAAACCTGGTCTTCAGTCTCATCTTACATCCATGAAATTTATTTCAACCCCAGATTTATATACTTTGTAGTAATGATTTATAACCGTATTGTTTTTTAATAATCAGGTGATTCAAATGGCAGCGAAAAAAAAGAAAAAAAGCGAGAAAAAAGTATCATCCAATAAAACAGCAAAGAAACCTGAGGCAAAAACCAAGGCCCCAACTAAAACCAAAAAAAAGGATGTTATTAAGATAGAGCAGTTACCTAAATCTATCATCGTCGAAGAAGACCTGAAAAGCATGGAAGAGAAAACAGGCTCAGGCTCGATTGGGGGAGCGTACACGAAAAAAGCACCCTCTTTTTATCGCAAATACGCGCTTAAGTGCATGAAATGCGTTAACGAATTCGAGCATAAAACAAGGATACCCTTCGTTAAACAAAAGGTTAAATGCCCTGAATGCGGGGAAATACATATAATCGAGTTACAGCCCATATCCGGCAGATACAGGATTAGGTTGCCGAAAACACTGAAGGTGTTGGACAAAAAGAAAAATAAAAAGAAATAAGTCACAACCCTAAATCCATCTTATCAACCATCGAGCTAATCTCCTGCTGCAGGTTGGGGGGGAGCCCGAGGATGTCGACATCAAGGAAACCCCTTACGATGACTGAAGTAGCATCATCCCGGCTAAGCCCTCTTGACATTAGATAAGTTATTTCTTTCTCGGCTATTTTCCCGACAGCAGCCTCATGAGATAAATCCACGTCTTTTCTCGCCCCAACAAGCTCGGGTATAGCATGTATCACAGACGTGTCATCAAGCAAAAGCCCCTTGCACTCCAGATGCCCTTTAGCCGGAGACGCATTACCCCTGATAATAGCTCTTGCCTTCACATTCGAATTTTCTTTAGCCATGACCCTGGAAACAATCTCGCCCCTGCATCCCGCGGCGTTGAATACAACCCCAGAACCAATATCCACCCTGGATTCTCCTCTCGCATATACTATGCTGTTTAATTCCGTTTTCGCGTTAACGCCCTCACAATAAACCATCGGATACATCTGCAGGTCTTTGACCGGGCTAAGCAGGATATAATTCGATATGAAGGTCGCGTTCTCCTCCAGGCGGGTTGCGCTCCTGGGTCTCACCTTCATCTGCTCGCTCCAGTTGTGTATCATGGTGTAATTGAGTTTCGCATCTTTTTTGATAAAAAACTCTGATACACCCAGGTGCTCGCCCCTTTCAGCCTTGGTATGCATTGAACAACCAGTTATTATCCGCGCCTCAGAGCCTTCTTCGGCAATAACGATATTGTGTACCTTTTGCTTTACTTTCTTACCTGATATCATAAGACAGCTTTGCAGGGGGAACTCCACACGCGCACCAGCCATAATCCTGATAAAATAACCACCGCCGAACTCCTCAAACACGCTTTTGGTAACCTCATCCTTATCCGGCTCAATGATATCCCAAAGGTAATCCTGTAACCATGAATATTTATCTAAGGCATCTTTAGTATCCAATAACTCAAGCCTACCCGCAAAGTGCTCGTTGACCTTGGATAAAACAAGCGAGTGATCAATGTACATGTAGGTAGCGGATCTTTTATCTTCAGATGCTTCAATACCGGACTTATAGGCTGCCTCAAGTATCTCATGAGGCAGGTCCGTCAGAGAAGAAACCCTTTTTTTTTCTTTATCCCCCATCATTAATCCTCCATCGGGTGCCTGACATGGCATTCAGCGCACTCCCGATATCCCCTCGCAAGTATTGTGTCATATATCTCCCGGGGATTACCTCGACACCATATGCGTCCGTCCATAAGAACACAAGCGTATTTTGAATCAAGATGCTCTAGTATATCACCGTGGTGTGTTATGATAAAAGCCGAGGCACCGCTTGCCTTAAGGTATTTTTGCAGCTCCCTGCCAATCAGCTTCAGGCTCTCGACGTCAACACCGGAATCGGGTTCGTCAAGCAGGAGCAATTTAGGCTTTAAAGCCATCATCTGAAGCATCTCAGCCCTCTTTTTCTCACCCCCCGAGAAACCCAGGTTAATATCGCGGTTGATGAAATCATCCAGCTTAAAGCGCTTAATGAGATTACGCTCCTCTTTGGTTAAATCATCACCGGGCCTTCCGCCTGCGCATATTTTTATCATGTCCCGAAGCTTCACTCCCGTGATCTCGGGAGGCAGCTGAAATCCAGTCCCTATGCCTAGCCTGGCTCTCTCATCAACATCCAGGGAGGTGATGTCCACCCCGTTTAACGTTATGCTACCGCTCGTGATATTATACCCTGGCATGCCGGCTATCGTCAACAAAAGAGTTGTCTTCCCAGACCCGTTTGGCCCGAAAAAGAGCATTGTGCTTTTTTCAGGTAGATGCAGGTTGATATCCTCCAAGATTCTTTTACCCTCTACTTCAACAGAAAGATTCTCCAGCTCAAGGATATTCATGCTCTCACCTGATATCAATCCTCCGCCCGGTTTTCTTTTTGGGCAGATTTATTTCAAGCAAACCCTTCCTAAATGAACAAACTGCTTTATCTACGTTTAGCGGGGATGGGAGCTTAATCAGCTTCCTGAAGGACGAGTAGATAACACTCTTCTGGTGTGTGCCCCACCTCTCAAAGCAGTGTTTTGTTCTCATCTTAGCCTTAATCTCTATCGTATCCTCTGAGAGATTAACCTCAATATCCTCCTTGTTGACGTAAGGCAAATCCGCTGTCACAATATAAACAGAGCCTTTGTCCTCTACATGAACCAGAGGCTCAAGTGAACCGCCAATATCCCAGCTAGCAGATTTCTTGGTCATTTTTTACCTATACATCATCGGTATCTCGTTTTCCTGGCTTTTTTCCATATCATCGAGTGCACTCTCGGTGCGCTTCATTAAATCCCTGGCCTGAATCTTTATCTCCTCCCCTCCCTCAATGAGTTCGTCAACAGGTATATTTATTTCAAGGATTGAGTTCAGTTTTTTTATAACAGCCGCTGCGGATTCGGGATCAGGGTATTTAGCATGTGATTCAGCCATGAGATATACTGCATTCATTTTTTTTCTCATGCACTCGTATATGATAAGAGAATGGGCTCCAACACTAATGCCTTCTTCCATCATTTGTATCCCCCATTTATCCAGTATCTTATCTGTTTGCTTGTTTACGCTTATACCATAAACAGCCAGATTATCAACCTCCATTCTCTTGGGGTGGGGTACCCCTCCAAGGGGTATAACCAGCTTCACATTTTTGTTATTAAACC
>NJDH01000045.1 GCA_002254405.1 Candidatus Altarchaeales archaeon ex4484_96
AAAAAGCGACAAAAAAACCCACCCCTGCCTGCTTGAAGTGAAAGCTATTTTTATTCATTAAATGCGTATGTTTGATTTATGTACCATGGCAAAAAAAACCGGGCACACAAAAAAAGAAAAAACCATTACGGTAGATTCCCGGTTGAGACAAAAATAGACAAAGAAAAGAAAACCAGCATCAAATGCAAAGGCGGAGGCACTAAAACAAAAATCGTATCCACAGAGTATGCCAACGTGATCGTAGACGGTAAAGCAGCTAAATGCAAGATAATCAGTTTCGAGGAGAACCCGGTCAGCCAAGATTACTCCAGGAGACACATAATCACCAAAGGAGCCATCATAACGGTAAAAACCCCAGACAAAAAAGAAATAAAAGCCAGGGTAAGCTCAAGACCAGGTCAATCCAGCTCATTAAACGCCATCAGCTTGTGACCCCCCACGGGTCCATTATTCTATCAATCAATCCAAGACTATAGTCCAATTGTTGTTTTTTCTTGATTTAAACAAAATAGAATACGAGGCGGTATAAATGAATAAGTCCAAGCAGGTTAATAAAAAATCACAGATAAAGATATTCGACACAACACTAAGAGACGGGGAGCAAACCCCCGGTGTTGCTCTAACAACAGAGAAAAAACTCGAGCTCGCTCACGCACTAACGGAGCTGGGAGTCGACATAATAGAAGCAGGTTTCCCCATAAACTCTGAAGGAGAGTATGAGGCGGTAAAAAAAATAACCAAGGAAGTTGATACCACAGTAGCCGGTCTAGCCCGGGCCCTAAAGCCGGACTTGGATAAATGCATCCAGGCAGATGTAGGGCTGGTCCACACCTTCATATCCACCTCCCCACAGCACCTTAAATACCAGATGAATAAAAGCGAGGATGAAGTATATGAGCTGGCCGTTGACGCCGTTGAATATATTAGAGAACACGGCATACCCTGCATGTTCTCTCCGATGGATGCCTCAAGAAGCGACATACCCTACCTTATTAAGGTATGCAAGGGAGTGGAGCGGGCGGGAGCGCAAATAATAAACATACCCGATACCGTGGGCGTCATGTACCCTTCAGCCATGAAAGCCCTTGTAGGGAAAATAAGAGAAGAAATAAAAATAGAGCTCGATGTGCACTGCCACAACGATTTCGGGATGGCCGTCGCAAACACCCTAGCAGCGGTTGAAGCCGGATGCAACCAGGTCCAGGTAGCAGTCAACGGGCTGGGGGAGCGAGCAGGCAACGCAGACCTCGAGCAGGTGGTGATGGCTCTTGAGATACTCTATGGGAAAAAAACCAACATAAAAACCCAGGGAATATATCCTGTAAGCAAGCTTGTGGAAAGGCTCACGGGCATCAGGGTGATGCCAAACTTCCCCATAGTCGGAGATAACGCCTTCGCCCACGAGTCTGGAATCCACGTGCATGCCGTCCTGAAAAAACCAGTAACCTTCGAACCCATTAAGCCCGAGATGGTGGGAGCCAGAAGAAGACTTGTCTTGGGTAAACACATCGGGGTGCACGGCATAGAAGCCAAGCTCAAGGAGCTGAAAATCAAGGTAAACGAAGACCAGCTTAAGGAGATAACAAAAAAAGTCAAGGACCTCGGCGGATTAGGCAAGAGGATTGTGGAAGAAGACCTCATAGCTATCGCAGAGGATGTCATAGGCAAAACACCCAAGGAGGAGAGTATAGTAGAGTTAATAGACATAACACTCGAAACCAGGCTGGGAGAAAAACCCCGCTCCAGCGTAATCCTGAAGGTCAAAGGAGTGGAGAAAAAAGCTGAAGAAAGAGGAGTCGGCCCGGTTGATGCTACCCTGAACGCCATAAAAAAAGCCCTTGGAGAAAAAAACATAACCCTGGACGAATACCACCTTGATGCAATAACAGGAGGCAGTGATGCATTAGCTGATGTTACTATCAGGGTAGGGGATGGGAAGAGAACTACTATGGCCAGAGGCGTGCACGAGGATGTGGTAATGGCTTCTATCATCGCCTTCATCAACGGAATCAACAGGATAATGAAACTATAAGCTAAAATGAAATCAGATAAAATCAAGACTGGAGTAGATAATGCCCCGCATAAAGCCATGTTTTACGCGACTGGGATAACCAAGGAGGAGATGAATAAGCCTTTTATTGGTGTGGCATCAAGCTACAATGACATAATACCCGGACACGTTGACATGCGCATCATAGAGCGTTTCATAGAGAAGGGAGTGCATGCCGGCGGGGGATGGCCCCTGATATTCGGGGTACCGGGGATATGCGACGGCATAGCCATGGGACATGAGGGGATGTATTACTCACTTCCCTCCAGAGAAATAATCGCCGACACCATAGAGTTCATGGCCAAAGCCCATGCAATGGACGGGATTGTATTGCTCACAAACTGCGATAAGATAACCCCCGGCATGCTGATGGGAGCCGGCAGAGTTAATATCCCAGCAATAGTCGTAACAGCAGGTCCGATGCACTCAGGCAACTACAAGGGTAGAAGGCTCTCTTATGTGAGAGACACCTTTGAGGCCGTAGCCAGATACAACGAGGGATTAATCAGCGAAGAAGAGGTTAAGGAGCTGGAATGCAGAGCCTGCCCGGGAGGAGGCTCCTGCCAGGGGCTTTATACCGCCAACACCATGGCCTGCGTTACAGAAGCGCTGGGTATGTCGCTGCCCGGATGTGCTACCGCATTAAACGGCACAGCAGACAAGAAAAGAATAGCATTCAACAGCGGAAAACAGATAATTAACCTCGTCGAAAAAAACATCACACCAAGAGAGATTATGAACCATAAAGCATTCGAGAACGCTATAATGGTTGATATGGCATTAGGCGGTTCAACCAACACCGCCTTGCATATTCCAGCCATAGCACATGATGCTGGCGTTAAGCTGCCACTTGAGGTATTCGATGAATTAAGCAAGAAAACACCCCACATAACAAACATCAGACCGGGAGGGGACTACTTCATGGAGGACATAGACTACGCCGGCGGGATACCAGCTGTCCTGAAGATACTCATAGACAGATTACATGACAACAACACTGTAAGCGGGAAGACAATAAAGGAAATAGCATCAGGTGCCCAGGTATACGATTCTGAAGTTTTAAGATCCCTTGATAGGCCTTTCCACAGCGAGGGAGGAATCGCGGTTTTAAAAGGCAATCTGGCACCAGACGGCTCTGTAATCAAACAGACCGCTGTTGGGGAAAACATGATGGTGCACGAGGGCCCGGCACGGGTTTATAACTCAGAGGAGGATGCTATGAGCGCCATATTAGCTCATGAAATAAAGAAAGGCGATGTGGTGGTCATCAGATACGAGGGGCCTAAGGGAGGGCCTGGCATGAGGGAAATGCTTTCCCCGACAAGCGCAATATCGGGGATGGGTTTATCCAATCATGTTGCTTTAATCACCGACGGAAGGTTTTCCGGAGGAACAAGAGGGCCATGCATCGGACACATCAGCCCTGAAGCGGCTGAGGGAGGCCCCCTTGCCCTGCTTAATGAAGGAGACACAATAAAGATAAACATACCCGAAAGAACCCTGAACGTAGACTTAACCGAGAAGGAGCTAAAGGACAGAAGAGATAAATGGACTAAACCGTCTAAAGAGCTATCAGGTGTTTTGCGCAGGTACTCTATGCTGACCTCCTCAGCGGCTGATGGGGCAGTATACAAATATTAGGCACCATACAATTTAACGCGGTCGGAGATGTCAAGCATTATGTTTAGAAGATAAAGTCCCCGTATCCGGTTTAGTCCGCCGCCGGCGCACTCTCTTTCAGTGAATTTCTTTACTTTATCCTCTCTAACATCGCCCACAATCACTATCGGAACAGGATCAGCCGAATGCTGCCTGATACTTATAGGCGTTGAGTGGTCTCCGGTTAAGGCAATAGTGCAATCTTTCACATCGTTCAGGATAGGACCTATTACCTCAACATCTATGCGCTCAAGCATGTTCTTTTTTGATTCAAAATCTCCGTCGTGTGAGGCTTCATCAGTCCCTTTAAGGTGAAGGAAAACGAAATCGTATTTCTTGAGTGCTTTGATGGTTGCCCTCATCTTGGCTTTGATGTTTGAGTCAACGTGTCCTGAAGCACCCTCAACCTCGATTAAATCCATTCCCACCTCCCTTGCAACCCCCTTGATTAACGTGGTTGCCGAAATGCATGCGGCACTTATCCCAAGCCGCTCTTTTATGGACGGTATCGAGGCTTTCATCCCCACACCCCTGGCCAGGATAATGTTGGCTGGTAATTTATTTTTTTGCGTTCTTTTTTTGTTCACTTCATGCTCTGCCAACAGCTTAATCGCTTTTTGGGTGAACTCATTTAGTATGTCGGCTGTTTTAGCCGCCTGCGCTGAATCATCCAGCGGCTTGCTTTTGTTGTATCCTATTGCTTCCCCCTCGGGGTCGGTATCAGATACATTCGAAGATAAATCCTCACCCTTCAAAACCAGCACAGCCCTGTGTCCGGCTGCTTTTTTATAAATCAGCTCTATACCCTCAATCTTTATGTTGTTTATTTCCCTAGATAACTCAGAAAGACCCTCCTCCTCCCTGCCGGCTCTTCTATCCACTATCTTATCGTCTTTGATTGATGCGAAATTACAGCGGAATGCCACATCGCCTTTTTTTAGTGTTAAGCCCACTCCTGCAGCCTCAAAAGGCCCTCTACCAGCATAGTACTTGAATGGGTTGTATCCAAATAATGATAAATGCGCTGTATCGCTTCCCGGCCTAACCCCCATAAGAACTGTATCCATTAACCCACATATTCCCTCAGATGCCATCTTATCCATGTTGGGTGTGTAGGCTGCCTCAAGGGGTGTTACACCGTTAACCGGGCGGTCACCTAAGCCGTCGCATACGATTAGAAGAGATTTCTTTTTCATAGATAATTAATAGACTTAGTAAACAAAAAACATGTAGATAAATAAAAAAAAAGAAAAGAAAAAAAAAGGGGTTTATCTAACCGCAAGGACCCCATATTCTGCCGCTTGATTTGTGTTTTAGGTCAGTTATGGAATTGGTAAATGTCACATTTACTGCAACATCATAGGTCTCGGATTCAGTACTAGGACAAACACTGGACACAGCATCATTACCCTCAGAACTTAATGTAACCTTGTTTCCTGGAGCAACATCTGTGTATTGTAGGTATGTGGTTAGGTTGTTACCATCAACCCAAACATCCAAGCCTGTTATTCTAGCTCCAGCAGCATTTGTGAAGGTAATAGCTATATCCTGGGTGCTGGTGCTGGTATGATCAAGAGGTTTAACCTGTCCGAAACCGCTCATTCCAGTACCGCCTGAGCCCATCTTGAATATACCCATCTGCCAGAGAACAACCCCGACAATCATCACAACCATAATAGCCCAACCGTAGGTCATAAGATACTCCATAGCACCCTGACCCTTTCTGTCAAATTTTTTCATTTTTAAATTATCACCTCATAAAAGGATATTATACACCTCATATTTTATTTAATTGTTTTAATATTCTTTGTTCTTTTTTTATAAATATCTTTCGGTAACACAGAGGATTAAATTCTTTATGCAAGCTGTTATAAATACGTTTCGTTTTTAATGTATGCGGAGATATCAGTATAGTGTTTTTAAACAAACAATATAATATAATTAAAATGTTTACTGCAGTAATATCAGACACTAAATCATGGAAAAACAGCATAGATGCGATAGCGGCTTTGATAGATGAGGGGACACTCAACATAGAAAAAAGCGGCTTTAAGCTTCGGGCCATGGACCCCTCCCAGATAGCATTAATTGATTTCTCGCTTCCAAAAAAGGCCTTTCAAGAATATAAGGTGGAGAAAGAAACCCAGGTAGGCATAGACTTCTCAGAGTTGTCGAAGATAACCAAAAGATGCAGGTTAGAAGACAGCATTGAACTCTCACTTGAAACCCGATTCAACATGAAATACAGCGGAGAAACCACAAGACAATTCAACATCTCAGTCATAGACTCAAGCAGCTCCCCGCCCAAGGAGCCTAAAATCGATTTCACCGCGGAAATAAAAATCGGGGCCAGCATACTAAAAGAATCACTTAAAGACGCTGAGCAGATAAGCAACCACGTTGCATTGATAGCCGACAAAGATTTTGCGATAACAGCTGAAGGCGACACCGGCTCGGTTGAAATCAAAATACCCCACGACAACATACTCGGGATGGAAGTTAAAGAAAAAACAAAATCCGTTTTCTCACTAGACCAGCTAAACAACCTGCTTAAGGCATCCGACCAAAGCAGCATAATACAGTTAAAGCTGAGAAGCGACTCGCCTCTTAGGCTTGAATACGCCATAGGAGAAGGTAAAGTAGTATACTATCTTGCCCCGAGAATAGAGTCGGTTTAATTAGCGCCCTCGCGCAACCTGATTTTCAAATCAGCTATGACATTCATGAAAGCGATGAACGCATCATGAGGTCTATCATAGGCGTTAAAGTACTTGTGAACGTCTCCGTCGTTAAACCACTTCGTGCACATGTAATAAAGATGATCCCCTGTCTGAAGCTTCCTCCAATCCTCAATCAAAGCTAAATCGTTTCTTTCCTTGATATCATGCTCAAGCTTATATAACTGATCTATTGCCGTCTGCTGCATCCGGTTGCCGGTCCATGCGCTTAAATCTCTTTCCACATCAGCCCAGGAAACAATATGATGTATGTCCAGCTCGGCCATGGGCTCATAGGAGCTTATAACCTCAGATGGTGTTTTGAAGTCGTTTCCGCTTTTCAGTATCTCAGCCGGGAGATGGCGTAAAAACTCAAATATCCCGGTATCCTCCCACTGGTGCTCTCCGAAGGTCTCATAGTCCATGAACAAATTAACTACGTTGCCGTTCCCGTTCACAGCGGAAACCCAGGAAGCGAATTTATCCGCCGTAAGAGGCCACCCCTCCCATGAACGCTCAGAGAACCTGAAAGCAATATCATCAGATAGCCTATAGTTCTTGAGCAACAACTTTATATTCTACTCAACCAATCCCGTGTCAACTAAATCGATGAAACTCTCGATAACCTTGGGATAGAATCTCTCAAATTGCTCTAAAACAGCCCCCGTAATAGAATAACATACCTTAAACTGGCCGTCTGATTCATGTATCAAATCATAGATTAATCTGTTGGCCGGGAGATAACATTTATCCGAAACCTTTTTGCATATCGCCTCGTTTTTTTCTTCATCGAAATAGTTGCATCCATTACCTATCTCAAAAACATGATATCTTCTGAGTCTATGGGGTTGATGGACCTGAAAATAAAAGCACACGGAAACCATCTTAAGCCGTCAGGGAACTCTTTTCCAAGAGAAGTCTACCATATAGGTTCATGCATTTTCTGGCCGGCTCCTCCCAGCTGAATTTTTTTATCTCCTTCATGGTCTCACTAACCAGATTGTTTCTTTTCTCTAGATTATATATTACATCAAGTATGTTTTCAGCTATTTTATTGATGTCCCAGAAGTCTACTACGATGCAGTTTTTGATTATCTCAGAAACACCTGACTGCTTTGATACAATCACTGGTGTGCCGTTTTTCATCGACTCAAGGGCTGTTAACCCGAAGGGCTCGGATATCGAGGGCATAACGTAGACGTCGGCCATACGATAGGCTCTTTCAACGTCTTTTTGGGGCATGAAGTCCGCGAAAAATACCTTATCGCCGATACCCAGATTAGCTGCTTCCGCCACAATATAAGGGAACATGTCGCCGCTTCCCACCATAACAAACCGTATGTTATCGTCTTGTTCGGCTATTTTTTTAGCAATCCACAGGAAGTGGTCAGGTCCCTTCTGTATTGTCATTCTTCCAACAAATAACACTATTTTATGGTGTTTTTTTAGCTTAAACTCCTCATGGCTGTAGTTTGGTGCATAATCTATCGAGTTGTGGATTACATGGATTTTTTTTTCGTCGACTGCATAGTGTTTCATTACTAGATTCCTTGTGTAGTTGCTTACGGTTATTATTGCATCAGCTTCGTGCATTCCCAGCCTTTCAACATTATATACTGTCTGGTTGGGGTGGCCTGCGGTTCTGTCGAATTCCGTAGCGTGAACATGTGTTATTAAAGGCGTGTTCATCCCTCTTTTTTTCGCGGTTTTCTTGGCCTCGATTCCGGCCGGGAAGGTAAGCCAGTCATGACAGTGTATAACATCATAATCCTCGTTGGCGGCTATTATTTTAGCCTCCTGGGAGTATCTCATGACCTCGGAGAAAAGATCTTCCCCGTACATCATCTTCTCATCGATTTCTATTTTGCTGCTTTTATATCTTTCGGCTAGATAGGCTTCAGATGATACATAGGGTGTTATGATGGAGTCTATTGTCTTGAATTTGATGTTTTTTTTATTCAGGTCAAGCTGGGAGGTGTTTAGGATTTTCATATAGTTTTCGTTTTTTACCCCAGAGGCTCTTGGAAGAACAAAGATGATTTCGACGTTTTTTCTTGAAAGCCCTTTAGTGAGCCCATAGCATGCGGTGCCAAGACCACCGCTGTTGAAGGGAGGGAACTCCCATCCGAACATGAGAATTCTTATGGGTTTTTGCATTTTATATGGAATTTTTATCGACTTGAATACATGGTTTTAAGTAGAGATGTTCAGTGCATATTTATATTGTCTTTAGTATAAAAATAAGAGAGGTATTGGGCTCAGGTGGGCAATATTTGTAAAAAAAAGTGTTGGATGCCTGATTTATCATATTTTTTATTATTTTTCTTTAATTTGTTTGAGTATTGTATATTATATTCTCTTTGATTGTGTATATTCGTCAAGGATATTAGATAATTAACATTTTATAATATAATCTATATAAAAAAACCAATAGAAAACAACCTTTGAAATAGATGAATCACAGGCCATATCATAAAATTTATTCCTGCAATACACAATAGGAGATAAAATGAAGATACTGAAAAAAAACCTGAGAAACAACACAATAACACTCAGAATAGAAAACCTCGACGACCTATGGTATCTTTCGGGCATCATCAAAGCAGAAGACCAGATTAAAACAAAAACCGAGAGAAGAATAAAAACAAAAAACGATATGAACAGGGATAAAAGCACCAGAAAAACCATCACATTAACCATCAAAACCGAAAAAACAGAATTCAACCCCCACAACCAGACACTTAGAGTGCTGGGTTTAATAGAAGAAGGGCCGGAGGATATAATATCCATAGGTTCACACCACACATTCAACCTGATGGTTGGGGACAAAACAAGTCTGAAAAAAACCAGGTGGTCCCCCATAGACCTTAAAAGACTCGATGACGCAAAAAAAGCCTCCCTAAGACCCAAGATACTGGTCGTGGTAGTGGATGAGGGAGAAGCCGTATTCGGCCTGATAAAGGAATCAAAAATAGAATACTACGAGCAAACAACAAGCATAGGGGGCAAGCAATATAAAACAAAAAGAAAAGAGAAAAAACATGAATTCTATGGTAAAATCCATTCCTTCATCTGCAACCTGGCAGATAAAGAAAACGTTTCTTCAGTTATATTAGCAGGCACTGGATTCGAGAAAAACAACCTATACGATTATCTTAAAGAAAAAAACCCGCAGTTAATCAAGAAAACATACATAGAGAACACAGGCTCACAGGGGAGGACGGCAATAAACGAGGTGATACAAAAACCCGTTATGAAAAAAATCAACGAAGACATTAACTCAGCCAAAGACATACGCCTCGTGAACAAGCTGCTTATGGAGGTGGGAAAAGACACTAATCTGGGAGTATACGGCTTTAAAGAGGTTTATGACGCAGTGAATACGGGCGCAGTCAGCATTTTACTGGTGAACGACGACCTCCTATATGAAAATATGAATACAATAGAGAAGCTAACAAAAAACGTTAAATCCATGAAAGGGCAGATGCACATAGTCAACCACCTAAACGAGGCAGGAACGC
>NJDH01000046.1 GCA_002254405.1 Candidatus Altarchaeales archaeon ex4484_96
ACCCGCCCGTAATCAATACGCCGGTAGCCCCTCTCGCATCCAATCTCATGCATTCCTCTACCAGCTTTCGTGGCTCAAGTACAGGAGTTAATCTCTCAATCAATATCCGGTTACAGTGCTTGCAGTTAAGCGAACACCGCGGGCCCGTAACAGACAGCGCCGGGAAATAATCCCCGGTATAATAAAAGTTTATATCATCCCCGAAGTATTTTTGCTTAATCTGCTGTGCCTCCTCCATCAACTCATTCAATTGCTCCTTTGAATCCATTTAACATACCCTCGGTACGGGGTCTCCACGGGGCTTATCCAGATATCTCTCCCCTCCGATGGATGTTTTTATGCTAACCCTGCCCTTGTTTTCTTTGGTTGCCCAGCCGATTAATGCGGCATCGGCGCCCAGCGGGTGAGATTTAATCCTTTTTAGCACCTCATCAACGTCATCTGCTTTAACCCCCAAAACCACCTTCCCCTCGTTGGCTACCTGAAGCGGGTCTATTCCAAGCATCTGGGAGGCTGCCTTCACCTCATCCTTTAAGGGAATTTCCTCCTCGATTAACATTATGCCTGTATTCGATTTAACCGCTAATTCGTTTAATGCATTAGCCAGCCCGCCCCTGGTAGGGTCCTTCATTGCATTAATCCCGCAGTCAAGCAGGGGCTCGATTAAATCCCAGAGGGGTGCGCAATCAGAGCGTAGCTTTGTTTCGAATTCAATACCCTCCCTCTCAGCTAAAACAGATATCCCATGGTCTCCTAACGTGCCTGATACTATGATGCCATCGCCTTTTTTCAGGGATGAATCCCTTACGATCTTATCAGCTAAACCCACACCTGATGTGTTAATAATCAAACCTATTTTTTCCTCGATAACCTTGGTGTCTCCCGTAACCACCGGAGTGTTGGTTTCAACAGATAACCTGTTTATCGAGTTGAATACCTTCTTCAAAATAGAAACATCAAGCCCCTCCCCGATGATGAATGCGGTGGATAAGGCAAGCGGTTTAGCCCCCATGACAGCTAAATCGTTTATTGTGCCGCAAACAGATAACCTGCCAATGTCACCCCCCCTGAAAAAAAGGGGTTTGATGGTGTAGGAGTCGGTTGTGTAAGCCAGATTCATTCCGTTAAGGTGGATTATGGCTGAATCATCTAATTCGCTTAAACCAATCCCGCCGGGTGTTTTATTGTTGATTAATTCTGGCAGCAGCTCATTTAGGAGTTCCTCCATGACCTGTCCGCCTCCCCCGTGCAACAGATTAATTTTTCCCCCGTGCATCCTTAAGCCACCTGATAAAATCATCCACGCCCACGTCTTTTTTAATGCTTACCGGGATTACCTGTAATCCTGGGTTGATTTTTTTTGCATCAGCGACCATCTTATCAACGTTGGCGTCCACGGCCTTAGCTATGTCTATCTTGTTGATTAAGGCCGCATCAGCTGTGAGAAAAATAGCCGGGTGCTTTTCTATTGTATCATCCCCCTCGCTTACGCTCACCACCACTACGTTAAGGTGAGAGCCGAGTTCAAAGTCCACGGGGCATATGAGGTTCCCGACGTTTTCGATGAAAAGAAAATCCAACCCGGCCAGCGGCAGCTTCTCGAGGGCATGGTCAACAAGGTGAGCGTCTAGATGGCATTCTTTACCGGTGTTTATTCCGACAACAGGCTTTTTTTTCTTCCTAAGGCGTTTAGCATCCACCTCGCTTATCACATCACCTGCGATAACTCCGATTTTCACTTCTTTCATTTTATCGCACAGCAGCTCAATCAGGGCTGTTTTGCCTGAACCCACCGCTCCCATAATATTAACGGCGAACACCTTATTGTCGTCAAAAAGCTTTCTGTTTTTTGCTGCAAGAGCCTTATGGATTACCATCACATCCCGGTTGAGGCTTATATCGTGCATTTTTTTTATATGGCTGTTATCTCTTTTAAAATAATCTCTCTGCCGCTTTTAATACTGGCTTTATCGCCGCAGATGGGGCACCTGAGTGAGGTTAAAAACCTGAAGACATCATCTATGGGCTTATCTATCTGGAATACGTGCTTTTCGGGGCATATGATTTCAACAGGCAGCGAACCCAGTTCAACGGACATGCCTTCGGCTATCGTATCCTTTGAAACCGCTTTAAGGCAAAACATCAGCTGGTCTTTGTTCACCATGGCAAGAGGCCCGACGTCCAGCTTAATCTGCTTGACCTCCGAGGCTTTGTATCTATCCGCCTCCACAAGAACATGGCTTATCACATCCTTTGCTATGCCATATTCATGCATTATGTTCACCGTATTTTATCGCTATGCTGCAGGCACCTTCTGCGGAAACCATGCAGGGCCCCACCGGATTAGCGGGAGAACATTCTGTTTCGAAAAGAGGGCATTCATCTGGGCTAATCAATCCCCTGAGCACATCACCGCACCTGCAGCCTGCTGGTTCGGTTACTTTATCCACCGTTATATCAAATTTTATCCTGGCATCATACTCCCGGTATTCCTCTCTCAGCGACAAACCCGAGCCTGGTATCACGGGGAAACCCCTCCACTTAACGCTGCTTTTAGTGTAAACCTTATCGATTACATCCAAAGCCAGCGTGTTACCTTCTTCCCTGACAACCCTCCCGTATTCATTTACCACATCCGGGCTTTCATCGGCTATCAACCCAAGGAGCATGTATATCGCCAAGAGAACATCAAGGTATTCAAAACCCGCAACAACCTGTGGTATCCTATATTTATCGCTTAGATGCTTGTAGGGTATTGTTCCTATAATAGCCGACACATGCCCCGGGTCGATGAAACCATCTATCGCACAGTCTCCGGAAGACAGCAGGTAGTCCATCGCCTCGGGTATGGTGCGGTGAGTGCAAAGAATCGAAAAATTAGATGGAGCATCCATCAACTCGCATGCTGTTGTGGGTGCGGTGGTCTCAAATCCTATTGCAATATGAACCACCTGCTTTCCGGGGTTATTCCGGGCTAATTCGGTGGCATCAGACGCTGAATAAACCACCCTGACATCGGCATTATTTGCCCTGGCATCCATCAGCGAACCCTCGCTTCCGGGAACCAGCATCATATCCCCAAATGAGGTGACAATCACATCATCTAATCCGCCCAAAGCTATTGCCTCATCCACTTCTCTTGTGGTTGTGACACAGACGGGACACCCTGGACCTGATATTACCTTAATGTTTTTCGGGAGAAGACTTCTTATGCCTGAGCGGGCGATTGATTCCTCGTGGGTGCCGCACACGTGCATCAATTTGATTTCATCCACCATCTTTAACAGTTCATTCCACATCCTGATTGATTGCTGCGCCTCCTCCTCGCTCAGTTTCTCTATCGCGTAGCCTGCGTGGACTATGACATAGTCCCCTGGCATGATTTCCTCCATCAGCTGTATGTTAACCCTTCTGTTCACTCCTCCAAAGTCGCATACAGCGTTTTTACCTATTAATCTAATAATCCTTGCGGGCACCGCCAGACACATCAGATTACCCCCCCAAAATGGCATTACATATAGTGGATTATAATGTGAAAAGGCACTCTTATGATTATAATCCAATATATTATTGATGGCTAAGGCGGTTGAGGTGCTTGTTTGCGGGGTTGTTCAGGGGGTGGGTTTCAGGCCTTATGTTTATCGCCTCGCAGCCGAATATAAACTCGTAGGTTATGTGATTAACCTCGGGGATGCTGGGGTGCGGATTTGGGCTGAAGGAGATGATGTCAGCATAGATAAATTTCTCATAGTTTTACAAAATAATCCTCCATCATCCGCCAGAATAGATGAACTACGGGTTGAGTCCCGTAATCCTGCGGGATACGGGGGGTTCAGCATAAAAAAATCCCAGGGATTAGGCATTAAGGGGGATATTGCCCCTGATAGGGCAATCTGCGAATATTGCCTTATTGAGTTACGGGATAAAAAAAACCCTAGATACGATTATCCCTTCATCTCTTGTGTTGACTGCGGTCCGAGGTTTACCTCAATAAAGCGTCTACCCTATGACCGGGAGAACACGTCATATGATTGTTTCCCGCCATGTCCTGCTTGCATAAATGAATATGATAATCCCAAAAAAAGAAGATTTCATGCGCAAACCATATCCTGCCCCAGGTGCGGTCCAAGATATTATCTCACCGATAAAAAAGGGGCGTTGATTGAATCAGGTGACGTGTTGCATCAGGCGGCCACTTTACTTAAAGAGGGTGCGATTTTGACGATTAAAGGTGTTGGTGGAATGCATTTAGCCTGCCGGACGAAAGACGATGAGGTGATAAAAAAACTGAGAAAACGCACGCATAGAGCACAACAGCCTTTTGCTATTATGGCATTGGACATTGATATAATATCCTCGTTTGCCTCGATAAACAAAAAAGAGAGGAATCTGCTGGTTTCAGGTGAGAGGCCTATTGTTTTATTGAATAAAAAAGACTCATATGATTTATCTGATTTAATCGCTCCCGGCCTGGATTCTGTTGGAGTCATGCTACCCTATACTGGATTACATCATCTGCTGATGCCTCTCATGGGGGAGCCGCTGGTTCTGAGTTCAGCTAACATGCCGGGTGAGCCGATGGCTATGGCAAACAAGCAAGCTATTCGCCTGGGGTTATCAGATTACCTGCTTTTACATGACCTTGATATAGTAAACCGATGCGATGATTCTGTTATGAAACTGGTTAACGGGAAAGAATCTTTTCTAAGGCGAAGCCGCGGTTTCGCTCCCACAACCCTTGATGTGATAAATAGCAAAGGCGTTAATGTTTTAGCCCTGGGGGCCGAGCATAACTCCAACACGTGTTTTCTCAGGGAGGATAAGGCTTATGTGAGTCAATACATAGGTAACACCTCCAAGCCCCCTACTTTAGCGTATCTAAAGCAGTCTGCCAAATACCTGATGAGCCTTATGGGGGGTAAACCCGATGAAGTAGCATGCGACCTTCATCCAGGATATCAAAGCAGCAGGTTAGCCGATGAAATATCTCAGGAATACGATATACCTCTGGTTGCGGTACAACACCATCACGCTCATCTATGCAGTCTATTAGCAGAACACGGGCTGGATGAGATTGTTTGTTTATGTGTTGATGGAGCAGGATACGGGCTTGATGATACGATATGGGGTGGTGAGATAATAGTGTATGATGGAAACACCTTTACACGGGCGGCGCATCTAGCCCCCCAGAGGATGCCGGGGGGTGATAAGGCAGCATATTATCCTTCTAGAATGCTTTTGGGCGTACTATATGATAGGTTCACGGCCACGGAGCTTGAGGAGTTAGCCGGCCGGCTTGGGCTGAAATTCGAGCTTGAGGGAATGGAAGCAAATGTTGTGCTACAGCAGTTGGATAAGAATCTGAATGTGACTTTAAGCTCGTCTTGTGGGCGGGTTTTGGATTCACTTGCTGCTTTGCTTGGAGTCTGCTACCATCGGAGCTATGATGGGGAGCCGGCGATTAAGCTCGAAGCCCTGGGTAATAAAGGGAAAAAAACGCTTAAGATACCGATTGAATTCAAAGACGGGGTACTGGATACTACGAGTATTGTGGTTGAGGCGCTCAGGCTAAAGCAAGAGGGTGCCAGGATATCTGATATAGCCTATTGCGCCCAGAAGGCGCTGGCCCTTGGCTTGGGCGAGATGGCTGTTGAGGTGGCGGAAGAATACCGGATTAAAACATTGGGTATTTCAGGGGGTGTAGCATATAATAACATAATAGTTAAATCAATAGCGGATTATGTGAGAAAAAAGGGGATTAAATTCAAACAACACACGGTTTTGCCTCCTGGAGACGGGTGCATCTCACTTGGACAGGCTCAATACGTGTTGGAGAGAAAAAATGGGTAAAATTATGCCGCTGGTTTACGTTATCATACTACTTTCATCATGTTGCATTAATCCCGGGGAACCCCAACCCAACAAAACAACCAATATAACCAATACAACCACCCCAACAGCCTATTCAACCTCAACCACCTCATCTACTTCAACATCCACGACCTCAACCACCGAGGTACCCTACTGGATGCAGTTTATTGGAAACGGCAGTCTGAGCTATAATCTCACCGATAATATCTCTATTAGTGAATATAATATAACAAACGAAACCGAACCCAATATCACAGTTATAAACAAAACCACCCTGCAAAAAATAGTCTGCTATAATGCATCAGTATGCGGGGATGTGAAGGTTGCTTTCGGGTGCGAGCGCGAATATGTTTATGTCGGCCAGGATGTATACCAGGGGGAGTTGATAAAAAAATACGTTTATTATCCCATCTGCAGGTACCCTGGGACAAACCGCTCTTTTTGCGAATACCGGGACTCTATTGTCACGATAGAAACGAAATGCTATATGGAGGGCAAGGTCTGCGACAGCCAACACAATGATTGTGCTACGCCCACCTACCATCCCGACTGTGAGCTGATAAACGACATGTATCTCTGTTTCGTCCAGACCCGGCACAAGGTTGTATGCGAGTGCGGGGACGGGGAAATATGGGATGAATGCAATGAGGAATGCGATCCTCCCGAGGAAGACAGTGAAGACTGCATCCAGGAAACAAGCGGCTGTAAGGGACATCTATCCTGGAGCAGGCCTGATGATGAGGGCAGATGCAGTTTAAGCTGCATATGCGATTACGACGACAAGAAATACGAATGCATAAAGGGTGTATGCGATGCTGAATGCGCAAAAAATAAGGACTGTGACGACAAAGACCCCTTAACATCAGATAAGTGCCTGGATGATTGTACCTGTTCACACACCCCGGTGGAGGAGTAAATATATTTAATGCATCGAAGAATATAACCGATTAAATAAAATGTTTCCAAGTAACATGAACCCCCGGCAGATGAAGCAGATGATGAAGCGTATGGGCATTAAAGCGGATGATATTGATGCCGAACTGGTTATCATACACGGAGCAAACGAGGAGATTATTGTTGAAGGTCCTTCTGTGATGCGGATGGTGGTGTCGGGCCAGGAGATGTATCAGGTCGCAGGCGGAAAGGTCAGGGTGGAGAAAACCGAGGCTAAGGTTGAAATCGAAGAAGAAGACGTGCAGTTGGTCGCCGAGCAAACCGGCGTCAGCCAAGATGATGCCAGAAAGGCTCTCATGGAGGCTGAAGGAGATATCGCAGCAGCCATAATGAAACTGAAATCCTGAAAAAGAATGTGCGGCATAGCAGGCTACATAGGGCCAAGGCAAAATACATCCGAGATACTCTTTAACATGATAAAGCGCCTTGAGTATAGAGGCTATGATTCTGCCGGAATAGCATGCGTCACAGATGATGTATTATGCATCTCAAAGGATAAGGGGAAAATATCCGAGCTTGAGGATAAAATAAACTCTGATGTAGTATCTGATATTGGCATAGCCCATACACGATGGGCAACCCATGGTGCACCCTCTCAGCTCAACGCACACCCTCACACGGATTGTCAGCAGAGATTTTGCGTCGTGCACAACGGGATAATAGAAAACCACAGGGAGCTTCGGGACGAGCTGATAAAAAAAGGCCATAGTTTCACATCAGAAACCGATACCGAGGTCATCCCCCACCTTATAGAGGAACATTATGTTGACAGCTTCGAGCAGGCCTTTACGCATGCGGTCAAAAGGCTGAGGGGGAGTTTTGCCCTGGCGGCATTATCCGTCGAAGACAAAAACAGGATTCTCATAGCCAGAAAAGATTCACCTTTGATTATCGGCTTAGGCGATAATGAATATTTTATCGCATCAGATACTCCAGCCCTAATCCCGCATACCAGAGACGTAATCATATTAGACGACTTCAACTATGCGGTTTTATCTCGTGAGGGGGTGAGGGTATGCGATATCCAAAGCGGGGGGGAGGTCACAAAGGAGGTTTTGAGAATTGACTGGGACCAAAAACAGGCTGAGAAAGAAGGCTTTAAGCATTTCATGCTGAAAGAAATATTTGAGGAACCTGATGCCATCAGAAACGCCTACAAGGCTAATGAGGTGTTGGCTGAAATAGCCGGCCGGCTCGCGAAATACAGCAGATATTACCTTGTTGGCTGCGGCACAGCATATTATGCCGCTCTTGCGGCAAAGTATCTGCTTGAGAGATTCGGCATAAGTTCCGAGGCTGTTTTAGGCTCAGAGTACCGGTATTCCACCATAAACTGCATCGATAAGGACTGCGCGGTGGTGGCTGTTTCACAGTCCGGTGAGACAGCTGACACCCTGGTTTCGGCGAAAGAATCAAAGAATAAAGGCGCTTATCTGGTTGGTCTGGTTAACGTTTTAGGTTCCTCTCTAACCCGGGTAGTAGACGACGTAAGCTACATATACGCGGGCCCGGAGATTGCGGTAGCATCAACTAAAGCATACATCGGTCAGGTTACCTCATTGATTATATTATCTCTTTATCTGGCCAGGGAAAAAAACAAGATAAGCGAGCAGTATCTAAGAGAAATGCTGGATAACATAAACTCGGTGCCGGATAAAATAGGGGATGTGCTATCGGAGGAGGATAAAATAAAAAAATTGGCTGATGAATACTCAAACAAGGAGATATTCTTTTTTATCGGCAGAAAACAAAACTATCCCACTGCATTAGAGGGTGCTCTTAAATTAAAGGAAATATCGTATGTTCACGCCGAAGCCTATCCTGCAGGTGAGCTAAAGCACGGGCCTCTGGCGTTGCTTGAGGAGGGTGTTCCTGTTATTGCCCTGATGCCAAACGATGAACTCATCGAGAAGATAGAGAGCAACGTAGCCGAGGCGCAGGCCAGGAAAGCGCTTGTTTTAAGGGTTTCTGAGCAGGGTGAGATGCGGGTCCCGGTGGTTGACCCTCTGCTATCACCTTTGCTTTACATCACACCGCTTCATTTATTCGCTTATCATATCTGCTTGGCCCGGGGCCTGGACCCAGATAAACCAAGGAATCTTGCGAAATCGGTTACGGTTGAATAGTTTTTATTATCCGTGAAATAATATATTAATTTGAAGATGGAATATAGTTCCCTGCAGTTTACGGTCAAAGACCTGGATAGAACCTATCAATTTTATCGCAATGTTCTTGGTTTTTATATTGAAAGGGTCTTGGAGGAGGAAAGCTTTGATTATCTACTCCTAAAAAAAGACGGGTATGAGCTGATATTCGAAAGCGAGGAGGCTGTTAGAAAACTACACCCTAAGCTTTCGGATAAATGGGGTGATGGGGTCAGGGGCTGTGGTGTCGCACTGAATTTTGTTGTCTGCAACCTCTATGAGATATATGGTAGGCTGAGGGCGCATAACATCACGATACTATATGATATAGCTGAAAAACATTACGGTATGAGGGAAGTCTGGCTGTTTGACCCCGACAACTACCTTATTGTTCTAAGCGAGCAGGTCAAATAAGAATCCTAAATCACATGAGATAGAATACGTAGACCAACGCGCTCACGCCAACGATAACAAGAGAGCAGTTTATTATCGGGCATTTCACCCCCAGAATCATTCTCACCATGTACATGTAGGCTGGCGCACCTAATGCCACCGGATTAATTTGATAACCCCTTAAGGCCGAAGCGAAAGCTAAAGCCAGCATGCAAGAAAATGCGACCAAAGCTATTTTTCCATCATCATCCATCATCGGGTTTAAGCAGGGTCATGGTGTATTCTTCGCTTAGGAATCTATCAGCTGCGTTAAGTAAATCATCTTTTGATATCCTTTTGATATATTCGCCTTTCCTCCTGTAGTCGAAGGGAGCACCACATAATTCGTTTTCTAAAAGAAGCATCGCGCTTTCCGTGATACGCTCCAGCAGGTCATCATACTTGGACAGCATAAGCCTTCTGGTTCCCTTGAATTCTTTCTCAGCTATTTTTTTCTTTTTTAGGTTGTTGAAGATACCTAAAATAGTGTCTTTAGCCTCCGCAAGCCTTTGGGGGTCAAATCCGTCTATATGGGAGACAAACATACCACACCGCTCGAAGGCATGGTAAAAAGAGCCAA
>NJDH01000011.1 GCA_002254405.1 Candidatus Altarchaeales archaeon ex4484_96
TTCGGCTTTGGCCGAAATAAAACAAGCCTGATTTATAGTATCGGGTTGAATAATTCATTAGGTTGCTGTAAATGAAAATCGACAACAGGATAATAGCGGGACTAATAGCTGTGTTAATAATCTCTTTTGTTTTAAGCTCTAACCTTCTTAACAAGCAGGTTTTGGTGGAATCGAAGGCTAAGGAGTTGGAGGTTACAGTGTATAATCAGAATCTGGGTGTGGTTAAAGAATACCGTGATACTTTTTTGCATCGTGGGTTGAATGATGTGTTGTATCGGGATGTGGCCTCAAGCATCGACACCACAAGCGTGAAGCTTAGCTCGGTTGATGGAGATATCAATGTCTTGGAGCAGAACTACCAGTATGATTTGGTTTCTTTGCAGAAGATTCTTGATAAGTATGTGGATAAGCAGATTACGGCTTATCAGATTTATGGGGATAAAAAAGAGCTTGTTGAGGGTACTTTGTTGAGTTATTCGGGGAACCAGATTATTTTAAAGGACGCGGATGGCAATATTAAGACGTTGTCTTCGAATAATTTTGTTTTGCCTGAGTTGCCTGAGGGTTTGATTACCAAGCCGACTCTGCAGTGGTTGATTGAAACAGAGGATGAGAGGAATCATACTTTGGAGTTGTCTTATATGACTTTTGGTATGAACTGGCGTGCTGATTATGTTTTGGTGTCTAATGAGGATGATACGTTGCTTGACCTGAATGGGTGGGTTACGATAAACAACAATGCGGGCACGACCTTTGAGGATGCTTCGCTGAAGCTTGTCGCAGGGGATGTGCACAGAGCCCAAACATATGATTATGAGAACATGCCATCGTACGTCTTAAAGGACAGTATTGCTATAGGTGGCTCCCAGTTTGTTGAGGAAGGCCTTTTCGAGTATCACATGTATGATTTGCAGAGGAAAACGACCCTTAAAAACAACGAGCAGAAACAGGTTTCTCTTCTGGAGTCAGCCGGTATCGGCGTAAAAAAGGAGTACGTTTATGATGATATGAGTGGTTGGTGGTGGTATGGCAGCGATTACTCGGGGGCCGAAAAGAACATCGACGTCTACCTGAAGTTCAAAAACAGCGAATCCAATAATTTGGGATTGCCTTTGCCTGCTGGAATAATCCGGGTTTTCAAAGAAGACAGCGAGGGTATGCTTCAGTTTATCGGTGAGGACAGCATAGACCACACCCCGAAAGACGAGACCCTTGAGATTGAGATGGGTGAGGCTTTTGATGTGGTGGGTGAGCGCAAGCAGATGGATTATAACACTCTTGGGAACTGGTATGAGTATGAGTGGGAGGTTGAGCTACGCAATCATAAGGATGAGGATATTACTGTGACTGTGGTTGAGAGAACCGGTGGGGACTGGAATATCGTAGAAGAAAACCACAATCATGTAAAGGAGTCCAATAACGTGATAAAGTGGTATGTCCCGGTTGGAGCCAACACCAACTCAACCCTAAGCTACACGATAAGATATAAGAGGTACTGAGCATGAGATGCTCTATCCCTCTATTTCTTTTGTTTTTCCTTTTTATCGGGTGCGTTGAGCAACCGGCTGAAACCAGCACCTCAACCACGGCAACAGCTCTAAACTCATCAACCACTTCAACCTCGCTTCCAGCGGGAGGATTCAGGCTGCATGAGTGGGGTGTTTTAGCAGGCTGCCCCGAGAGCGAATCTTTTTTTTTGACGAGCAGGCCCAAGCAGCTTTACTTGGTCGAGCAGCCTGTAATATACGTTCACGCAGATGACAATCTCAGCTTTGATTTAACCGTGGTATTTAATGCTGGTAAACCCACCGACACGTACCCTGTAGTCCCGGTGGAGGAATCAGGTGTTGTGGAGTGGAATAATGTCAGGATAGTTGATGATTGCTCTAAAGTTAGAGAAGTGAAAGATGTTGGTTTCATCCCCCTTGAGGATATCCTCGATACCTTAGCTGACGTGGATTCTGCTTGTCTTGAAGTCAACGGGGTGCGTGAGCGTTTTCTTTTTTACGAGGGCGAGATAGAGTATGTCAACAAGATAAGCGCAATATATGATTTATCTACGGGGACCGCAACCTTAACAAACAACGGCGAATATCCCGTCTACAATCTTATGCTTATAGTCTCATCCGTGGGTGAAGCCCCCTTCAGCCCCCAGGTCCACAGCGCGTTAATAGACGAGCTTAAAGCGGGGGAGCAAGCTCAGCTCATCTTATCGGATAAAACAATTGATTCATCTGTTCTTGAAGGTGATATGATGTCTTTGGGTTTCACGCAAAAGGAGGCGGATTCTTTTGCCAGCTTATGGGCTGACAGCTTTTTCAGGCCAACTAATCAGCCAGGGTATGTGAACCTCATATACCGCATATCTGAGCAAGAATATGATAGATTGATTTCTCTTAAGGTCAGCCCACGACCCAGGCAGATGATACGCTCACTTTACGTGCTTGTGGATTTGTCTGATCAATCAGATGGTTAGGTTTAAACCGAAGAAAAACAGCTGGTGTTTATTGGGGATACTACTTTATTACTATTGTAATGGATTCGCGGGTTCTTATTGCCGGGATATTGTTTGTTATCCTGGTATTCGGGTTTAGCTCACCAGATAACCTTATGAAAAATACCTTAGGTGTTTATGTGATTATGTTGTCCCCGGCTGTGTTCATGTTTATTGGCCTGCGACCTAAATAAATTCAGTTGAATCATTTATATTTTAAGAATGGATGAGAAAATCACCCTCGACAGGGAAACATTCAAGGCTTTGGCTGTTGACACCAGGATACAGATACTTAAAAGTCTGGGGGAAGAATACCAACTGACGTTAACTGATTTATCCAAGAGAATGAATATGGCTCCTTCAACCATATCAGAGCATCTTGAGAGGCTGGTGGAGGTTGGTCTTATCAATCAGGTCGAGGGGGACACTAAATGGAAGTATTACAGGTTAACCGATAAAGGCAAGAAACTACTTAACCCCTACGAGAAAAGAGTCTGGATTATCCTATCCACAACGCTTTTGTTGTTGTTTGCCTCCCTTTACAGGCTTATCAGCAGGATGCAGCAGTCTTTTGAGGGCGGGCTCATCCACCCGGATGAATTAAATACTGCTGTAAGGGGGGGTGGAGCAGGTAATATCTCTGTTTTAGGAGAGCATGAGGCCCAGAAGCTGGCTTATGATGCCTCGACGGTTAGCTCAACCCTGCCCAAGGCATTACATCATGCTATTGATTTACCTTACACTGAACTGGCTTTGACGCTTTTGCTCGCTGTATTAGCGGGATTATGCGCGGGTTATTTAATTAAGCGTAAGCGAAATATCTAACTAATATGAATATTGGCATATTCACTGATTCCTATTTTCCCCAGGTCAATGGGGTGGTTTATACAATAGCTGAATGGAAAAAGAGGCTGCAGAAGCACCATAACATCTACGTGTACTATCCTGGGGCTGAAGGCTATTCACCCGGTGAGCGCGAGTATCCATTCCGCTCCTATGAGTTCAAATTCTATAAGGGATATCATGTGGCTTTCCCAACCGATATCACCGAGAAATCCCGGAAACTGGATGTAGTGCACATACATGGGCTGTTTACGATGGCAATAGCCGGATATTATGCTTCAAAGAAACACAAGATACCCCGGATTCTAACCTATCACACCCCGGCAGACGACTACATCAACTATATCACCCGCAAGGAACCTTTGCGCAGCACCCTTATGAAGTCCTATAATTTCTGGGAGAAAAAACTGCTTAACTCATGCGATTATGTTACCGCCCCCTCCAAGACCATAAGAGATAGGCTGTTAAGTAAAGGAGTTAATGATGTGACTGTTTTATCAAACGGCGTTGACTTGGATTTCTTCCATTATATGGATCCCACAGGGTTTAAGGAAAAGTATAACATTAAATCAGAGAAGGTAATAGGTTTCTGCGGCCGATTCGGTTATGAGAAACATCTCGAGGATATTATTTCTTTCGCAAACGATTTTGACGGTGAAATCATCATGGCCGGCAAAGGCCCCGCCGAAGAGCACTATAAAAAGCTTGCAGCTGGCAGGGATAACGTGAAAATACTTGGTTTCCTCTCAAGGGAGGATCTGCGCGAGTTTTACTCTGCTCTTGATTTGTTTGTTTTTCCTTCGACAGCGGAGACCCAGGGTCTTGTGGCTCTTGAGTCGATGGCTTGTGGTGTTCCTGTTGTGGGGGCGAACGCTATGGCACTGAAAGACACGATAGGGGATGGGGTAACCGGTTACCTGTACGAGCAGGGGGATATAGCTCAGCTGAAGGAGATGATAGATAAATGTTATGTTAACCGGGATAAGCTAGCCAGAAACTGCGCAAGTGAGGTGAAAAAGCATTCCATGGATAATACGATAAAAAAGCTTTTGGAGATTTATTCCCAACTGACCGAAGACTAGTATTCGCAGGCTATTTTAATCCTCACCTGATATTCTCTTATACATCCTTCTTTTACTGAACCCCTTTGTTCCACCACCTCGAAGAAATGGGGTTTCTCTCCTCATAAAACAAGCTTATCCACTGCATCAGAAAAAATATTTTTTTGCTTTTAGGAGGGGCTTCTGAGCTCTAAGCCAAGGGTTTTCCTCAGAATAGACCTTATCTCATCGGGCGAGTAACCTAATCTTATGAATCTGGTGGTGCCCCGGGTCCCCTTCCCTGATATTCTCATTGTTATCAGGCCAAGCATCTCCAGTTCGTTTAGGTATTCACTGAACTGTCTTATGGTCCTGGCTTTGCGCTCAAGCAGGTTACAGTATCTCTCGTAGGCTTCATAGACTTCCCCGGTGAACAGGTCACCCCCTCCAAGCCCGGATAGTCTCTTGTACATGCCTCCCTCGGATGTAAGCGATGCGATGGAGTATATGACAAGCTGCTGGTGCTCTGGCAGGGAGCTTATAGCCTCGATTATTATATCGCTTTCAACAGCCTCCTTGGCCTTTTCAACATGTTCGTTTAATACGTTTGGGGCACTCTCGTCTCTTGCTATCTCACCTGATTTGCTTAAAAGTTTAAGGGCATAGCGGGCATCACCGTCTTGCGCAGCGAAGGCGGCAATCAAGGCGGTAACAGATGATTCAACAACGTCCTCTTGAAAGCCTTGTTCTATTCTCTGCTGTAGTATTGTTTTAAGCTGAACGGCATTATAGGGTTTAAACACCCTCTCCTCCTGGCACAGCGTGCTCCTGCTTCGTGGGTCCATCCGCCTTAAGGCTTTCATATCGTTTGTGAGCCCTATTATGGAGACGGTTCCATGCTTTAGTTCATCGTTGATTCTGGTTAAAATATATATCAGGTCATCAAAGCCTTTTTTTATCATATCGATTTCATCTAATACAACAATAAGGTTGATTTTGTTGGAATCCACCACGTTAAAGAGCCTGTCGTATAGGTCACCGGGGTCCATCCCTTTAAGGCTTTTATGTGGTCTGTCCAGCAGGGGGGTGTTTTCTAGCTCTGAGTCGTTGAGTTTCTCATCTTCGAGTATCTTCAACAAAACCTTGTATTTCGTGTCCCTGACCTTGCAGTTCATATATACTGTTTTAACGACAGTGCCTTTGGGGTTTTTCTCCTGGTTGCCTGCGAATTCCTTAAGCTTTCGCATCACGTATTTCACGGCGCAGGTTTTGCCTGTCCCTGTTTTCCCGTAGATGAAAAGATTGCTTGGTTTCTCGTTTCTCAGCACAGGAGCTATGCTTCGGGTGATGTTACGTATCTCGGCCTCTCGGTGCGGGAGTTCATCGGGTACGTAATGCGGCGAAAGAATGGAGGTGTCTTTAAATATTCTCCTCCGATTCATCTCTTCCTCGAATATATCTTCCACCATTTTTTAATAAGCTAATTTAATGTATTAATCAGTTTATATTGGATAGTATCCAAATATTAGTATAAAATCAATAAAAAACAAAGTCATTGGTGTATAATAAAATGGTGTTTAAAAGGTTTCTACAAAAGCCGGAAGAAAAAGAAGAGGATATCAATATTGAGGCTTATTTAAGTGAGCTGGATATCCGCGAGGGCAAGATTATCGAAAGAGAGGATGTTGTCTACATCAAGCCTGTTGATATCAAGGGAGACGAGAGTGTTGAGGAAGTGAGAGCAGAACTTGATAAAAACAACATAGTGGTTGCGAACGTGAAAAGCATTATCTCGGATAAGCTTCTCTTGCGCGAGATGGTTGAGAAATTAAAGAAGGCTGCCATGGATGTTGGAGGGGATCTGGGTAGGGTCTCGGATAAAAAGATTTTGGTTGTCCCACCTGGCATGAAGATAGTGCATCGAAGCAGCTGAATTAGGGTTATTTTTTATCCCTGTTTTTTCTTATATGCTCTATTATCTGTCTGCTGCTGTAGAGTTCTCCTTCAAGGTATTTTTTTATCCGAATCACCTTAGCGTCTATGTTCCTTTGTTTCAGGGCGGCTTTTAGTTTTATCTCGTCGAATTTTTGGTCTCTGCCTAATGCAATAATATCTGGTTTTATTTCTATTATTGGCTTATAGATGTCGTTTTCATCCCCGAGCACTGCCTTATCCACCATATCCAGTCTGGAGATGACATCAAGCCTTTGTTTTTCGGGTATGTATCCCCTCCCCTTGTTTAATCCCACGGTCTTGTCTCTTGCCACTATTACAATCAGCTCATCCCCTAATTTGCTTGCCTCATTAAGGAAGAGGACATGCCCTGGATGTATTAGGCTGAACACCCCGGTTGCCACAACCCTAGTCATCTTTATTTAATATTAAATCACATAGTATATGTATTCAATCGATAAAATGCGTGTTAACATGGAGTACACCCAACTTAGGGCAAGCCGTTTCAGCCGGCCTTCGGGCAAGGTTAACGTAGCCAACAACTCCAACATATCAAGTATCTCACGGGAGGGTGATGTGGTGAACGTGTCTTTTAGCTTCACCTCCACATATAATCCCTCTATCGGTGAAATAAAAATCGATGGTAACATGATGTTGTCTGATTTAAACGATGGAACCGAAAGGGATTTATTGGACTGGGAGGTGGGCAAAGGAAAGGATTTACCCCCCGCTCTGGCTACAAGGATGCATAACACGATAATATCCAATTGCATCGTTGAGGCGACTCTTCTCTCGCGGGAGATTATGCTTCCGCCCCCGACTCCCATACCGAAAATAAAAATCCAGGAAAAAAAAGTTGATCACGATAATAAGCTAGATAGCAGATACAGTGATATGCCAGATTACATTAGATGAAAATGGATGAGAGACTTTATACTATACCGCTTCGGGATGCCTTCAATGCTCCGAAAACGAAAAGAACGAAGAAGGCGGTCAAGGTTGTAAAAGACTATTTGAAAAAACACACCAAGGTTGATGATGTTAAACTAGACACTAAGCTTAATGAACTCCTGTGGGAGAAGGGAATTAGAAAGCCCCCCAGGAGGGTGAAGGTGAAGGTGGTTGAAGAGGATGGAGGGGTTTTCGCGTATCTGGTGGATTAGCTTTTTCTGGTAAAATGCATTTAGGGCAGATTTCGGTTGACGGCGAGGATTTTATCGGCTTGATGGGTTTCTCAACAGACGGTTATGCTATTACCTCGCCCAAGCTTGATGATGTGGATGTCTTGGGTGTGCCATCAGTTAGCTCAAAGCTTTATGGCACTAATTTTGTTGGATTGTTTTGTGCGGGCAACAGCAGGGGTTTACTGTTGCCTCATTTCGTTTGTGATGCGACTATTTCGTTGCTGAAGGATTTTTTTTCTGAGAAAAACCTTGATGTTGAGGTTGGTGTTTTATCGGATAAATACACTGCTGTTGGGAACCTGATAGCATGCAATGATAATGCGGCGCTGATAAGTCCCTTGATTGATTCGGTCAAGAGGATAGAGGATGTTTTAGGGGTTGAGGTTCACAGTTTTAAGGTGGGGGATCATCTGGAGGTTGGCTCATGTTGTGTTGTGACGAACAGGGGTTTTCTGGCTCACCCTGATGCAGCAGATGAATTGCATGAATTATCTGATTTGTTTAAGGTATCAGGTAATGTGGGCAGCGTAAACTTTGGGATACCTTATATAAAATCCGGCATCATAGCCAACAGCCGCGGTTATCTGGTGGGCTCTAAGACAACCGGCATAGAAATCGGGCGTATTGATGAGGCGCTGGGTTTCCTAGACGAGGATTAGGGTTATTTTTCTTTTGCACTCATTAGGTTCTTATTTCTGAGTACCTCAAAATTATTTGATGGAAAAAACCGGTTTGGTTAATTTACCTCTCCATGGAGGCCGTGCTCCCAGGTGGCTTTTTAACAGGATGGTAAGGCTTGCTGGGGCCTTAACCGCGGCTGTTGTGGCAGAATACGGTGTGGGGGAGTATATGAAACGAATCAGCAACCCATACTGGTTTCAGGCTTTCTCATGTGTTTTAGGCTTTGACTGGCATTCAAGCGGGACCACCACAACCACCTGCGGCGCCCTCAAGGTTGCTTTAAGCTCGCAGGAGCATGGTATTTGTGTTTGCGGCGGGAAGGGTGCATCCAGCCGAAAAACCCCACGGCAGATACTTGAAGGGGGTGAGCGGTTTAACCTGAAAACCAATAAGGTTGAGGAGATGATATACTGCAGCAAAATGGCGGCGAAGGTGGATAACTCATGCATACAGGACGGCTTTCAGTTGTATCATCATACCTTCTTTTTTACCGAGAGAGGTGAATGGGCTATAGTGCAGCAGGGTATGGGTGGTAAGTATGCGAGAAGATATCATTGGCTTTCCGGTGTAACCCGGGATTTTTTTATGGAACCTCATAGCGGAATCTGCTGTGATAATGTTGTTAAGCAAGCACTGGATATGTCTTCTGAGGCCAGCCGGGAGGCGAGAGAGATATCCGTTGATTTGGTAAACGATGGCCCCCAGCATATCAATAAATATTTTTCCTGTAGGGGGGGGCAGAAAAGGATTACCCAGTATACGATGCCGTCTCATCATCCTGTGCTGGATATGGACCTTGGCCCGGGCGGTTTTAATGTTTTGCAGAAGGCGTATGAGCTTCAGCCTGATAATTATGAGGAGCTGGTTTCGCTTGCTGGTATGGGGCCAAAGAAAATCAGGGCTCTTGCCTTGATTTCTGATTTAGTTTATGGTGCTGAGCCCTCATGGAAAGACCCGGTTAAGTATTCCTTCACCCACGGGGGCAAGGACGGGTTTCCATATCCCGTTAACCGACGGGTCTATGATAATTCAATCCAAACCCTAAGGGATGCTCTTGACCAGGCTAGGGTTGATGAAAAAGATAGGCTTTACGCCGTCAAGAGACTGCATGAGTTTATCCAGAATTAATGTTTTTACTCCATGAATTCATCCAGCATCATAAACAGGGAATCCCGAAACCGCTTAATCCTTTGATGCCCTTCCTCTGTTAGCTTATAGACCTTCTTCGGAGGGTAGCTGCTTTCCTCTTTTTTCATTGAAATAAACCCTTCGTTGTTTAAGGTGTTAAGCAGTGGATAAACCCTGCTGTATGATAGGTTACAGCCGTATTTTTCTTTCACGTGTTTGCATATGTCATATCCTGAGGAATCGGGGTTCGCCCTGATGTAAAGGAGGGCGTAAAAACCCGCAAAACTCTTAACCCAACCCCCACCTATGCTTGTTCTTTTACATTCCTCATCATACATTTCAGTGACCCTCTATTTTTTTTTTATTCCCCTCTGCCTTTAAATCTAGTAATATATATTATGGAGGAAACCAGAAATAAAATTATTACCCCTGCTATCATGCACAAATCCATGAAAGCCTGTTGGCCGTCTGCTACGTTTATTCGAACCGTGTCAGTGAAGGTCAAAACATCATCATCGCGGGTGCAGCGTATCTCTAGGGGCAGGATGTATTCGTTTATTTTAGCTCCTGCCTCAACGCTATAACCTAAAACGGCTTTACCGCTTTCGCCTTCATCCAGGTCTCCGATAAACTGGCTCTTGTCCTCGAAATCAAACGGCTGCTCGCTTTTTTTCAAAGCCCACACTGTGACCGATTCGCATTTGCTTCCTGTGTTCACTACTACCAGCCTCATCTCGTTGAGCATGGATATTGTTGCATTAACCGTTGATGTTTCGACCTCCAGGTGAGGGTACTCTAATACCTCTATCGGTATCCTAAAAGAATGGGATTGAATGGTGTTGTCGATTTCATATTCGACATTAAATACCTGCTCGCTTATTGTGGGTTTCGCATCCTCATCCACGTTGGCGTAGAAAGTCGTCTGGTCTTTGTTCGATGACTTAAGCGTCCCAAGGTCTTTGGTTTGCACATAGCTTTTGGAGTTTTTGAAGGGATAGCCGGGTTCAAAGGTTAATTTCACGTTTTTCAGGCTTTCCGTTCCTGTGTTATCCACCTCTAAAGTAATTTTCACATCCTTGTCTCCTGCATGTATCTCATCCGGGTCGGTTTCGCTTATTACGGCATTAATCCCGGTCTCCCCGCTTATAAGTATTCCAGCGAACAATACCTCCCCCAGGGTTTGTCTGCTGTTATCCTCATAACCCACGAGAAAGGGCACTGAATATGCCTTAGGCTTAAGGTCATCATCTAGGTGTATTATGAAATCCACCTGTTTTGTTTCACCCGGGCTTAAATCCCCGATAAACTGTTTTTCTCCTCCTAAAACATTAATGCCCTCTATGGGATTAATTGATGTTGAAGCCTGCTGCAATAACTCAGATGAAGCGAGAGCCATCGTACTTAAATCCATGCTTGGGGGGAAAAGCATTACCTCCGTGTTTTTTGCATTAGCTATGCCGTCGTTTCTTAAACCAAGGCTTACGGTTAACGTATCCCCTGGCTCGGGTTTAAGCTCGCTTGTTTGGATGGATTCAATGACAAATAAGGTGTTTCCCTCAACCTTAATATTATATTCATAGTTTACTCTTTTGTTATTGTCTGGTCTGCCTTCTTTATCAAATCCGTCGTAGCTGATATATACCGGTATAGTATGGGTTCCAACCGAGGCGTTTATGCCGACAGTAAATGTAGTCGAGAAACCATAGCTATCCCCTGCGGCCAGGGTGCCTATATACCATTTTTTTGCGACGCGTATGGCTCCCGCACCCGGTATCTGTACCTCGACTCTTTCGGCGTTGAGTTCCCCGATGTTTTCTATGACGAGATTCATTATTCCCTTATCTCCAGGATAAACCCTCCCTTCTACTTCGCTTAGCTCGTAGTTTAAGACAACCTTTGTCGGTTCATAGTTTTCACTGTAAACCACGTTACATATCAGGCTCAAAAATACCATTCCCAATAACACTTTTTTTGTTTTCATTTAATTCACCTTTTTTTTTTGTTGATTCTGCTAGATACTTTTCCCATATCACAAGATATGTGGGGGTTGCTGTTATTGCCGCTATCATGCAGGTTAAAACCCCAATGGACATCATGTTTCCCAGGTCAGCTAGAAATGTTAGTTTGCCTAGGGACATGGCCCTGAAGCCTATTAGGGCCGCCAGGGTGGTTGTGGACATCGGGATGCTCACGCTTGCTATGGTGTTTACCATTGCCTCCTCGTAGTTTAAGCTGGTCATTTCCTGTTTGAATCTGGATACAAGCTGTATCCCAAAATCTATTCCAATCCCCATAATCATCGAAACAGCCCCGGAGGTAACAGAGGACATGCTCCATCCCAGCCAGCCAATCAATCCAAAACCCCAGATTACTCCAAATACTATGGCAAGAAGCGATGCTATCCCGTTTTTAACAGACCTGAAGACCACGAAAAACAATATGATAAGTATCCCGGCAAGCGAAATCATTGATGTTTTTTGCATATCCGGGGCAATAAGCTCATTTAGCTCATAGCTCTGGGCGAAATCCCCTGTAACACCGCTTTTTATCCCAGGGGGTGTTGGTGTATTGTCCATTATCTTTTTCATCTGCTGATAGAAGTCGTTTTCTTCATAGTCGGGTATCAGCTCCAGCTTTAGCAGTGTCATGCAGTAGTCTTCACTGATATATTGTGTTTCCTGCCCGGAGTTAATTAATCTGTCTTTTATTGTGTTTTCGGAGGTGGGGATGTCACCGTTATCTGAAACCAGATTTGCTATGCTGTTTACTTCATTGACTTCGTCGAGTTTCTCGATTTTCCCCCCCAGGATACTTAAATAGCGGATTACCCTGTAGTCTCGCACATCCCTTATTTCTTCGTTTCCGCTATGTTGGGGGTCTAACTCCACCACAATAGTGCCTGTGTTTATGCCCCCCCCAAACTCGTCGTTTACGTAATTGAATGCCTCAATCACCTTGATATCCTCGGGTAGTCTGCCTGCCATATCCTCTGTTTCCGTTTGAATCATTGAATTTCCTATAACCCCAAGTATCGTTAAAAACACCACCAAGGCTAATACCGTGAACGGATGTTTTGCTACGAGTCTCCCATAGCCGTGGAGTATTTTTTTTATCATTTAAGCCCCCGCATCTCCATCTTTTTGATGGCTTTATCCAGATTGTCTCTGATTGTTATCCTACGCTGATGTATCCATATCTCTTCCAGCAGCACCACCGACGGCGTGAACAATATGGTTGCGCTGGCACAGCAGAATATGCCGAGGGCCAGCGCAAAACCGAGCTTTTGTATCATGGGCATGGAGGCAAGAGTTAACGCCAGAAAACCCACTATTGTTGTGATAGACGAACCGGCTATTGCGCTGCTAACGCTGTTTGCCACCTTCTCAAGCGATTCTATCTGCGATACTTTTTCCACTCTCTCCTCCTTGTATCTGCTGACATAGAAGACACCGTATTCCACTCCTAAACCAAGTATCATAGCTCCAAGACCTACTGTGGCTACATTCAGCGGCAGGTTAATCCATCCCATGAATCCAAGCGTCCAGATTACCCCCAATGTTAAGGGTATGAATATTAGGACGCCTCTCTTCCATGGCTTGTTTATGCTAATCAGTAAAACAAATATTATCAGTGCCGAGACGCTCATGGTAAAGGCTGAGTCGCTTCGAAGTAAGTCCATTATCGTGGACCTTACCGGGGGCATACCGGTTATCTGCATCCTGACTCCTGGGGGTGCATTATTTTCATCCATATCCTGCTGTATCTTATCTGTCAGTTTTTTTACTTTATCCTCTGATGCCCCGATATTGGCGTAAGCAAAAAACAAAACCGATGAGTAATCCCGGTTGAATGCATCATCTGAGCCGGGTATTTTAGCTAAAAAATCCTTTGTTTCCTTGAGGCTGGCTGGCACACCTTTTTCCTTAAATATTGATCCAATAGACCATACGCGGTCTATCTCGGTTTCTTGATTTATGCTTTCCTCTAAATCCAAAAGCAGCTGCATAACCCTTGGTTCCCTTATGTCTGTGACCGCGTTTTTTTGGCTGGATTCGTAGTCTAATTGGACCACGATTATTATAAGGTCTTGTGCCCCGAATGTGTCACTCACTTTGTTTTCCAGCACTATTACCGGCAGGTTCTGGGGTAATTCCTTGCTGAAGTCTGTTTCCATTCTGATGTTGGGGAGGCCTGCTGCTAGAAAAAGCGTTATCAGCACAGCGATTATGGCCAGAGATTTGTAGTGTTTATACTGGAATCTAGCCAGCTTAACCATCAGGGATTCGATTGATATCATCGTGACAAAATAACATGGAATATATCTATAAAAGCAATATATCGTTTTTTCATATATCAGGTTGAGAATTAAATACTCCCTCCAAGTATAATACAAGAGAAGATGGAATGCATTCTTGTCATGGATTACGGCGGACAGTACTGTCATCTTATAGCCAGGAGAATAAGGGAGCTTGGGGTTTACACCGAGATTATATCCCCGCAAAGCATGGTAAAGGATTTAGAAGATTACGGACAGAGGTATAATCTGAAGGGTCTCATTTTGTCGGGGGCCCCTAAAAGCGTTCACGACGAGGGGGCTTTAAGGCTTTCCTCTGATTTGATGGATTATCTTAGCGTAAAGCAGATTCCTGTTTTGGGGATATGCTACGGCCACCAGCTGATAGCGGATTACGCGGGTGGTGTGGTTAAGCCCGGGGGCAAAAAGGAATACGGCATCACCGAGGTATCAATCGATGAGCCGGATTTGTTGCTTAGGGGACTGAGTGACAGGGAGAGTGTATGGATGAGCCATTCCGATACGGTTGAGCAAATCCCCCCCGATTACGAGTTACTTGCACACACGGATAACACCCCTGTCGTCGCCTTTAAACACAAGCTAAGCCATATCTATGGGCTGCAGTTTCACCCAGAGGTGGTTCATACCCCCTGTGGGGGAAAGATTTTCAACAATTTTGTCCACGTTATCTGCGGATGCACAGGCAACTGGCGGATTGCTGATTTCATGACAGAGTCTGTTAAAGAAATTAAAAATAAAATCGGTGACGGGAAGGCTGTTATCGCTTTAAGCGGGGGTGTAGACTCCAGCACAGCTGCTTTATTAACCCACCGGGCCATAGGCGAGCAGCTTGTTTCTGTTTTCATAGACACCGGCTTGATGAGGAAAAACGAACCCGAGGCGGTCAGGGAGACATTTGAGCAGCAGATGCATTTGAATTTCCGCTTCGTTGACGCCAGAGCGCGTTTTTTTAAGGCTCTTAGGGGTGTTGTGGACCCCGAGGAGAAGAGGAAAATAATCGGCAACCTGTTTATTCGGGTGTTTGAGGAGGTTGCGAATAATATAAACGCTTCTTATCTGGTTCAGGGAACCATCTACCCTGACAGAATAGAGAGTGGTTTGAAGGATGCGGCAACAATCAAAAGTCACCATAATGTTGGGGGGTTGCCTGATGTTTCAGGGTTAGAGATTATCGAGCCTCTTAGGAATCTATATAAAGATGAGGTTCGCGTTGTGGCCAGGGAACTTGGTTTACCCGTTGAGATATCCGAGAGACATCCCTTCCCGGGCCCGGGTTTGGCTATCAGGGTTGTCGGCAAGGTAACAGAGGAATCTGTTGCTGTTGTCAGGGAGGCTGACGCTATCGTTGAGGAAGAAATATTACTTGCTGGTTTAGACAAGAGTCTATGGCAGTTTTTCGCTGTTTTGCTTCCTGTCAAGAGTGTTGGCGTGCAGGGCGATGAGAGGACCTACAGCTATACTATCGCCTTGAGGATGGTAGAAAGCGTTGACGGGATGACAGCAAACTTCGCTGAGGTATCTTATGCTGTTTTGGGGGGGATAGCCACCCGAATAACGAATGAAATCCCTCAGGTTAACCGGGTTGTTTATGATTTAACCCATAAGCCTCCGGGGACTATAGAGTGGGAGTAGTATTTTTTTTTTATCTGATTTCGGTGAGGGATTTCTTTTTTATCGGTTTAGGGTGCTGCTCTTTTTTTGGAGGAACCGGTCGGGCCATTTTTTCTTTACCCGTTTCCTTGAGTACCTTGATTATCAGCTCTTTGTCTGTGTTTTTTCTCTGGCTTTTCGCCGATAGAATGAATAGTTTTTTTATCTCCGATATGTGTCCTCGCTCTGTTTGGAGTATGTGAAAGTAGTTGTCTAGTTCCTCAAGGCTTCTAAAGCCGTAGGTGACTATGTGTGTTACATCACCCTCTGGGATGCGGTAGAATCTTATTATGTTGGGTCCTTTGATTCTTTCGTTGATGTCTTGTTCGGTTAGGAGGGTTTTTCTTGATTCTGGTGTGAACTTGAATAAGGCGATGGCTAGCACGTTGATTCCCAGTCTTTTGTAGTCTACTTCGGTATTGTATCCTTTGATTATTTTTTCTTCCTCTAGTTTTTTTCTTATTTTACCTACTGCTTGGGGTGTTATGTTAAGTTCCCTGCTGATTTCGGCGTCAGATGACCGGCCGTTTTCTATCAGAAACCCCAATACCCTCCTGTCGTTTCTTGTAAGTTTCATATCGTAGGTTATTTTGTATTCTTTCTTTATAAAGTAAACCTTAGATATTTATTCGTGTGTTCGGGGTTATATATTGCAATGGAAGATAAAACACCAATCTTCTGGGGATGCACCATCACACACAACTACCCCTACCTCATGGAGGCAACAAGAAAAGCGCTTGAGGCTCTTGGAACTAAACTGGATGAATACAAGGACTTCAGCTGCTGCCCTGACCCCGTCTACGTTAAAGCATACGACAAAAAGGCACAGCTTGCCTTATCGGCAAGAAACTTATCTCTTCCCAGAAACAAACAAAAAAACAAGCTGCTTGTGGTATGCAACGGGTGCTACAACATCCTGCATGAAGCAAATGCCGAACTAAAGGACAACAAAAGAAGACAGGAAATAAACGGGCTTCTCCCAGAAGAAAACAAATACGACGGCAATCTTAGGGTAGAGCATGCACTTCAAGAGATTTATTCTAGTCTCCCGCTCCTGAAAACAAAGGTGAAAAAACCCCTCAAGGGTTTGCAGGTTGCGGTGCACTACGGGTGCCATGCCCTGTATCCTGCGGCCGTTTCTGAGGATAACCCTGAAAATCCCGCCTCAATGGATGAGATAGTGAGGGCCCTGGGAGCAGAGTCCATAGAATATGAAACCAACTGGACTGCTGCGGAACACCGGTTGCAGTATACAGCAAGCAGGAAGCCGACGATATACTAAAGAAAAAACTAAAGCAACTGCATGGGGTTGCAGACTGCATAGTAACAACCTGTCCCGCATGCTTTATGAGATTCGATAACCCTCCAAGGCAAATGAAGGACCTCAGAATTCCCGTAATTCATCTAAGCGAATTAATATGCCTGGCACTTGGAATCGAACCCGCGGAACTTTACCTGGATCTGTATATGACAAAAGTGGATTCGGTTCTTGAAAAAATAGGGATGGATAAAGAAAACAGCGTAGAAAAATACTTCGACATACAAGAGCTTAAATCCCACTGCGAGGCCTGCAGGAAAGAATGCACTGCGGCGGTTTATACCCGGGAGTTGGATAAGGTGTTCGACCCTCTTGATGTAGTCGATAAACTGCTTGAGGGGGGGCTTGATGAAGTGCTTTCCGGTGATGAAATCTGGATGTGCCTGCAAGGCTATGCAATGCCCAAGCGCAGCGGTGTTCGAAAGAGGATGAACATAAGCGAAGCCCCAAAAATAGATGCTACACAAATCAAGGGGATACTCAAAAGAGCAAAGGAGGATGGCGCAGATGATAAATAAGAGCTTCACAAGACTGCCAAACACAAGAAACTTCTCTGCCTGCGGTATAGGCGCTATGTTCAATCTGGATGGGAATTCAGTTTCGGGTGAAAGAATTGCCAAGATGATGAGCGTTATGAATGAAAGAGAAAACGGCTTGGGAGCGGGTTACGCGGTCTACGGCCTGTTCCCGCAGATGAAGCAATACTACTGTCTGCAGCTTATACTGGATGATTTCGAGGCCAAGGAGAGGGTTGAGGAATTTCTGAAAGATTATGTGAAAATTGAAAAAGAAGAGGGGGTTAGTGTGAGAAAAGACGTGTTTAAGGAATATCCCCTGGTGTGGCGTTTTTTCGTCGAACCTGTTGATAAACCAAACTCCAACGAGGTTATGAAGGAGTTGATGATGTACATCAACTGCAGCATACGGGGGGCTTTTTGCCTTAGCGCGGGCAAGGATATGGCGGTATTTAAGGGAAACGGTTGGGCAACCGAGATAGCTAAATTTTACCAGATAGATAAAATAAAGGGATTTATGTGGTCGGCTCACTCCAGGTTCCCGACGAACACCCCCGGATGGTGGGGTGGCGCTCATCCGTTCTCGCTTCTTGGTCATGCGGTGGTGCACAACGGGGAGATAACATCATATGGGACCAACGTGAACTATCTTAGGTAGATCGGATGCCCCCTGTGTTAAAAAAATGGGCGACTCTCATCCGCCTGACATACAGGAGGGGTATGGCCAACGGACCCTTCAGCATTGTGGTGACCACAGACCATCCTAAACCCACCATGATAGGGCACTCTGACAGGAAAAAGCTCCGGCCCCTGATAGCGGCATTATCAGAGGATGAGAGCACGTTTTATTTGGGAAGCGAGTTGAACCCGATTCACACGGTGGACGAAACCAAAGAGTACTGGCAGCCCGATCCCGGCAAACCCGTCATAGCAACACTGGATGAACCGCTGGTGAGAGGCACAGAAAAAATAATGGAGGGTTTGAGCATTATCTGACAAAATGAAAGCACATGACAAGGTTATGCCAAGGTTCAAGGTAGAAATAGACCTTGACAGGTGCAGCGGATGTGGCAGGTGTGCGCTAAACTGCACCTTCGATACCCTAGAATTCAACCGGGAGGAAGATAGGCCGGTTGTCATAGACGACGCAAGATGCGTGGGTTGCCAAAGATGTGCAGTCTACTGTCCTGAGAATGCCATATCGATAAGGGACTATCCTGTAGCCTACGCTCCTCATGGTAACTGGACGCCGTATCACATTAGGGCCATAAGCGAGCAGGCCCGCAGCGGGGGAGTGCTGCTTTCTGGTATGGGTAATGACAGATACCAGCCGGTGATATTCGATCACCTGGTGTGGGATGCATGCCAGGTAACCAACCCTTCCATCGACGCACTGCGGGAACCGGTTGAGACCCGAACCTTCCTCGGGCGTAAACCAGATAAACTTAAAATAATCCAAAAAGAAGGAGCGTTTGAGGTATATTGGATCTAACCCCGCAGAGGCGGAGATTTTGGGGGTCAAGCACGCCGGCTCTAAAATAGATGTGGGTGATGTGTGATGGCTGAAATAAAAAAGATTGTTTTGGATGCTGAAGAAAACGGCGTAAAGAAATATCACAGAGAGCTTAACACCCTGATTCGTAAGGCGGTGGCCGATGGTTTCAACTGGATTACGATAAAAAATGTGAGAGGCCAGAGGTTTATTGGCGCAGGTATCAGTGATGATGTTACCTTGGAGGTTAAGGGAGATGCCGGTTTGGATCTGGGTGTGTTCTCCAGGAGAGCCAATATCATTGTATACGGCTGCTCCGAGTATCTTTTGGGTAACACCTTAAATGGTGGGGAGATTGTAGTATACGGCGACTCATGGGATATTACGGGGGTGGGTGCTAGAGATGGTTCAATTTATGTGATGGGTGAGGGCGGGTCTAGGATTGGGATACATATGAAGGAATATAAAGATAAGAGGCCTGCTATCATCTATGGTGGTCGGGTTAAGCAGTATTGCGGCGAGTACATGGCTGGGGGATTAATTCTTGTATTGGGTTTAGATTACACCAGGGCGTTGGTTGATGTAAACAAACCTTTTCCCAAAAAAACATCAACCCGCGAAAAATAGTGGATTATGAGGGTGATATTGTGCAATTTTATTTAGGTGCTGGAATGCATGGTGGAGCAATCTATGTTAGAGGGGATGTATCTGATGAATATCTGGGTGTTTACGCATCCAAAAAAGAATTCACCGAGGCCGATATGAGACTACTTGAGCCTTATCTAAAGCGTTATTCTGTTTTGTTTAACACACCCCTTGGTTTGTTGAAAGCCAGGGGTTTCACAAAGATTGCTCCAGTATCCTCGCGGCCTTTCGGCAAGGTTTACTCTCACACCCCTATTTAGTCGAGTTCAGGCATATCAGGTGTTTCCAGCATGCTCATGTTTCCCATTAACTGGCTGATGTCCATGCAGTTTAGTATATCATCCTCTGATATGCTTCTTTTAGCTCCTGAGAGCCCATAGTCGTAGAGGTACATGCTTGTGTTGCCTTCGGGTGTTACTGTTTTAACCATCCCGAATGGTACTTCGCTGCTGACCCAGGCTTCAGCACCCTCTATTTTGAATTTCGCGACATCGACTGTTTTACCGGTTGGTGTGGTGTATGTTCCATAAGATATTTCTTGCATCTCGGGCATGTATTCCTCGGGTGTGCCTTCTTCACCCCCCATAGCCGGCATTTCTTCGTCGAAATCCCCCACATCCATGCAGAATACCATGTCCTGGGTTTTCATCGCGTATTTCACCATCTTCTGGTTTGAGGAGTCAGTCCATATTTGCATTATGCTGGTTTCTTTGCCGGAATCCATCTCTATCTCAAAACCTGTGCATTCGATATTGTTTATGGTGTTTTCTCCCAGGTTCTTGATTTTTTCGTTTATTTCCATTTCACCTGATTTTATCACGTATTCAGCCCACTGTCCTGCTTTAACTTCCATAAAGCCGCTGTAGAGCTCTTCAATTTCTGTTGGTATGTCTTCCTGTGGCTGGGTGGTGGATGTTTCTCCCTGGTTTGAGGTTGTTGTTTTTTCGGTTGAGGTTGTTGTGCTATCTCCTCCTCCGGTGCAGCCGCTTACCAGAATCAATCCGATGGTTAATGCAATAAGACCTGCTTTTTTGAGATATTTTTTTTCCATATGAAACACCTTTTTTTTTTTGTTTTATCCTTATTTTATTTTATATTATTATATGTCAATACCGTGCGCTTCTTTTATTACGTTTAGTACGACCATGGTATATGTTCTTTCAACGTCGGTCATGGCGTTGAGTTCCTTGACAAAGTTGTTCATCCCTGTTCTGTTTTTGAATTTAGCCACCAGTATGGCATCATAGTCTCCTGTGACATCGTATACTGCTGATACGTCTGGTTTCTGGGATATGTCCTGCTCTATTTTGGATAGTTTGCCTCCCTGGACCTTGAGTCCGATTATGGCTGTCAGGTCGTATCCGAGCTTGGAAAAGTCGATGTCTGATATGAACGCCTTGATAACCCCTGTTTTCTGTAGTTTGTTGACTCTGTTGTATACCGTTCCCTCGGCTACTTTTAGTTTGTCTGCTATTTCCCGGTAGCTTTTGCGGGCGTCTCTTTTGAGTTCCCTGATTATTTTAAGGTCGATTTCATCGATTTTTCCCTTCATGTCAATTCATGGAATCAGGGATATATAAATTGAGCAATCCTCATTTTTTTTCGTTTAATTTGTTTTTTTCGCAGATTATCTGTTTTTATTTGGTGATTGCTTAATTTTCGTACCAGTTATCTATGGAAACCGGCATATATAATTGGTGTGAATGGCTAAAAAGTTTACCGTAAAGTTTTTGGAGGGTAGGAAGTGTATTTTCTGCGGGAAATGGAGTCTCTATAGACTCGCCGATGGGCGAGTTAAATGTAAATCCTGCCGGAGAGTGTATAGCATCAAGAGGCTTAAGCGTGACTTGGACATACTGTATCACTTCTATCTTGAGGTTTCTGCCAACAAGGCCGCTGCTGAGTTAGGTCTTAGCTATAATACTGTCCACAACAGATATATGTTCTTCCGCGAGAAGATTGTAGAGTACTTGGACAGTAACTTCCGCAAACTAAGCGGGGAGCTGGGAATCGATGAAAGCTATTTTGTCGGTAAGAGGAAGGGTAAGCGGGGGCGTGGAGCATTAA
>NJDH01000047.1 GCA_002254405.1 Candidatus Altarchaeales archaeon ex4484_96
TCGTCTCTTAAGGCAATGGGCTCCTCTGCGTCAAGTGAACCGCAGTCGGCGTTCAGGTTTCCAAGCAAAATAACATTATCTTCTTTTTCCTCCACCCGCCTGAAAAAAAACTCAAGCGCATCCAGCTCAGCTCTGTTATTTGAGGGGGTTGTATGAGCGTTCAATAAGGTGAAAATGAAATCCCCTGCCTGGAAACGAGCCATATACGGCTGTTTAACCATCAAACCCGCATCTTCAGGCTCACATAAATAGCCGGTTTCGTTTAAGTCTTCGACTAACCTGGCTTCCAGCAACTTAACCTTATTCTTGTTGTAGATGTAAAGGTATCGTTCATCAAGCAACTGCGGGCTGAAAACAAAACCATAATCTAGGTTTCGGTTAACGTTTAGGTGCTTTTCGAGAGCGTTTACTATCACACCACAGTGTTTGTGGCCCGGGCAGCTGTCTGCGTTAATCGGGCATCCTTCATCTGATTTCTCATGCAGGTTATGTATCCCCTGCACCGCGATAACATCATAGTCTTTTAGTATATAGGATAAAACGACCATAAGGTCGGTGTCATTGGCTTTAACGGAGTCGAATCCGGATAAATCCCAGGACGCGATTCTAATCTCATAAGGCTGGGTCTTGATGGTGGTTGAAGAAGACGAGGATGATGTGGTGCTTTCTGGTTTTTCCTCCTGCACGCATCCGGTGAAAAAAAGCATAACCAAAACCAGAAACATAATCATCTCATCAGAAGCCATATTAATCTATAGAATGAGTCAATAATAAAATCCCCCAAGATTTTTGTTTTTTATTAATGTAGGAGTATGTTTCTTGTATGGACGAGCTCGAATACCTTGATTCATTGATTGTGCTCGCCCTCATACTAGCCTCCGGGCTCATATCATTGGAAGTCGGAATAGCTGTCCCCATACTAGAAGTCCTCGCAGGGATACTGGGCGGAAACCTCCTGCACATAGAATTCAGCCAACCACTACAATACCTATCCTACCTCGGACTAATCTCTCTCATGTACCTCGCAGGGCTCGAAGTAGACCTCAAAATAATGAAAGAAAACCTGCGCAAAAGCGGGTGCATAGGAATACCAAGCTACCTGCTGCCAGCCGCAGTAGTCAGCGCAGTCGCATACCTGCTCATACCCCCCCTCCAAAACAACCCAAAACAATCCATCATAACAGGCATAATACTATCCACCACATCACTGGCCATAGTATACCCCATCCTCAAAGAAAGCAAATTCATGCAAACACCCGTCGGCAAAACCATACTAGGAGGAGCAGCATTCACCGAAATACTAGCAATGATAACATTAAGCTTCTTCTTCCTCGACTACAGCAACTTCACCCTCCTGCTATTCCTGACCCTCGTATTATCCATATTCACGCTACCCGATTTCAGCAAAAAACTATTAAACCGATACCACGACGAACTACCCGAGATAGAGCTAAGATTCATACTGCTGCTGCTTCTGGGGATGTCCACGCTCTCAGAGATAGCCAACGTCGAAATAGCTATAACCGCCTTCTTCCTGGGCGTCATAACATCCGAGGTAATAAAAGACTACAGCCAGCTTGAAAAAAAACTGCGCACACTAACTTTTGGATTCCTAAGCCCCTTCTTTTTCCTTGAAGTAGGATTAGATATTAAACCAGAATACATTCTACCCAACCTTGGGCTCATACTAACCCTGCTTCTCGTGGGATACACAACAAAATATCTCGGAACCAACCTCTTCGCCAGAAAAAACATACCCACCCACGCCGGATACATATCACATCTATTCAACATGCCCATGCCGCTTGGGCTACTTTTCGCGGTATTAGCATTCAATCAGGGGATATACACTCAATCAACATACGCGTCTATGGTGATTGTCATACTCGCGGCCTCCATAATCTCATCCTATTCCATCGGGAGAAAAAGATGCGGACTCGATATGGTCTGCGACATATACTAACGCCTTAAAAACAAAACAACAACCAAAAGCAAAACAGCAAAAGCAATCAACAAACCAACACCAGCTAAAACCAGAGTATTGCTGGAAACACCATCGGGTTCACCAGCACCATCATCCACACAATCAGAGGGGCATGAAACCAGCTCGCCCACGTCACAGACACCGTCCCCGCAATAAAAAACACTCTTTCTTAGGTCACCCTCCTCGGGAATCAATAAAACGCTTTCACCAGGCGACACAACAACAGATTCAACAACCGCAGTAACATCCCCTGATTCCACATCATCCTCTGATGCGCTGAACGGATCCCGGAAAGCAACAGAGGAGGCAAGAGGATTCTCGCCCGTAAACGAAAAAACAAGACCTAAGCTCTCATCCAATCCAAGGGAAACACTCTCACCCTCATCCAAAGAAATGTTTAGAGAATAGGAGGCTTCGGATTCGTTATCTTCAACCCCGATAACCTCAACATCAAAAAACCTATCTGATTTAGATGAAGATAAACTAAACATTCTCTCATCAAAAAACACGTTTATGGAATCAACCCCGCCGGGTATGGATTCAACATCATCTAATCCGAAACCAAAGTCTTCACCTAAAAACAATAGACTAAAGTTGCCTTCCGCGATTCCAGAGACCTTAATAGAGTAATCCCCCTCCGGGACAACAAAAAACCTGGGGTTAGCGTAGACCGAATCACGCTCCCCGTAAACCGGCATAAGAAAACCACCGGGTATTTCATTTCTGAAGCTGCCGGGGCCGGTGTAGCCTAAAACCCTGCCTTCATCGTCCACTACAGCCGCATCCGATGAGCCGAATGCAGCCATAACCCCGATAACCACCCAATCCCAAAGCTGGGGTACATCCACATCACCTGAAATCTGGTTATAGGAGATATAGCCTATGCGGTCGAATAACTCATCGTTTCTGTTGCTCCATGTAGTATAGGGTGAAAACGGGAAATCATATTTATTGGCGTTCTTGTCTATGTCAACGTGATTCAGCAGGTTCACGTTGAAGGGTCCGCTTACTATGCCCGTCAACTCACCGTAGTAGGATTGCACGACCCCTGTTTTGCTGTTGATATTGAACAGGCTGTGGTTCAGCGGGTAATTGGAGTCATAAAGGTATACGCGCGCGGTATCACCATAATCTTCGACACTGTCAACTACCACAGTATGTGCTGACGGGGTCTGCCTGACGGTATTCTCCCAGCCGCCCCAGCCCTCGTCTTCTATGACATAAATCAAACCGAATCTCGGGGGATTAAGGCTTAAATCAGCCTGTATCCTGCTTAAAACATCATTAGCGCCCCAATAATTGTCTCTGACGCAGTAATGATAGATGTTCTCCTTAGATACGGTTTTACCTTGCATGGCGGCAATATGGTTTCTCAGGTCGCCGCTGTGGGTTAGCTCATTTATTTCATCAACGTTTTCGTAATCTGATACGCTGCTGTCGCCGAAGTAAAGCTCTAGGCTGGATAAGCTCATACCAGTGCACTGTCCTGCGGAAGCCCCGGATTTCTTATAAACGATGCCGTAATATATTCCGGGACCCACATGCCATCCACCGCAGAAGCCGGAGTCACCGACCCAGTCGTTGCAGATGCAGACCTCGCAGTTGCCGAATGTGTCCTTATAATGCCCGTAGCCGGAAGTGCAGCGGTCGCTGTAGCTCCAGCAGTCGCCGTAGGTGAGCTCTCTGCCGGCCGGGTTAGGAAAGCTGAAACCGTAATTCCATGTATACCAGCCGGGGTCGTACATGCAGGGCAGACACGGTCCCCCGCAGTCCACGCCTTTCTCTCCGTTGTTTATGAGGCCGTCGTTGCATGTGCCATGGCAGGCTCCATTCTCGCAGTATCCCGGGCAGGTGTAATCGGCGTGTTTCACCTCGCATAGGTTGCCGTCAAGCTCAGTGTAGTATTCCCTTAAAACCGTGGAGTTAATGCAGTAATCAACAGCAGACTGCAGTATAGCAGAACCGTTTAAAACATGGCCTTTCTTGAAATAGCTGAGTTTGCTGTCGTTGTCCATGCACATGCACTGACCGCTTTGGCAGCCAAGGGGGCATCTGTAGGTGTAGTTCACTATCCTGGCCCCATTACTGCACCAGTGCAAAACAATCATCTGCTCATCCAGGCAATAATCAAACACAGGGTCGGTTATCTGGGTGGTTACCACCATTCCTTCCCCCAGATTCATGGAGCCCGTTGAAACAGAGCCCTCCTCGTAGTTGCATTCAGTCGGATAGGTGTTGCTGAAGGAATCATATGGTTTAGGAGCATCCACTCCCTCACAGGTTTCGTTCACGCACTCCCCGTATTCGGGCTTCTCAGGGCAATAAGGGCAGGGGTCTAAGTCAGCTAACTCAAACAAACCAGGTAAATCACCTACCACGGAATCTTTCACGCTGTCTAAAACATTGCCGGATTTATCCTCTGCCTCAACCAACACGTCAAGACCCTGCTCGGCAATGAACATGCAAAACACGCCCGGGCATTCCTTAACGGGTTTACCTTCAAGCTTAAAAACCAAAGATGAAACATCTGAATCCTCGTTAGCGGATGCAACATATACTGTTGAACCAAGGGATGGGATATCCGATTCATGCAAGAGAAGACCCACATCCCCGCTTTGTTTTTGTTCTTTTTCTTCTTCTATCTCCTCTTCCTCCTCTATCTCCTCGGGAGCGAAACAATACAATAGGGTGCCAGTGTCATCGGTTCCGCATATGGACTGCTCCCCCCTACAGTAAACCATGTTATCTTTTTTACCCTCCTCCATGCTCAGACACGAACACAGGCGGGGGCATTTAACGTAAGTTACCTCCTCCCTGAAACAATACTTGGGTATCTGGGTTTTAGCGGCTAAACCGCCTCCAAGCTCATAACCGCATACGTCCTCAAGGCATTTAACCGGGGTTTTATATTCGGTTGAAGCATCTGATTCGGTTAAACACATACAGTCGCTTGGGCAATCACAAAGCGCCGAAGCAAAAGAAGCTAACACAACAATAAAAAAGATAATTTTTTTAAGCATTTTATTTAATATATGTGGCTCTTTATTTATTAGTTACTCCCCCTTGCATTTACTTGCGAACTCCCTGATTTTCTCGGTTAACCCGATGGGGTCGGTTAATATCATCGATTCCCCCGAGCCCACGCAGATAAACTGTGGGACGTAAATGTCTCTTAAATCAATATAGCACGCCAGAATCAGCCTGTCCTCTGAGGACATGGAGAGCGCATCGATATAGCGGAACCTGTATCCCTGAGTCTCTACAACCTCAACGCGGTCTGAGACCACGGGAACGCAGCATTCATGAGTGTAAACATACAATACCGTATCCTCGCTGATGTAGTAGCTTGAGGCGCAGTCTATGTAGGTGTTGGATAATGTTGAGGTTGTTGATGTTGAGGTTGATGTTGAGGTGGATGATGTGGTTGAACTGGTCGAGGTGGTCGTGGACGATGATGTTGAGGTTGAGCTGGTGGTGGGTGAGGTGGTGGATGAGGTTGGAATCGTTTGGGTGGGATAAACTGTGGTTGTGAGGATATACATGGTTGTTGAGGTTGTTGTGCCCTGAATATTGCCGTAAAACCACAAGCCACCCATAACCAACGCCGTTAACAACGCAAAAACGCTAATCAACACCAGCAGTATCCCCCCTACAAGCAGCCATCTCTTATCCATACAAGAAAATATTACGTGCACCAGATATATAAATAAAAAAAATCAAGGCAGGCGAAGCAGCCACTCATGCGCTGTCTATCAGCTTCCAGCTCCAGTAACCGCTTCGACCCTGCCTGCTTTGCCCCCCACCCCAAGGAGATAATCTCCCATAAACCAGCTCTCTTCTAGCAGGGAATGTGTAGACCGTAAATAACCCCAGTGTAAGATAAACAGTCAAAGACTGAGCTAAACCAGCTTGACTGCTATACTGTGAATGCAGGCTCATACCCATATACAATAAAACAAAATCAACCACCAAAACAATATACCTGGCGAGAATGAACCAAATGAATCCCGTCTTGCACATCATATAAATTACCTCAAATTAAGGATAAGGTATTAAAACGCAGCGTATAAAAAATATATGGGTTTTTGAGAGGGTTACTCGAATACAAGAAAAAACTGATTAGAGAATATCATATAATCCTCTATGAGCTTATATCCTGCTTTACTTAATTCATCGGTGGCTGTCTGCTTTATAGTGTAGTGGTTGAAGAGCATATGAAAGCTGAACCTACTTCCCCGCCCATCGTAATCTATTAACGCTATACGGCCTCTTGCTTTAAGGGATGAGCGTAGTTTATTGAAGTAAACACTTCTGTCGGTTAGATGATGGTAGGCGTTTCTGCTGTAGATGAGATCAATTTCCTTATCCGGGAGATTAACGTTTATGCCATCGGAATAAACTGTATTAATGTTTAATTGGTTTTTTTCTTTAGCCGCGTCCCTGATGAAATCAAGGTTTACTTTATCGGTGTCCACTGCATAGACTCTGCCCGATTCACCCACTAATTCGGCGAATCTGAAACTATAGTATCCTCCTCCTGAACCTAAATCGACTATTTTCATGCCCGGTGTGATATCCAAATGTTTGATGATTTCGTCGGGTTTAGAATCAGGGGAAGCGGCTTTTTTGTTGAATCTCTCGGCTGAACTCATAATAAACTAATGGTTTAAAAACTTAAAACATCAGAATAATATCTCAGGATATTACATCCAAAAGCATTAAGTCAAAAATTAGTTTTTTACCGGCTAATGGGTGGTTGGCATCTAATTTCACT
>NJDH01000012.1 GCA_002254405.1 Candidatus Altarchaeales archaeon ex4484_96
ATCCTATACCCCGATTCTCTCTTAACTCCTTAAACAATCTCGAAGACAGGCCCTCTGAGAGAATGGATGAGAGAAGCTCAAGCGCGAAGTAATCACTGCTTTGATAACCCGGCACCCGATATCCGAGGGATAGATACATCTGGTTGATGTCCCCCCGGCTTTCCTCTTTGAGCGTGTGCCTGTTTATCATGCTAACATCATCTCTCGGATATTGTTTACCGGGCGGAAGCGACCCGAAGGTTTCGTTTATCTTATCTTTAAGCTTTTTTTTGTCAAAACAACCGCATACCACGATTACCATATTGTTTGGTATGTAATACTTTTTCTTGAAGTCCTCAAGACATTTTTTTTCAACAGACTCCATAGCCTTAACCGTGCCCTGTATCTTGCGCTCAAGGGGTGTGTTGTCGTAGAGGGTTGGGATAAAAAAATCCTGGAGAGCGTATTTTTCAGGGGAGTTCATGTAGTTTTTTATTTCAGATAAAATCACCTGCCTCTCAAGCTCGAATTCATCGCTTCTGTAATCGTGATTCGTGGCCGCCTCATAGAGTATCTGTAATGCGTTTTCAAGCTCATTTTTCGGGGTTTTAGCGTAGAATGCCGTGTAATTCCAGGTTGTGTAGGCGTTGACCACGGTACCGCTGTACTCCAGGTCCTGGATTATCTGCCTGCTTGTCCTATACCTGTTTGATTTAAAAAGAAGGTGCTCGTTGAAGTGGCTTCCTCCGTTTAAGAGCTCATCCTCATCCATGGAACCCACCCTAACCCCAACCAACAATGCCGCTTTCTTGGTGTTAATCCTTTCCTCTGTCAAAACCTTAAGTCCGTTATCGTATATCTTTTTGCTTATCTCATCCATCTTTCACACCAGCTTAGACTGTTTTATCATTTGTTTAACAGGATTATCTAAATCCAGGGTCAACCCGTCTTCTGCTGCTATGGTCTTAACGCCTGTTATTCTCTCAACACGCTTCGCCTCATCAACGGGATTGGCGTTCAGCATCTGCATCCCGAAATGCGTTAAAACCAGATAATCCGGCCTTGCTTTCTGGGCGATTATCACAGCCTTATCGACGTTCAAATGCGTTTTTATCTCCCGATTTGAAGGGAATATACAGTTTAAAATCAGTATCATGCTGTTTTTATAGTACCTTATGAGTTTATCATCATAATCAGTATCCGAGCTGTATGTTACGGTCCCGCTTTCAGAAAAAAATTTGAAACCAACCGAGCTGGCGTGATTATATGAGGGTAAAGCCTGCACCCGCAGGTCTTTTATCATAAACTCCTGCCCCGCCCGGGGTACGATAACCTCAACCAGGTCTCTGTGGTATTCTGAGATATAAGATAAGGTGTTTTCTTCCACCACGAGAAAGCCTCTTTTCTTTACCGTGCCCTCGGTTAATGCCTCAATCAATACCTCCGCATCAGAGTAGTGGTCCAGGTGCCGATGAGATACGAAGACGGCATCCAGCTTATTGGGTTTTTTCTTGTACTGGAGCGCCCGAATCAAAGCCCCCGGCCCGGGGTCAACCAGTATCCTTGATTCAAGTTCAAGCCATATTCCGCCAGAGTATCGTCTCTGAGACAATACCACGTATCTGCCTCCGCCCGTCCCAAGGAAGGTTATGGAAGCCATGATAAGATTAATATTAAATCCTGCAAACAAATATTAACCTATGGATACTGGGGTATGCGGTGTTTTATGTAAGCACTGCCCAAGATACCGGGTGGGTAAATGCACTGGATGCAACCCCAACCCATACTGCGGGATACCCGACTGCGCAAAGGAGAGGGGCGTCAAATATTGCTTTGAATGCGATTTGTTCCCATGCGACCGACACTATGGTGAATGCGATAATCTGGTAATCTACGACAGAAGATGGCTTGATTTCATAAAAAAAGAAACCAGAGAGTAAAGAATATATCTGAGGTTTAACTAATAATATCTTATGTACCGTGGGGGGTTAATATTTTTTGTTTTGTTGTTTTTTCACGCTGCACCGGCCTGGGCTCAATGCGTTAACCTGAGCGATGATTCAACCTATGGTTCAAGTGTTACAAACCTAACGGGCGTTTATTACATAAACCACAATACCACCCTCTGTCAACAGAATTATCTCTTTGACGGAACTGCAGGAGACGGGGTTTTGCGTTTCAACAGCTCGAACATATTCTTGGACTGTGCGAACTCACATATCCGGGGCATTAATCTCAGCGGCAGCATAGGGGTTTTTTCCCCGCCGGGAAAAAACAGCAACACACTCGTAAACTGCTCGCTGAGCAACTACGATATTGGGGTATCCGTCAACAGCTCCAATAACATCATACGAAATAATACCCTAAACCATAATGAGAAATACGGCATTCTTTTAGGGGATAACACATATTATCATACGATAGACGGCATAAGGGCATCATACAACAAGCAGTATGGCATCTACAGCCATTCCAGCAACTATAACATAATCCGTAACGTATCAGCCAGCAACAATAAATGGTATGGTTTATTCCTTTTCTATAGCTGCTTCAGCAACTATACAAACATCAGAGGATACAACAACACCATCGGGTTCATGCACCTGTTTTATAGCTGCAATAACACTCTCACAAATGTCGACGCCCAAAACAACAACTACTCAATTTACTTCAACTACAACTCATCCGACAACCTATTCATTGACTCTAACCTGGCTAATTCAACCCAATCAGACGTCTACATCGATTCAAGCGTTTTTCCCTGGAACCATAAAATGACAAACACCTTCTTGAATGTCTCCTTCAGGGAGGATAACATAACATTTATCGACTGTGATGACGCATCTGACATATGCCACCTTTACGTTAAATGGTATGCGTTTATCCAGGTGAACTACAGCAATAGCACCCCGGTTGTGGGGGCTTTGGTTAAGGCTAAAAGCAATAAAAGCACGTTCGTGCATAATGCGTCAACGGATTATAGCGGTTTAGCCAGATTTAATCTCACCGGTTATCTAGCCTCAAGTGTTGCTTCCGGGACCGATATGGGAGACCGCACCTACTATAGCGATTATAAAATAAACGTATCCGATGGCGTCTATAATAGAACAACAATGGTTAACCTATCCACGAACAAATGGGTGTATCTTATTTTAGGCAACTGCACTCAATACTGCTTTAACTGCTCTGATTGCTCAAACAAGATAAAAGACGCAAACGCAGGTGACTTAATCTGCCTGGGAGCCGATATCATAAATGAGTCACAGAGTTTTTGCATTAATCTAAGCATAAACAACATAAAATTCAGCTGCCAGGGACATCAGGTGGATGCGAACGCATCAGATATGCCATTATGCGGTATATTCATCTACCGGAACTTTACACAGGACACCAGCATCGAGGTCAGAGACTGCCGTTTATCTGACTGGCAAAACGGCGACATATACCTATGGAACGCCGATGATAATCTGATACAAAACATCAACCAGGAAGTGCATGATGGTCCGATAGACAACGGCTTCCACCTTAAGGCAGCCTCCCATAATGTCTTCGTCAACATATCGGTTGAGGATAACTCAAAGGGTGTTTTTCTCAGCGAAAACAGCTCATTTAATTCATTTTATGAGCTGAAAGGCAGATACAATCACATAAGTGTATATTCTGCTAACTCAAACCTCAACAACATCACCAACTCCACCCTGCAAAAAAATGTTTTAGATGGCGTATACCTTGAGAACTCACACCAGAATACTATATCAAATGTTAGATCAGAGTACAATGGAAGATATGGTTTCTTCCTTAATCTGAGCGACTATAATGTACTTTATGATATCAAAAGTTACTGGAATAACCTTTCTGGTTTGTTCCTCTGGGGGTCACAAAACAACAACATATCCAACATGTCCTCTAAAAACAACAACAACTCCGGAGTATTTCTCTATAACTCCAGCTTCAACACACTGCGGGAATTAACCGCAGTCAAAAACAACCTATATGGTATGCTCCTTGAAGCGGACTCGGATGATAACACAATAAAGGACTGCCGTATAATGGCCAACAACCTATCGGGTTTATATCTTAAGGTCACTGGCATACTTGACCCGGACCTAAACCACATATTCAACTGTTTCTTCAACAACACCCTCAACGCGTTATTGGATGATGGTATTGGCGCAATAAACCACTTCAACACCAGCATACTACCCGGACCCAATGCTGTTGGCAGACCAAACGTGAGCGGCAACTACTGGAGCACTCCATCTGGAGATGGGTTCTCCCAGATATGCAATAACACAGATAATAACTCGTTTTGTGATGAACCCTATAACCTGACCAACGGTTCGTCTGTGGCGGTGGACTGGATGCCGCTTACCCTGGTGTCCCCTAGCGTAGATCACCCGCCGGATGTTACGCTGGTTAACCCACCAAACCATTACGTGAACGATTCATCTGACCCGGTTAATATATCATTCACTTGCTCGGCATCAGATGACATTTTACTTAGAAACCTGACCCTCTACATCTGGAACTCATCCGGGAACCTTTATATGTGGGATAATGTAACTGTTGTGAGCTCGGCTAACAATATCAGCTGGAACATATCTCTTGTAAACGGCTTTTATAGCTGGAACTGCCTTGCATACGATGGCTCATATCAAAGCGCTTGGGCGGCCAGCAACTATACTGTTACAATAAACTACTCGGAGTCTAATATTACACTCCCCAATATTACGGTAACAGCCTGCTGGTATAATATGTCCTCGGTCCTGCAGGGGGTTGGTGTCCAGGTATCTGAGAACATATCATTAGGGCTTAATCCACTAAGCAACTGCTGGTTTGACGTAAACGGCTCAATATACAACTACACGAACAACAACTCAATTACCTACTGGTTTAATCTGGACACATCCTTTATGTACGGTAATTATACGCTAACATGCTATGCAAACGACAGCGGATACGGGCTTGATTCATTACTCGACCAGGAGCTTGAGGTAATAACCACCACAACCACGACAACAACAACTTCCACTACCAAAACGACAGATGGCGGAGGCGGGGGTGGAGGTGGAGGTGGGGGCTCGGCTCCGCCGACCACCGATGAGGGCAGCTGTTTTGACGGCCTTTTTAACTGCCATGATGGCTCATGTGAGGAAGAAACAGACTGTGGCGGACCCTGTGCGCCGTGTGTGTCCTGTAGTGACGGCATCCAGAATCAGGGCGAGGAGGGTGTTGACTGCGGCGGACCCTGCAGGGAATGCACGGCGGAAGAGAAAAAGAAGGCCAGGGAAATCGAGGAAAGACAAGGGTCAGGGGGTTCAACAGTCTATGGGATTATCTCGGAATCATGCTATGATGGGCTGCGAAACCAGGGCGAGGAGGGTGTGGACTGCGGGGGGCCATGTATGCCCTGTGCAGTAAACCACACAATAACCTTCAATGCATCATTACCAGACAGCATTAATGCAGGTGATTTGTTTGTTCTGTACGTTAACGCGCGAGCCGGGGGTTCAGAGCTCACCAATGTCAGTGCCAGATTAACATTACCGGATGATTTTGATGTGGTAAACGGGTCCACATACGCGAAGCGAATAGGGGTGAACAAAACGCATCTTTTCAGCTGGAGCATTAAATCCAACCGTTCATTGCCTGAAGGAAACTATACTGCTGTTGTTGAATTCAAATCCAATGAGATACAACAAAACCTAACTAGTTCCCTGAGGGTGAAGCACATAGATGAGGCCCCCCTGACCCGGGTGGTTAATGAGGTTCAAAGCACCGTGTACGGGTTTGTTGAGAGAGTCTATGAAACCGTTGTATCAGAGCCCTCGATGTGGATTTTATTGTCATTCTCTCTTCTGCTGATTATCTACGCCTACCACAGAATCAGAACCCGCAGAATCTAGTTTCTCTTTTTCTTTTCTTATCTCAGATAAGCGGGCTTCTATCTCGATTAAATCCTTTTGTTTGTCTCTTACGATTTCGCGAAAGCTTTCATCGTCTATCTGTCTTTTATGGAATTTCAGTTGAGCCATTTTTATCATAAGCTCTATTCTATCTCTTTTTTTCTCGAGGGTTGATACCTCATCAAGTTCCACGGTGGATTCAATCTTGTTTTTCAGCCTCTCTTTATCTGTTTCGAGGGCGGATATCTTACGGCGTCTGATGTATAACTCATCGAATAATATAACCCCGATGACCAAAACCGCTATAGCGACGAATATCAGGAAATAGGGTTGTTCTATGATATCCATCTCGCTTATTGTTTCCATGGATACCATAAACTTGACCTCCTGGATTGCTCCGCTTGTAACGTACACGCTTTGCTTGGGGTTTTTTTCTCCCAATCGCACGTATATCTCATAGTTTTTATTTCCCGCAACCGTTGAGTTAAAAAAACCCTTATCGTTGGTGTAATCTGATACTACCGGGTGCGCGGGGTCTTCTGAGGCGAATATCTCAACTAATACGTTATTCAGGGGGGCGCCTGTTTTCTCATCTAGCACATGACCGTAGATTATTGCGTTCTCTTGTGCCGTGACCTGGGTCAGCAGCAGGAAGCCCAACAATAGCAGACAAAAAATTTTCCTCATCTTATTATATTAAACTATTGATTGATGTTATTTATACATTCCTATATACTATAAGTCGGTTAAGATGGTTTTAAACTACGCTCAGCTTCAAAGCATTTATCGCTCCGAGAAAAACACCCCCTCATTGGTTCATGTAGAAGGTGATTTTTACGGGGGGGTTTTGGCTCTAGTATCCCAGCTAGAAGGCGAGCATCGGGATTCTGTTGAGAGGATGTTTAAGGATATCACTTTACGCCGTAGAAACAAGGTTTTGATGCAGGTTATGCGCTCCCTTGACACGGAGCCGTTGAATGCGCTTGCCTCCGAGAAGAAACTGTATTGGGCTCTGGTTGACGTGGTGAGGGAATACCATAATCTGCCCTCAGAAGAGAAGCCCGAAACCCAAAATATAAACAAACAAGATAAAGAAACCGTGGATAGGAAACCTAAGATGAAGGGTATGCTTTTTTTGAGGTTGAATAAAGCTCTGCCCTCGATTGCCGGGTCTGACGGGGAAAATTACGGCCCCTTCGATGAGAATCAGGAGGTTATTCTACCTGAGAAGACAGCGAGGGTTTTGATTGAGAGGGGTGTGGCAGAGGAAATATGATTTTATTTTATTACTTCCTCCATCTCTTCCTTACGTTTGCGTATGATGTTTCTGGATGCTCCGGGGATGCTTTTTATTTTTTTGGGTATTTTAGGGTCGTTGGTTTTCTCTCCTGCGATGTAGAGGGCTGCTGCTGCGACGCTGATGGGGACTCTGCCGGTGGCCAGTCCCTTATCTTCCACGTCTTTTATTATCTGGTAGGATTCGGCTATGGTCTTTCCTGAGACATCAAGCTTGGAGGCGAGTCTTGAGACATAGTCTGCGGGCTTGTTTATCGGGACCTCTACCTCGATGTTTTGCCTTATTTTCTTATAGCATTTGCCGATTTTTTTCTTGCTTACCCCGGAAACCTCTTCAAGCTCTTCGAGTATTATGGGGGATTGATGCTGTCTTGATATTATGTATATGACTGCCGCTACCATGCCCTCTATTGAGCGCCCCTTGACCACGCCTTTTTTCGCGCATTTACGGTATAGTCGTGCTATCTCCTCTTTCATGTTCTTGGGGAGATTAAGATAAGAGCACATCCTGTCTATTTCCGGCAGAGCCACCGAGAGGTTTCTCTGCAGCGAAGTAGCCATCCTGCTTCTTTTCTGCCATTTTCTCATCCTATAAAGGCTTGCTTTGCGCTCAACGGGCACGACCCTGCCTTTGATGTCCCTATCGTATCGGTCTATCTCTGTTGTCAGTCCCTTGCTCAGCTTCCAGTCCCTAAGAAGGCTGCCTGTTCGGCTTCTCTTGTAGGAGTCTTCGGTGTCGAAGGCCCTCCACTCGGGGCCGAAGTCAAAGACTGTATTCTCCAGTATAAGGCCGCATTTAGCGCAGTACACCTCACCTCTCCTGTAGTCTTTTATCTTCTTGGAGTGCTCGCATGTTTTTCGCGCTTCATCCTCTCTGGTTTTTGTTGCTGTGTTCATGTGATGGTGGTTTCTTTAATTTGGTTTTATAAACGCTTAGAAGCGAATAATCTATTCCCGGCTTACTGGGTAGGTAAACATATTGTTCATCATATATAATAAGTTTTTCTTTTCCTACCAGCAAATAATTATCGTGTTGATTATATATATTATATTATATCGATTAATCAAATAAAAAACAAATCATGAAATAACCTCCTTCCTTTTCAGCGCAGCCCTAACCAATCCAACAAAAAGAGGAGCAGGCCGCTCAAGCCTGGACTTGAACTCGGGATGAAACTGTGACGCGATAAAAAACGGGTGATCAGGCAACTCAATAATCTCCACAAGATTCCTCTCAGGGTAAACACCAGAGAAAACCAGGCCGTTCTCCTCAAGCATCCTAATATAGTTGGGGTTAACCTCCCAGCGGTGGCGGTGGCGCTCTTTCACCCTATCGTTTTCATAAAGCCTGTATGCTAACGTACCCTTCTCTATCTTGCAGGGATAAGCCCCTAAACGCATGGTACCCCCCATCTCGTCGATGTTTTTCTGGTCGGGAATCAAATCCACAACAGGGTGCTGTGTTTTAGGGTCAACTTCGGTGCTGTTTGCCTTATCCAACCCGCAGACGTTTCTCGCGTACTCAACAACAGCGCACTGCAGACCATAGCATATGCCCAGAAAGGGTATTTTACCCTCTCTCGCGTATCTTATTGAGTTAATCTTGCCCTCAAACCCCCTGGAGCCAAATCCTCCGGGAACAAGTATGCCATCGAATGCGTATAGGTCTTCCGGGCTTAAATCATCTGATTCAACCCACTTAATGTTCACCTTACATGAGTTTATCATACCAGCATGCTTGAAGGCCTCCTTTATGCTGAGGTAGGCGTCAACCAATCCCGTGTATTTCCCGACTATGGCTATGGAAACCTCATGCTTGTATTCATGCATCTTTTTAACGATGCTCTCATATTTGAACGTATAGGTGGGTTTCCGATCTAAATTCAGTTTCTTGATTATTTTATTGCTTAAATCCTGCTTCTCCAGTATCATCGGCAGACCATATATGTCATCGATATCCGGGTTGCTTAAAACATCATCGGGTTGCACGCCGCAGAAGAGAGCTATTTTCTTTTTGGTGCTTTCGGTTAGCTCATTCTCACATCTGCCGATTATTATCCTGGGCTGCACCCCCAACCTAAGAAGCTCTTTAATTGAGTGCTGTGTGGGCTTGGTTTTCTGCTCCCCTGATAATATGACCGGGATATAAGATAAGTGTATGAACAGGAAATCACCTGTCTGCTGGGCCAGCTGTCTTAGGCCCTCGATAAAAACAGCGTTCTCCATGTCCCCTATTGTCCCGCCCACCTCGATTAAAACAACATCGTTTTTGAACGTGCGAATCCTTTTTTTTATTTCATCTGTTATGTGAGGTATTATTTGCACGGTTTTGCCGAGGTACTCTCCTTTTCTTTCTTTTTCTATTACTCTACGGTAGACCATCCCGGTGGTCATATTTGATTTCCCGCTTAGGTCGGTGTTCAAAAAACGCTCATAGTGCCCGAGGTCAAGGTCTGTTTCGCTGCCGTCGTCGAGAACGTATACTTCACCATGCTCGTAGGGGTTCATGGTGCCTGGGTCTACGTTAACGTATCCGTCTATCTTTAGGGGGGCTATATCATAGCCTTTGTCTTTGAGTATGCGCCCTATGGAAGCGGCCGTAACTCCCTTACCAAGCCCGGATAATACCCCACCTGTTACTACAATATACTTCATCTTTTCAATACTTGATATATAAGATAGCGTTGTTTAAAAGTCATCTGAAACCATAGAATCTATAACGGATTTATAATCCAAAGACGGAATTCATAACAATGAAATCCAAAACAATCATACTATTATTCATCCTCGTGTATGCATCTGCTTTTGTTATTGCACCATATGATACATACGAGTGCTGGTGTTATGATAATGGATTGTCCGGCATCGGCTCGACTCTGGAAATCAGGATGGAAAACTGCGGACGCGCCTGCGGGGGATTGACCTACTGCCCCACGCTTGAGTATATGGACTGCGTTACCTGCTGTGACGTCTACTGTAGTTTCTCAGGTCTTGAGGAGGGAATACCATTAGATTCGTGCATAGATTCATGCCATAAAACATGTTACTCCAAGAACATGCTTGTTGAAATATATGAGGCAATCAAGTACATCATCATATTCATCGCCGCCATGATGTTTGCGGTCTGTGCCATCTGGTTCATCCTATCGGATAAACCCGAGTCCCGGGATAAGGCTAAAGGCTGCATGATTTATGCAATTATTGGATTGATTGTGGTGGGTTTGGCGATTCCGCTCGTTCAATTAATCTATGAGATAACCCTCCCCACCGACGTGGGGCCAGGGTACTCGTGTGCCTCACTCATAGGGGATGCGATAATAAGCTGCTATGATGCTGGGATGAATGGTGTGAGTGTTTTCATCTACCCCTGCCGGAATGTTGACGTATCAAACTGTGTGGGCTCGGCTACAAGAGATGATGTGATAGACTACATCGATTCAAAAGGCAGAAAAGACATAACCGGCACGCTTACGGCCAGCGCCAGCAAAATAATCTGGTCTGCGGGAACGATAACCTCGGACATGGGTTCTGTCTGCCTGAAAGACCATGGCACCTTCGAGGGGGATCCCATGGCCACGAATTACGGGGTTGAGGTTGAAGTGCTTCCAACCTCAAGCGATAAGGACTGCCGCTCAAAGCAGCAGATTGACATGCTGGGATACAGGGTCAAGGATTGCTGGCAAATCGGTGAGAGCATGGGCGGAGCTGATGATGTATTCTGCCCGCCTCTGATAGCTGAATCCGAGTTAAGCAGCTGGCCCGCTGATGTGGGCGTTACCGTGACCAGCGTATACAATTATCTGCGTTTCAACGGCGAAGAGGATGTTTCAGTTGACTTCAAAAGCGGGGAGGTGGGAAGCGGATTCGGCGACAGCGCATGCATATACTATGATACGTCGTTTGTTAATGAGGTTTTTGTCTTGAAATCCAGCGAGGAACCAATCTGCAGCGCCCAGGGACTGGGTCCCGAGGTCGAGCTTATCGCAAAAGCGGCAAGGGACTGCTGGGACAGTCAGTATGGAGCGGATACCGTATGCCCGAAGATAGATATCAGCGGCTGGGACGCTTCTGTTAGCGTAACCCAGCAAAACGTTGAGGATTATCTTGAGCAGATACTGGGTAGGGATGATGTAGCGGATAAGCTGGATTTCAAATCCGGTTCGCTTTCAAGTTCTTGGGGTAGTGACCTGGTGTGCATCAAGTATGATACAACGATGGTGGATGAGGTTTTTGTTTCCAAAACCAGCGACGACGGCTTATGCAGCACAGCGGATATCGGGGGGAAAATACTTACGGTGGCTCAGAATGAGCTGCACATGGACGGAAGCGACCTTGGTTACATCAAGCTTAATGTGTTGTTCGAAAACGACGACACCATCGACGGCGAATACCGGCTTTATCTCTACAGCAAGGAAGGGGTTGAACTCGACGAGGAACCTGATTTCAGCTGGAGTAATTTATTCGCCGGCGCACAGGATACCATAGAGTTAACCGGGGTTTTCTCAGCCAATACAGGGGGTTACTACATACGCCTGAAGGAAGAAAACGGTGAAGTAATCAAGGACACATACACCCATGACTTCACCGGAGCGAGCTCACAGGTTGTTATAGACATGGCATACCAGATTATGAACTGCTGGGATACCAGCTACACGAGCACTGTGGATGTTCCATGTGCTGAGGTGGATACCGCATCCTGGGAGGAGGGTTTGATGTTTGATGAAGTAGACCTAAAAAAGTATTTCATAGCTTGCACCACCTGCGGGGACCCAGCCGGGCCACAAGACGACTGGAATAATATATTCGAGGTTATACCTGTAGGGGACTACTTAAAGAAGGACTATAGTAAAATAGAAATCGTCTATGACTCCACGCTCAAGGAGGTGCATGTGTTTGGTTCATGAAGCGGTGATATATAATCGCTGTTAACGTAATACTCTAATGAGGATGGGGTGGATGATTAAAAAAAAGAGGATTTTGTTGGTTTTACTGCTGCTGGCTTCTCTCGCAGGCTCACAGCAGTTCCTGGACATATTCGATATGGGGGAACCCCAGATAGCCGCACCCATCCATTGCAGCACCGAATGCAGCAATTACCCCACAGAAGACCACATGATATATCATGCCGGGAACACCCTTGAAGAATGCCTGTACACGATATCCAGGGCATGCGGGACCTATGCGACATGCGGGATGGATGGGGAAGAATGCACCTCCTGCTGCAGCGAATACTGTGATGGAGCAGGCATAAACGGGTATCTAAGCGGATTACCCTCTCCTTTGCCCGCCGAGATGAGCAAGATTATGAGTAAATGTCGGGAATCCTGCACCCGCACATGCGAGAAAAACCTGGTGGTATACGAGCTGCGCAGTTTCTTCATCAACACGGTCATAATTATTGCAGCGATTTTTTTCGTTTTATGCGGCATCAGGTTTATTCTATCAAACGACCCCTCAACCAGGAACTCATCTAAAAACTGCATGATTATGGTCTTAGCTGGGTTGATTATTATGGGGCTGGCGATTGCCTCAGTTGACTTATTTTATCAGCCCACCGAGGAGACGGTTAAGGTCGTGCCATATATTGATTTGCTTGAGGCAAGCATAGATGATGGCGTACTGGCTTTCACATACCGGGACGACTGGCTTCCAACACATGACGTCAAATTATACATTAAACATGAAGCCCCTTTCCCCCTGGAATCCTGCAAGACAGAGGATACAGTTGATGTAGGTGACATGCAGATAGGGCAGCAGGGGAAATACTCTGTTGGGGGGTGGTGTTTTGAGTGCCAGGATTTTATAATCGATTTCACGGCAAGCGAGGGCTCATGGGTTTATAGCATAACATGCAGCGGGGCTAAAAGCAAGTGCCGAATAACCAAAATGCAGGTTACATTAAGCTCAGCATTCAAGGACGACCTTTACATTGATTTCACTGATTTCAAGTGGGACCCCACTTATGTGTCAATAGATATCATTGTCACAGGAGTCGGCGGGTGCACGGATGACGTGAAATGGAGCTACCAGGATAACTGCGTTGGGGATTTCACCCCCGTAAGCTGCGGTGAAGGCCAGAGCGTGTCATTGACGGCCCCGGGTTTTCTGGATGATAAAAAATGCACTTCAAGTGATTTCCCGAAAACACCCGGGACACACTGCGTCAGGGTTGAATGGTGCGATCATGTTGAGATTTTCCGCTACACCCCCGAGGTAGACTGCTCGGCTTACGGGACGTATGAGGAATGCGAGCAGGATTATGGAGTATGCTATTGGGTGGGGGATCCCACCACAACCGAAGGGCCATGCCTGCCCTGCTCTGAAATAGATGACTGCGAGGATTACCCTACCTCCTATCCCGAGGATGAATGGAAATATGATGGAAGAATATGCCCCTTATGCAACAGAAACCCCTGCCTTTTCAAGGGCGGATGCGTTATCACCATAGATTACTCGGTCATAAACGCAGACTACCAGTACTGTATTGAGCACGGTTATGCTTATCTAAAAAACTTCAACCTGGTGTATTCATGCTCTAACTGCGGCGAGGCGATATCGTGTCTTTATCCTTTCCTGGACTCCAAGGGCATAGACGAGTGCGATGATTATGAGGTTCCATCCTCCTGTGAATGTAATCCGTGTCTCTGGGTTGAATGCTGGACCGGGGATTACGTGGATATAATCGTGGATTCGAGAAACGGGGTGCCCTCTGCTTCCGGCAGCACGCTTAGGCTGACATGCGCTGGAGTAACCGTAAACGGCCAGGTGATGGGTGTAGCATCAAACCGCATAACATTTAGGATAACCAGCGCGGATTTACATACACTTCAGGATGCGGGCTGTAAAATAAAGATACTCGAATAATCACCTATCTGCGCTTTATATGTGAGCTCATCCAAATAAATATTTATGAGGAACTCCGTTAAAGCATTAGCTTTATCATTTATATTATTATTCATAACATACTCTGTTTCAGCTGCAACCTGCGCTGAATTATGTGATGAGGAACTAGACTACATTTATTTTGAAAGTGCATGTCTGGCGACCCTGATGAAGTCCACATACTGCAAGGATATTGGTGGAACCATTGTGTGTTTTTTTCAGCCAAAAAATCCCTCAACCGACCCCGATGATTGTGAGCGCACAAATTGCTGGTGCTGGAAGGGAGAACCCTGCGAGGAGAGCGTGGAAAAATGCGAGTTCCATTGTCTGGGTCTCGGGTGCGCTATCAGCAAAACAGTCCAATGCACCTGTACCTGCAACACACCTGGTGGTGTGGTTGAGATAACGGAATACAGCTACAACATAGATGAGTGTCTGGCTAAATGCGGTGGGGTCTGCGGGGGATATGCCAATTGCGGTATGCTTTTTGAGGACTGCCCGGCATGCTGTGCGGACTACTGCGAGAACGGAGGGCATGATTTCCATGGAAGCGAGCTTGCGCCTAAAAGATGCAAGCAGGTGTGTGAGGGCAAATGCGGGTTTAATCTTGGTATAATGGGCTTATATGAGGCTCTGCTTTATGCTTCCATCACATTCGCTGCGTTGATTTTCACGGTATGCGCCATCAGGTTTATCACAGCAGAGTATGTGGATTCAAAGGAGAAATCGAAAAGATGCATGATTTACGTGATAATGGGTTTAATCATCATCGGAGCGGCTAGTGAGTTGGTTAAAATAATCTGGAACCCACCTGTATCACAGTGCATTGAGGAAGGCGGCAAATGCATGCCAAATCCCTGCAGCGAATATATCGACTGCACATCATTGCCTTATGATTGTGGTGAAGGCTACTACTGCTGTGAGGGAGAATGCACTACCGAAATCGAAATATGCGGGGTGTATCTTGAGCCAATAACAGAGGGGGTTACCGTGGAGGAGGTGTAAGCTTATGAAAAAAATAATGTATTTTATGGCTTTACTGGTGATTGTGTGTACGGTATATGCTGACACAAAGATTACTGTCCCCGTGCCTGCAGAAAAAAACTACAACTACAACTACCAGGCTTACGCCAAATGGAACATTGAGGGGTTAGGGGACATAAGCTGCGCTGAAGATGAGGGCTCTGCCTTACAGAAAGAATACACTCTCACCAAGGGATCTGCGGTTACCTTCATATGCACCACCCCCGTAACATTTACCGAAGTATACATCAAAGGGACGATAACCCTTAATCCAACAGAGCCCTTGGATGAAGACGACTGCATACAGCCGGTGCCTTTCCTGTACATTACCGAGGGGGATATTGAAATACTGGATATCTGGGAGAGAGACAACACCTACAACCGGGCTACTATTCTAGGGGAGATATTGACTTACATCCCCGTAGAGCGCCGTGAGGACCTGATTATCATGGCAGTTGAAGACGATGGTGTCGTGAAAGGCACCATCAAGGTCGCTGTGGATGATACTATACGCTCGATGGCCATGTGGAAGGTTAGGGCTGTAGATGATGACTGGGTTAGAGGCGATACCATAACAGAGGGTGCTTTCCCCTCAAGCGGCGATGAGGTTGATTTCGATTTCACCCCACAAGCAGGGAAACACATAGATATTGAATCGATTTTTAACATACCTCCTCATGGAACATACAAAGCCATTAAACACTACTGTATCGAGGTGGGACTTGACACAAACAGTAACGGTCACCTTGAGGACATGGAGGTGGTGGGTGTGTGGAAGGAACCCTGGAAGGATGTTTTCACACGGAGAATAAACGAGGGATTGGACACAGAAAACATCAAAATAATCAATGCTATAACAAACGAGGACATAGATGATGTGAAAGACGCAGTTAATACCCTCGTAAACACCTTTGATGTGGTAAGCGATTTCGCAGCATACAGCCTCAATAGGTTTTTCGGATTCACTTTTGCACCCCCTGACTCGGACTTTAATCCTACAATATCTTCGGCGACCGTCCAGTACACCTATAACCATCTGGACTATCCTGTGGGAGCGGATTTTGGCTCGGGGAATAATGTCGACAAGCTAACCTATGATCCCTCATCCAAGCCCGCACTCAAAATATATGATTCAGCAACATTAGCCGATGCGATAGATTCTGTTCTTGACAAGAACGCACCGGTAATTCTGAATCATTTTATTTCATCCTCTGCTGACTACTCTTTCACCGACAGTGTGGATGGTGTTATCGACTTCCATAGGCACAAGCTCCTGGACCGTTATCTTTTCGTGGCCATGGGTAACACAAGCGAGGATTCGCAGATTACATTGGATGTGGTTGTTGAGAAAGTCGGGTCGGAAATCAAGGTTAAATCAATACACCTACACGGTAACATAATAGACCTCTATGATTGGAAGCCCAACGACACGCCGTTGCCGGTTCAGCTGCAGTGGAATCCAGGGAAGGGAAGCTATGGCAAGATTTTTTTTAATAATGTCGAATTAGACCACACCTACACCCTATGGGATTATGATTTCGATTAATTGAAATAATTAATCTCTTATCTTATTTATCTTTTATGAGGGAAACTGTTTTATCGATTGCCGGCTCGGACTCGGGCGGGGGGGCG
>NJDH01000048.1 GCA_002254405.1 Candidatus Altarchaeales archaeon ex4484_96
GCTTTCGGAATGCTTATACTCTTTGAAGCAACTGGATTAAAATGAACATGATTGATGTATCTAACCTGAGCAAGAAATTCGATGGTTTCACGGCCGTAGATAACATATCATTTAGTGTTGGGGAGGGTGAGATTTTCGCTTTTCTGGGCCCAAACGGCGCGGGCAAATCAACGACAATAAAGATGCTCACAACGCTTCTTAAACCCAACTCAGGCAGGATTTCTGTTAACGGATTTAATCCCCTCACCCAACAGGATGACACCCGCAGGTCTTTTGGAATAGTATTTCAGGATCAAAGCATAGACGAAGAGCTAACAGCCTATGAGAACCTGGAGTTTCACGGCGTGCTCTATGGCGTGGATAAGCAAACAAGAACCAGACGCATAAAAAACCTGATGCAGATGGTTGATTTATGGGATAGGAGAGATGATTACGTGAAATATTATTCTGGGGGTATGAAAAGGAGACTTGAGATTGCAAGAGGATTAATACATCATCCAAGGATATTGTTTCTGGACGAGCCGACACTAGGTTTAGACCCTCAGACCCGCAACAACATCTGGGAGCATATTCGGGAGCTGAACTTAAATAACAGGATGACTATTTTTTTCACAACCCATTATATGACGGAAGCACAGGAGGTAGCGAATCGGGTGGCGATAATAGATCACGGTAAAATCATCATCCTCGGGTCGGTTGAGCAGATAATGGATTCAACATCCACTGGTTCGCTTGAGGAGGCGTTTCTGCAGTTAACAGGGCGCTCGATTAGGGAAGAGAATGCTTCCTCAATGGACCGTATGAGGTTGAGGCGGAGGGTGCGTAGATGATTCAGACAATATATGTGATGTGGCTTAGGCAGCTGAAGCGTTACTGGAGGTCTAAGCCCAGGCTGATTGGTTCAATAGGGCAGCCGCTTTTGTTTCTGATTGCATTCGGGTTTGGTTTCAGCCCCGTATTCGAGAGAGCTGGTGGGGTGGATTACATGGAGTTTCTGGTTCCAGGAATCGTTGCGATGACTATATTGTTCACTTCGATGTTCACGGGCATTGAGGTGGTCTGGGATAGAAAATTCGGTTTCCTCAAGGAGACGTTGGTTGCTCCGATATCCAGGACCGACATCATGGTTGGACGCACTCTGGGCGGGGCTACTATTTCCGTAATCCAGGGTCTTGTTGTTTTGCTTTTAACCCTGTTTATCGGTTTCAGGCCTGTTTCCTGGTATGCTGTTTTGCCAGCGATTTTTTTCATGTTTCTTGTTTCTGTTTTTCTTACGGGCTTTGGAACAGCCATAGCATCCAGGATAGATGACATGCAGGCTTTCCCTATGATAATGAATCTATTGATTATGCCCATGTTTTTTCTATCCGGCGCATTGTTCCCGATTGATGGATTACCCTCTGTTATCAAGTTTGCGGTTTTGCTGAATCCATTAACCTATGGTGTTGACGGCCTTCGTGCTACTTTAACGGGGACGCTCTCTTTTAGCTTAACCCTTGATTTAGCTGTTCTGATGGGTTTATCTGTTTTGGTGAATCTGGTGGGTGCTTGGTTTTTCTCGAAAATAGAGATATGAAAATGAGGCGTGATATCCTGTTAGTTGACTGGTTGATGTTGTTTTTAATATTATTTATGCTATCTTGTGTTCGTTCATGTAATCTAGCATGCGCGTTTTTTTATCAACCCGTTATCAAAATAATTAATAAACAGCTTAAGAGGCTATTTCATTTTTTGTTACGGGTGTTTCATATTTAATCTTATCTGGTTTCACCTAATCTAATGTTTATGAAATACATTGAATTTTTTTTATTTACTGGTATTTTAATTTTGGCGCTCGGATGTATTAACAGCGAAAAAACAGAAGATACGGAAGGTTTAGCTGACGGGAATGACGCTTTGGATTCTGGAGCGGATGCAAATCACTCTCAAGGATGGGATACTATGACACCCATAACGTAACACATCCACCCGGGCCCGAAGAAGGAGGCTGGGATGCGAACGTGACTCATCCTCCCATGCCCGGGACCGGGGGTTGGGATATGAATGCGACTCATCCACCTATCCCCCCGGATGGTAGGGGGGATATGAACTTGACGGAGTTAAGGCTTAAACTTAATCTATCCGATAACGCCAGCGCAGAGGAGATACATGCGGCTATGGCAAAAAGGATGCATGATAATCTGGGGGGTATGCCTCCCGGAAAACCCGATATAAACATGAAACAAGAATAAAAAATGAAAAACAAAGGATTAATCGATTATGTGGTTTTTTTTGTATTGCTTTCGACCATTTCGATGATGGCTTATGCCGCCTCAGGCAGTTCTAAACCGACGAGCGTGATTGTGGATTTTGATTCAACAGAGCTTGATTCATCTCTTAAGCCGGGTGAAACCGAGATATTGAATCTGGTTGTAGAAAACAGCGGAGACTACAGGGCTCATAACGTTGAGGTGTGGGTACATAGTTCAGCCAGAATTAACGTGGATAAGAAACTTTACTTGGGCAACCTTGCCTCGGATGAATCCAGGACCATACCCGTGTGGATTAAGGTTAATGATGATGCGGCTTCTGGTTTAACCGGGATTAAGGTAGATATTGAATATCATGGCTCTGACTCTGAAGGCGATCCCGTCTACAACCAGAAAACCAGCTGGGAGATTCCAGTAACAATCTTAGGTGAGCCCTTGTTTCAGGTAACACTCAAGCAAAAAACCCTATACAAGGACAGCATAAACACCCTGGTCCTTGAGGTTGAGGGTTTATCTGATGTTAAAGGGATGATAGCCGAGCTTTCATCCTCCTGCCTGGATGTTGTGGGCGCAAGCAGACAGTATATCGGGGATGTGGACGCTAATACTGCTTTCAGCTTATCCTTTGATGTTAAGCCCGAGGATTCAGGCATATGTAATGCCTATCTAGCGCTCTCCTATCTTGACGGCTCAGGTGATCGGTTAACGGATAACCTATCCGTTGGTTTGATTGTTGAGGAAGTGGGTGTGGACTTCAAAATCAAGGAGGTAAGCTATGAACCAATGGGTCCCGGCGATAATGTGGTGGTTAATATAACTCTTATGAACATCGGCTCTGTTGCAGCAGATGATGTGTCTCTCACTCTTGCGCTTGAAGACCCCTTCACTCCCGTGGATACGCAGGAAAAGTACCTGGGTGTTGTTGGTGCGGGGCAGCTGGTTAACGCGGTGTTTGATGTTGCTGTTGGATTGGATGCGGAAACACAGGTATATGCCACTACGCTAACAATAGACTATGAGCTTTCAGGCACCTCATATAGCCTTACGAAAGATGTTGGCTTGGATGTGAGCGGCGAAGTACTATTGGAGGTTATCAAGGTCGAGGGGGGAAGCGGTTCGGTTAAAATAGAGATAGCTAATGTCGGCACAAGAGCGGCAGAAGGGGTTAAGGCTACATTAATGACGGGGCTTGGGTCCATGGTATCGGACTCGGAAACAGGTTCTGAAACCTCAAGGATGGGTGCTGGAGGGGGCAGGATGCCCGGTGGATTCCCAGGTATGATGGGTGGTGGCCCAACCGATGACGTATCCTCAGAGGAAAACCAGCAAACCCCTCAAGCCCGTATGATAACAAACGAGTCCCAGGTTCAAAGATACGTTGAATACAAGGCTGATATTGAGGCAACCAAGCAAACCACCTTCAACTTTGATGCGTCACTATCCGGGCCAGCGATATTGTTGCTCGAATACAATGGCCCCGGAAACAAGAGAGTAACCCAAAGGGAGCCGATTACGGTTGGCGGCTCAACAGGATTCACCTCAACCTCTTACAGTGATAGAACTCAGAGGGCAGGTAATGGGGGATTGGATTTAACAACCATGGGCTTTTATGTCATATTAGTAGCTTTTGTGGTTTACGCCGGATACAGGGGATTCCGTTGGTATAAAAGCAGGTAGAAGATGATTGATGTAGCTTTAAGCAATGTCTTCAGGCAGAAGATTAGGAGTTTCCTAACAACATTGGGCATAGCCATAGGAATAGGTTTGATTCTGTCGCTTGGCGCTATCGGGGAGGGATTAAACCATCAGATAGAGCAGCAGTTCGGGGACATAGCTGGGGTAATCGACGTCTCATATACGGGTGACGATGATGAGGGCATAGAAGACGACCTTATAGAGGAGATAACAGGAATCCAGGGGGTTGCAAGCGTTGTACCTATCACCGAATACCGCATCAGCCAGGCTATGAGAGGTGGTGGGGGTTTTATGAGTATGAGGGGGGGATTCGGGGGGATGCTTTCTTTCACCGGCGTTTATCCCGAGGACCTCAAATATATGGTGGGCGAAAATATTATAGCGGAGGATGGGCGTAAAATCGAGGAATCTGATTCAGGCGATTATGTTGTTTTGTTGGGTGCATCACTTGCTGAAAGCCAGGACCTGAACGTAGGTGATGAGATAGAGTACGAGCGAAGCGAGGATGATGATGAGTCAACGGAAAGCTTTTATTTCGAGGTTGTGGGAGTGCTTGAGGAGACAGGTGACTCTGAGGTGGATGATGTTGCTTTCGTTCCCCTGGAAACCATGCAGGAGCTTGAAGATGATTATTCGATTGAGCGCCTGAAGGTCAAGTTATCTGACGTGGACCTGGTTGAGCAGGTAACAGATGAATTAAACGAGTACTCTGATGACCTGCGCGCTTTCTCTCCATTGGAGGTGGTTAGAAGTCTGCAGGAGACCCTTGGAACACTCCAGATGGCTGTTTATGGTATCGGTGCTATCTCTATACTGGTTGGGGGGATTGGCATAATAAACACGATGATTATGTCGGTTATGGAACGCAAGCGTGAGATTGGTATAATGAAGGCTATTGGTGCTACAACAACCAATATACTGGTGCAGGTTCTTGAGGAGTCGGCTTTTCTGAGCCTGATTGGCGGAACAATAGGTTTGGCTTTAGGTTACGGCGCTTGTTCCCTGATAACAAAATACACCTCCTTTAACACGATAATAACAATGGAGCTTGTGGCTATTGCAGTAGTATTCTCTCTTATATTGGGTATCGGGGCTGGCCTGTATCCTGCCTGGTCTGCGTCCCGCCTTGACCCTATCGAGGTGTTGCGTTATGAGTGACGGCGAAATAAGATGCGAGAAATTAGTCAAAACATATAATGTGGGGCAGCCCAACGAGTTCAAGGCACTTAGGGGTCTGGATTTACATATCGATTTAGGTGATTATGTGAGTATCGTGGGCCCATCCGGTTCAGGGAAGTCTACTTTATTGAATCTCTTAAGCTGTCTTGATTCACCTACCTCTGGCTATGTTTATATTGAGGGTGCGGATATTAATTCTTTAAGCGACAATAAGAAAGCCCGATTGAGAAGGGAGAAGCTTGGTTTTGTTTTCCAGCAGTTTAATTTGATTAAGTCCATGACTGCCTTCGAGAACATTGCGTTGCCCATGAGATTTTTGGGGTTGGGTCGCAGTGAACGTAAAAAAAGGGTTGAAAAGCTTCTTTCATTGATGGATTTAGAGGATAAGGGAGCTAACCGGCCTTCTGAGCTGTCTGGGGGGCAGCAGCAGAGGATTGCGATAGCCAGGGCTTTAGCCAACAACCCAAAGATTATTTTAGCGGATGAGCCCACCGGCAATCTTGATACGAAAACAGGTTCATCGATTATGGATTTCTTGTTGCGGCTTAACAGGGAGGAGTCTAAGACTTTGGTGATGGTCACCCACGATGAGGCGATAGCAGCTAAAGCCGACCGCGAAATCCATATCAGAGATGGTTTAGTTGTCTAGCCCGATCCAAGAATAATAAGCCACAGGGGGAGATAGATTATTGTGGTTGTTGATGATATCAGAAGCAGCGTTGATATTGTTTCCTGCTCGAATCTGTATCTTTCGCTTAAAACCATCAGCGATATTGCTACCGGCATCGCGTGCATTAAAATTAGCACCTGTTTTTCCATCGACGGCAGGCTGAATAGATGAGCGTATATTATGTATGCTATTGCCGGAAGCAGCAGTATGCGTAGAAGGCTTAGCAATCCTGCCTGCTTTATGCTGCTATAGCTTCTACCATAAAGTACTAATCCAAGCATGAATATTGCTATGGTTGATGTTGTTTTACCCAGCATATGCGGGGTGGTGGATAGGTAATCTGGTGTTTTTATTCCACTGAGCGACAGTATCAAACCCGCTATTATCGATAGGATGAGGGGGTTGCGGCTGAATTTATTCCCCACCTTGCTTAGGCTTTTATTGAGGTTTGGTTCTTTTGTTTTCGCTAGTTCCAGGACCGTGATTGTTATGCTCACCCCAAC
>NJDH01000049.1 GCA_002254405.1 Candidatus Altarchaeales archaeon ex4484_96
TCCTTAAACCGGATTCAACCGACTATTTGAGGAAAGCCAGGAAAGGCCCGCAGAGCGTGACACTGAAAGACCTTGGATTGATTAGCGCATATACTGGGGTGTGCTCGGGATACCGGGTGGTTGATGCCGGAACCGGCTCAGGTATTATGGCGATGTATCTGTCTAATCTCGTTTATCCCGAGAGGCTTGTTACCTATGAGATAAGAGATGATTTCGCGAAAATAGCTGAAGGAAACATCAGCAAAGCGCAGATAGATAACATCGAACTTAAAAAATGTGACATCTACGATGGCATAGAGGAAAGGGACCTGGATTTGATTACCCTTGATTTGCCCGAGCCTTGGAGGGTGGTTGAGCATGCGCGCTGTGCCCTGAAGCCGGGTGGGTTTCTGGTTTCTTATTCCCCCTCGATAGAGCAGTCGAAGAAGTTATGTGATGTGCTTGATGTCTTTCACCAGACTACTCTTGAGTGTTTGAGCAGGGAGTGGGATATGAGAACCGTAAGGCCTAAAAGCAGGATGCTGGGTCATAGCGGGTTCTTAACTTTTGCCAGACTTATTGTGGTCGATTAATCCCTTTTTGAAGTAGAGGTCTCTACATTCCATACATATCTGGCGGTCGTTGAGGAAGCACTCCGGGCAGACTCGTTTACCGCATACAACGCATTTAGTTAATAGGCCGCTATTGCCGCAGATATTGCATGTTCCGGTGGAGGGTGTTGCAGAGCAGTTAGTGCAAAGATGCCGATTGAAGTCGAAGTGTGCTGGGCAGACCATCTTATGGCAGAAAGCGCATTTGTGCACTACAGCGTATTTACCGCATATTTCGCAGTGACCCATTGGCATATTGATTTATTTGTTTTTTTGGCATAAAAAGGTAATTTATTCAGTGTATCATATACATTACTGATGAAATGCCTTTTGGATGCCAGCTACACCCTAAGAGGTGATAAGCCTGCTATTAGGTTATTTTATAAGACCAGAGAAGGCTCAGAAATCAAGGAGGTAACGGATTTCAGCCCCTATTTCTATGCAACAGCTAAAGAAGATATCGCGGGGTTAAAAAAAATTATAGAGAAATTCGATAACGTATCCGGGGTCGAAAAACAGGTCAGATTAGACCGTGGAGCTGAAAGGGAGGTTTTGAGGATAAACGTTAAGCAACCCAGGGATGTGCCTTCATTGCGCCAGGAGATTAAAGGACTTGATGGATGCGAGGAGGTCAGAGAGGCTGATTTGCCGTTCGCCCAGAGATACATCATTGACTCAGGGATAATCCCCATGCAGCATACCAAGGAGATTGGGTTGAATGTTGCGTCATTTGACATGGAAGTCTATAACGCAAGAGGCGAACCTAAAGCAGAAAAGGACCCTATTCTGATGATAAGCTACGCAGACAACGAGGGACTGCGTAGGGTGTGGTCCACCAAAGGCAAAAAGCTGGGCCTTGATTATCTGGTTGAAGTTGAATCAGAGAAAGAGATGATATATAAATTTATTGAAACAGTCAGGGAAAGAAAAATAGACATTATTGTAACATACAACGGGGATAATTTCGATTTCCCCTACCTGAAGGATAGATGCTCTTTCCACAACATAACGCCTTCTCTGGGATTAAATAATGCGAAGGTGAAGCTGGAGAGAAGGGGTATGAATTTCGGCGCCAGGGTGAGGGGCAGACCCCACGTGGACATGTATCCGGTCTGCAGGCAGCTTTTTAATCTCCCAAGATACAGGCTCGAAGACGTTTATTTTGAGCTGTTTGACCAGATAAAAGCCGATATTAAAGCAGCGGATATGCACAGGATATGGGACTCGGATGACCCGGTTAAGCTTGGTGAGTTTATCGGCTACTCTATGAGCGATGCTGATGCTACCCTGAGGATAGCGCTCTCGCTTTTGCCTCTACAGTATGAGCTCTCCCGCTTGATAAGGCTGCCAGTGTATGAATGCTCACGCAGCGCCTCAGGGCAGAAGGTCGAGCATCTTTTGGTCGGGGAAGCATATAAAAGAAATATTTTGGTACCCAATAAACCCTCTGAGCGGATTTTTGACGAGCGCAAAACCAAAAGCTATGTGGGAGCCTACGTCGTTGACCCGATTAAGGGAGTGCACGATAACATTATTTTGTTTGATTTCCGCTCTCTTTATCCGAGCATAATAACCTCATATAACATCGACTGCTCTACGATAGACTGCGACTGCTGCTCGGGCGAGAGAAAAAAATCACCTACCGGGCATTATTTCTGCGAGAAAAAAGACGGTTTCATCCCATCGGTATTGGGTGCGCTGGTCGCTAAGAGAGTGGAGGTGAAAAATAAACTGGGTGAAGAAAAAGACCCCCAGAAAAAAAGCCTACTTAACGTGGAGCAACAGGCTTTAAAGCTTTTGGCGAACTCCATGTATGGTTATTTTGGTTTCCCGAGAGCCAGATGGTATTCGCACGAGTGCGCTGAGGCTATTGCCGCCCTGGGAAGGCACTATATTCACGAGACCATTATAAAAGCCCGAGCAAGCGGTTTCAGGGTGATATACGGGGACACCGACTCTGTTTATCTCACCCTGGATGAGCTGGATTTAAGGGATGATATCATGCGGAAAGCAAAAAATTTTCTTAAAGAAATAAACAACATGCTGCCAGGGGACATGGAGCTTGAGTTTGAGGGGTTTTATCCCAGAGGCATTTTCATCACCAAAAAAAGATATGCTTTGATGGACGAGCACGGGATGCTGTCTGTTAAGGGATTGGAGACCCGGAGAAGAGACTGGTCTGAGATAGTTAAAGACACGCAAAGGAGGGTTTTAAATACCCTGCTCAGCGATAAAGACCACAAGAAGGCTGCCGATATTGTAAAGGAGGTTGTGGCCGAAATAAAGGAAGGCGCTGTCCCTCTAGAAAAACTAGCGATTAACACCCAGATAACAAGGGAACTGGGAGACTACGTACAGCCCGGGCCGCATATTATCGCGGCAAAAAAAGCCTTAAGGCATGGTTTCGACTACAAACAGGGAAGCATTGTAACATATATAATAACCAGGAAGGGTGATAGTATAAGTGACAGAGCCAGGGTTATTGATTTGGTTGAAGAAGGCGACTATGACGCAGACTACTACATAAACAACCAGCTTTTACCGGCTGTTATGAGGATACTTGAGGCCTTCGACTATTCCGAGGACGAGCTTAAGGGTTTAGGAAAGCAGATGACTCTGGATTCGTTCAGATAGGGAAGATGAATAAAACAGCATTGATATATTCCGAGCAGTACCTGAAGCATAATGCAGGAAAGTTTCACCCGGAGAGGCCTGAGCGTTTAAGCGAGACGATAAAATACCTGAAGGAAAGCGGGTTAATGGATAAATTAGGCCTTACCGAGCCGCATGCTGCTTCTCTTGAGGATGTGGAGCGGGTTCACACACCTCATTACGTTGAAATGATCAGATACTACAGCAACGGCGGAGGATACAGGATAACAGAAGACACATACGTTAGCAAAACAACCTTCGAGATAGCGTTGCTGGCCGCAGGCGGGGTTATTACCGCAGGCGATGTTGTTTTAGAGGGCTCATATGACAACTCCTACGCCCTGGTCAGACCCCCGGGACATCATGCTAAAGCAAGCGAGGCAGCGGGGTTTTGCTACTTCAACAACGTGGCCGTGGCCGTCAGATTCCTGCAGCATAAGTATAAACTCAAAAAGATAATGATTTTCGATTGGGATATACACACAGCCGACGGAACGATGTCCATATTCTGGCGCGACCCCACGGTGTTGAATATCTCAATACACCAGAACCCGCGCACCATCTACCCGGGAACAGGGTTCATCAAACAATTGGGTGAAGGTCCAGGAGAGGGTTACACTGTTAACATCCCGGTCTGCTCCGGCTCAGGGGATAAAGACTACAAGTACATTATTGAAGAGTTCGTCACACCACTTGCTGAAAGCTACAAACCCGAGCTCATCATCATATCATCGGGTATGGACTCCCATAAAAACGACCCCCTCGGCAGTATTAATCTCACCGAAAAAGGTTATTCGGTGATGAGTGAATTATTCATGGAATTAGCTGATAGATTATGCGAGGGTAGGATTTTCGTTGAATCAGAGGGAGGATATGATTTAGATGCCTTATCCAAATCCACATATGAGGTGTTGAAATCCCTGCTCGGCGAACCAAGCGGTTATGTTATCGGGGGGGAGCTGATGGAGGAAACCAGGAAACTGGTTTTGGAGCTAGCTGATTCTTTCAGCAGATACCATAAGATTTAATCTATTTTATTGTCCCGTCACGTATATTTATTTAGGATGATTGTTGATAGGCCCAGGGGCACCAGGGATTTTCCGCCTCAGGTGGTGCATGAGAGAAATCATGCGAAAAAAAGGCTTGAATCCTTGTTCAGAAGATATAACTACCGGGAGGTTGTTTTCCCTACACTGGAGCATTCGGCTCTTTTTAAGGTCAAATCAGGTGAGGAGATAGGAGAGCATATGTATGTGTTCAAAGACAAGGGAGGCCGGGAGGTGTGTCTTAGGCCTGAGGCTACTGCTTCCGTGGCCAGGATGTTTGTGGATTCGCTGAGGGAGAAAAAGAAACCGGTTAAGGTTTATTATTACGGCCCCATGTACCGCTATGAGAGACCGCAGAGGGGAAGGTACCGCGAGTTCTGGCAGATGGGTGTGGAGCTTATGGGAGCCGATTGTTGCGGGGCCGATTCTGAGGTCATAGCGTTAGCCTGTGAATCCATGAAATGCCTGGGTCTTGATTACTCGCTTGATGTAGGCCATATCGGCGTATTAAGGGGTTACATGAATGCTCTGGGGCTAACTGATAGCACACAGGATGACATAATTTTTTACCTGGACACGGGTAAAGAGGATAGGGTGGTCAAGGCCGGAGGCGATGAGGTTATATCCGAGCTTGTGACATTTAAGGGGGAAGCCAGCGTATTGGATAAGGCAGAAAAGCTGCTTAAGGGACATGATAAGGCGCTGGAGTCCCTGCGTGAGTTATCCGCCATCTGCGAACTGCTTGATGGTTTTAAGCTGGATTATAATGTTGATTTAGGATTAGGCCGCGGTCTGGAATACTACACCGGCATGGTTTTCGAGATGAGGGTCAGCGGCCTGGGAGCTGAAAACCAGGTATGCGGCGGGGGTAGATATGATAAACTGATTGAGTTGTTCGGCGGCCCCCCGACTCCTGCGGTCGGGTTTGCCTTCGGATTCGACCGTTTGATGGAGGCGCTTAGAGAAGCAGATGTTTCATTCCCGCAAAGGAATGTGGATGTGCTGGTGGCCCCGGTTAACGAGAAAATATGGCCCGCTGCCTTTAAATTAGCCAGCATGCTTAGAGAGGAGTATATTGTGGAAATCGATTTGTTGGGTCGGAAACTCGGGAAAACACTTGAGTGGGGAGCCGACATCAACTCGAAATATGCGCTTATCGTCGGGCCCGCAGATTACGCAAATAATGAAGTCACTTTACGTGATATGAGCTCAGGCGAGCAGGTTAAGGTTGAGATAAATAAATTAAAAGACGAACTAGTAAATAGATTAGGGTGATTTTTTATTCTGTGCTGCCCCAGCAGTTTCCGATGCTTGTGTGGCTCATTCCTGAAGCAACATTATTGTATGTTATGTTTATGTTTGTCTTATAGTAGTCGCCTGTTGACAGGCTTCCTATAGGGCAAGCGGTTAGGTTAACCTGCACTGTGCTGCCGGCGGAGATGTTGAATTCGGTGTTGTCGCTGCATGAGCCGCTATTGCCGGTTAATGTTGCACTTACGCTGCTGACCGTTAATTTGGTGTTTGCTTCGTTTACCAAAACAATGGTTAACTGGGATGCTGATGAATCAAGGCTCCAGTCCAATGGCCTAATCTGCGAGAAACCACGGCAGTCGGGTGGTGGATTAGGCGGGTTGAGTATCCCCATCTGCCATACAACTATGGCAACGATGGATATCATAAGAATAGCCCAGCCGTAGGTGGCAATATACTCTATCGCTGCTTGTCCTTTCACACCCCCGTTGAGTCTGGATGGTTTCACCATATATACTGATGGGTTTTGCAACTATAAATATATTCATTTAATGCAACAGATATTTATTCTATCTTATGTTAATATTGATTATATTTTAAGTCATTTGATGAATGTATTTTTTTTGAGGTGATGTGATAAAATGGTTGAAGAGGAGAAACTGGAGGAAGCAGAGGAGAACAATTCATCATCGGTTGGAGGGGAAGAATCCAGCACCAGCTCCTTAACGGAGG
>NJDH01000050.1 GCA_002254405.1 Candidatus Altarchaeales archaeon ex4484_96
TTTTCTTTGTTTGTTTTTTTTTTATCTTTTTTTGTTTTAATCTTATCCTCTGTTTTTTTCTTTTTAGTCTCTTTTGGTTTCTTTTCAGCTAACACCTTAAGCCGGGCTTCTTTTTCTTTTCTGTATTCTCTTGTCCACTTGACTTTTCTGGGTTTTCTTTTGAGTTTAAGCATGTTTTTCTGGCATTTGTTGCTGCAGAAATAATACATATCACCCCGGTTTGTGACATGTATTTTTTCTGTGCCCTTCTCTATTTCTGCGTTACAGAAAATGCACTTCATTTTATCAGTTTAGGGGTTTAGCTTCCCTTTCAACCTCTCTTAAGTCCAGTATGTCTCCTTCCGCAACGGGGGAGCTGACGTTTCTTCTTATTACTCTGCCTTTGTTTGATCCTTCCTGTATTTTGCACATGACCTGTATGACTTCACCGAAGATACCGGTTCTCCCGATGATTTTCACTACCTCTACTTTGGTCATTTTTTTTTTTATTTCAGCCCCTCTAGTTTTTCGATTACTTCCTTGACCAGGTCTTTAGCTTTGCCTTCTTCCACGATTGCGGCTGAAGCGCAGGGAACGTGTATTCCCACGGATTCACCTATCTCGGCCTTGGGTGTGTATATATATGCGATGTTTTTCTCCTCGCATATCATGGGTAGATGCATGACTATCTCTTGGGGGCTTATATCCGAGCCTATGAGAACAAGTTTAGCAACACCTCGCTCAACAGCTTTCGTGACCTCGTTTGTTCCTTTCCTTATTTTGCCAGAGCTTTTAGCGGTTTCCAGTGCCTCAAGTGCTTTGTCTACAAGCTCCTTGGGGGCTTCAAATTTTACGTAACTCATTTAGTACACCTCCAAATCATGTAATAATGGATTTCTCATCGGTTTATTTAGAAAACCTGAATAGAGTATACTCTATATGATTCAGCATATAAATAATATCAGAGGGGGTGACATCAGGGGTGCGCGTAATAGAATACGTGTTTTGTTTCCCCTGAGGCTGTATCCCTGGAATCCAGTCTTGCAAAGCCGTATCTCTCAAACTGCACAACAGTATCCAGCCTAATATCACTGCATGCGGTCTCAATATAGCCTGAAACCAGTTCATCGGGTTTTATCATGAGCGCCTCAACGTAATCCTTCACCCAGTGTATTATCGGGACCTCAAGTTTTTTCTTTTTCAGGTATTCGCCTTCGATTTTTTCATCTCCTGCTTTGGTGATTTTCAGGTTGAATGCGCTTTTCAGGCGTAATTCATCGCCTTTTTTCAGGTTTTTCGCATCCTCTTCGGATATGAAAAAATTCATAATTTTGTTTTTTTCTTTCTTTAGGTTGTATTTCCTTAATCCCCTGTTGGGGTAGCGGGGGTGTAGGGGTATTTCAACAACCATGTTGGGGGCGCTTTTTACTTTAAGGGGTATTGGGTCTGCGACGAAAAAATATCTGTTGACTTGGGAGTCAAGTATTTTTCTGTTCTCTGCGTATATGTTTTTCAGGCTGAGATTTATGTCGTTTTCGCCGATGTTGAGGTCCAGTATGGCCTTTCTTATGGCATCTTTTGATATGCCTCTTTTTCTAAGCGACATGATTGTCGGGATTTGGGGGTCATCCCATCCGCTGTATAATCCCTCTTCTATGCCTTTTTTCAGCTTTGAGGTGCTGAATTTGCCGAATTCATCGATTTTTATGCGACCCCAGTGCTTTGTTTTAGGGTAAATCCAGCCGAAGTAATCGTATATGTATTTCTGCCTTCTCTCTGAGTCAATGAGGTCTTTGCCTCTTATTATGTGGGTCACACCTAGGACATGGTCTTCTATCGCTGATTCGAAGTCTAGTGTGGGCCATATGATGAATCTCCTCCCTACTCTCGGGTGTTCGCCTTTAACAATACGGAATGCCACCCAGTCTCTTATGGCGGGGTCCTTGTGTTTCATATCGGTTTTTATTCTCAGGACGCATTCTCCTTCCCTGTACTTTCCTTCCATCATATCATACCAGTCTTTTAGGTTATCTTTTGTTTTTTTGTTGCGGTGAGGGCATATTTTTTTCGCGTCCTTGTATTCTTTGAACTCGCCTCTTTTGCAAAAGCAGATATAGGCTTTATTCAGGTTTATCAGTCTCTCGCCGTATTCATAGTAGAGGGATAGTTTCTCTGAGGCATATATGACCTCATCGGGGTATGCTCCAAGCCACTCGCAGTCGTCTAGATACCAACCGTATGCTTCAGCAAGCGGTTTTTTTGTCTTAGGGTCTGTGTCATCGAATCTGAGTATGAATTTACCTCGGTATTTTTCCGCAAGCTCAAAGTTCACTATGATGCCTCTGGCTGAACCAAGTGTTGCTGGGCCGTTTGGGTTGGGGGCGAATCTCAGTATGACGTCGTCTTTAACCTCATCCAGCTCTGGGAGTGTACTTTCTGCTTTTTTCTTTTTCTTCTTTCGTTCAGGAGAGTATTTTTGAAGTATTTCAAGCGGTGTTTCGTTCACGCTTTCGACGACATACTTGATTTCCTTCATCAGGGGTTTAATGTTCTTTTTTGCTTTAGGGGCCTCTGATATGACTTTTCCCATGATTGCTTTCGGTTCTGCTTTACCGTGCTTTAACCTGTTTAGTACGGCATGTTTCCTTATTATTTCATAGTATTCGCTCATTGTCTTTTTTTTATTTACGGCTCATAATATTATTAGAAACATCAAATATATTCGTTTAAGATGCATGTGATATTTAATGCTGTAACCAGCTTGGATGGAAAAACAGCTCCCGGCGGAATAGATTTCGATTTAATGAACAGGGCTGATAAGTATCGGATGGATGAGCTGAGGGGTACGGTGGATGCCTTGTTGACTGATGTGAAAACAATAAAGCTGAAAAATCCCACATTGGGTGTTCGTTCAGCTGGTGATGACCCTCTTAAGGTTGTGATAGATGATAAGGGTGAGATATCCGAGAACGCAAGGGTTTTCGAGGGGGGCTCTGATGTTTTGGTGTTTTTCTCTAAATCCGCTTCAAGGAAGAAAATAAAACAGCGGCTGGAGGAGAAACCTAATGTGGAGGTTATTATTTGCGGGGATTATGCTGTGAACTTAAGTTCTGTTTTAACTGCTTTACATAACCGGGATGTTGGCTCTTTGTTGGTGGAGAGCCATAATTCTTTGGGCAGGCGGATGCTTGAGGAGGGTTTTATCGACGAGATTTATGTTTCTGTTGTCCCTGTTTTGCTGGGTGAGGGTGAGAGCTTATTCAATCGGAAAATAGAAAGAGGTGTTGATTTATCGCTTGAGGGTATTCTACAGTATGGGGATCAGGTTATACTGCATTATCTGGTGAAAAAATAGTTTAGCAGTCTGCGAGTGTGTTGATTCTTGCTCTTGGGGTTGAGTTGGTTAATGTTGTGCAGCTTGTTTCGGTGACATATGCTGTGGCGTTTATGTTATCGTTTTTGTTTAAGACTCCAAGGGTGATGTTATACCATCCCGTCAGGCCGCTCATCTCGTTCATGATGTGGGAGTCTGTTGTGGTTTCGTTGGCTACATGTATTGTGGGGTTGGAGGTGAGGTTCATGAAACCTGTTGCATTCATCACGCTGAGGGTGTAGGTTACGTTGCATTCGCTGCTTGAGGGTCCACTCCCGCATTTTTTGCAGTCCATGAGGTTTATTGTGTTCGGACATCCCGGCAGGCAGGTGCAGTCTGTGGGGCAGGAGCCGCAGTCTTCGTCGTTGTTGCATGTTCCGTCTCCGCAGCATCCGCTGGCGTTAGCGCATTCTGTGTCTATCTGGTATTTGTGGGAATGCGGGCAGTCTAGGTTGAAGGCGTATCCTTCTTCATCGCATATGCCTAAGGCCTCGCATCCGATTTCATCGCTCCAGTACAGGTAGTCTATCCAGCTGTTTGTTTCGTTTACCTGTAAGCTGTAGGATTCCAGGGTGTAGGGGCTGATCATGGATTCAATCCCGATGAGTGTGTTACCGAATGTCCGGTTTGCCTGTTGTTTGTATTTATCTGAAAGGTATAGTCTCCCGTCCAGGCGGTCGAAGAAAGACGGGCCGTTTAGCACATGGTTTGCGCAATATATGTTATAGTTTTCCTCAACGTCGCTTATCTCATAGCATGAGGTGTTTATTAAGCTGCTGTCCAGCCCCAGTATTATTCTGTGCAGGTTGCATCCGTCTACGTTTTTGATGAACACGCAGCTTTCATTGGTTATCGTGAAATTTCCGGCACCGCATCCTGTTTCTTTAGGCGGGTTCTCTGGGGGTATGTCGTCTATGTCTCCTGATGCTGAAATCCAGGGTATGGATGCCTCACATACCTGGGCTGAGTTCGCGGGGTTGTAGACTATCAGGCCCCCGAAGTGGCTTGGAGTGCTGATATTAAGGCAGTCTCTTATGTTCTGGTTGCATACGATTGCCCCTCCATCTAGTACAAGTATTTGTTTCACCAGCTCATCCGGGGGTGTGGTTGCGCAATAATTTTCGAGAGCTGGAACGTTCCCTCCAATATCGCTATAGAGTTTGACGTTGCCTGCTTTTGTTCCGTTACCTGTGTTGTCTCTGCTGCATCCTGCTATCATGTCCATCTCTAAATCTGCGCTGCAGTTGATGATGTATCTACTCACCCTGCCCTGGGTGTTGAGGGGATAAAGCGGGTCTTCAAGCTCTAGTATGGATGTGTTGGATTGCACATCATCTGATATTCCCTGGTAAAAACATAGTTCGCTTTCATCCCATATCCTTATCCTAAGCGTTGATAACGTGGCGAAACTGAAGGCATCTCTTGGAATAACGTTTATTTCGCGTAATGTGAGATTCATGTTGAAGTGCATGTCCTCTCCTGCCTGCTCCATCTTGTCCATCCACAAGGGGAATGTATGGTTTTCCATGTAGGGTATTGTTTCCCCGTATAGTGTGCCGCATACCATCAGCTCGACTACTGCGGCCTCGGCTCCGATTATGTTGTATTCCAGGTCGTTGCAGTTCTCTAATGCGCAGTTGTTGCTGCAGTTGAATTCATAATTCTCCAGATCGTTTCCTGAGGTTACTACTTCGCTTATTGCGTATATTGCGGCACGCCTCCCGAATATCACCATAGCCCGCTTCAGATCCTTTTTCACATCCTCTACGAAATAGTAAAGCCGCTCGCACCTGGTTCGGCCTAATACATCATCGACTCTTTGTTCATAGTAGCTTATATGGAATGTTATGAAATAGATTAAGGGGATAACAAGCATTATAGTTATGAGGCTGAAAAAAACCCCTTTCCTGTTTGTTTTGTTGGTTTTTATCGCTTTCATATCCACACAATCAATTTTATTTTAATCGGGCCCCAAAGGGATCTGACTCCACTAGCGCTCGCGGTTTCGAACTGCAGGGTGTCGGGGTCAAATTCTATGTCAACTATCCCATCGTTTTCTATGTCAATCTCTCTTAGCAGGCGATATACTGCATCGCATCCGGCATCATCTGTATGGTGGCTCTGGTTGGATGCGGTGTAGCTGCATTTTTTCGTTCCCCCGTAATAGGAGGGTATTGGTAGATTATTTGTGATGTTCCCATTTATGAATTCAATATCCCACAGGCATCCCTCATTTATTGAAAAAATATTACCGTAGCCCACTAATGAAGGGACCCTGACGGTGTATATTGCTCTATCGTCTGCGGAGCAGTTTGTGCTGTTGCTTTGGGAGTCTCCTGTTCTGATGCCGATGTAGTTGTTTTCTCCTGACGCTATCTTGCTCCAGGGCGATCTGATGTTTATGACATATGGGTCTCCTAGGAAGATATATGGGGCACCGTAATCCCATAGGCGGTATTCTGGGGGGATGCCTCCATATATGCTGTTGCTTATGTTGAGGTAGTCAGCCCAGTGTTCCCCTGAGTAGGAGGTTACTTTCATATCCGATACTGTTATATCCTGGGGTATGCTGACATTAGTAACGCATGTTATGGGTTCGTTGAATCGGGGGGTTTTTTTTGTTATCGTGATTTTACCATAATCTGATATGTTCACTGCATTATAATAAAACTCTATGTATGATGTCGGGTAGCCGTAGAGTGTTGCATTCGTCGTGTTAGTAAGTGAACTTCCCCCCCCTAGAACAATAGTCTGGGATGATAT
>NJDH01000051.1 GCA_002254405.1 Candidatus Altarchaeales archaeon ex4484_96
TCCATCACTGGAACTATGAAAGATTACATCAAGGAATCGAATATTTAATACCCTGCGAACTATATCTTAAAGAAAAAATGTAAGGTATGTCACTGGATAGAACAAGATAAAGAATGAGGTTAATGTCCAGTTAAGGCAGGCCCCCTAAACAACAACACCCGCTCAGCCGAGCAGGCCGCCAGATAATCCCCGTCATCGGATAAAACCACATTAACAGGAGAACCCAGCTTATAGCGCCAGATGAGCGAACCAGTTCTGTCTAAAATATAAAGATTCCTATCACGGCAGTAAGCTGCCACATACTCCCCGTTAACCGACACATCAACCGACGCAACACTCCAGTTAGTCCTGTAACAAAACAACTCAAAACCATCCAGATCATACAAGCAAACCCTGTTATCCTGGTATCCGGCGGCAACATACTCCTCATCCAAAGACAACGCAACCGATAAAGCAGGTGAATCCGATTCCTTAACCCAAACCTCCTCCAGGGAATCCAACCCGGAACCCACATACAATAAAACCAGCTGATTAACACGGCTACGTGAAATCAATGAATCAGAAACCGAAGCAACCAAAAAATCCCCGTAAACAGACACCTCATAATCCACCAAAGCCCCCTCGAAAAGATGGAAAACATCATCCTCATCCCTTAGCACACCCCGCCCGTTAGCGTTATAGACATCCAGTAGGGTGTTGCCGTCATATGATGTGTGACTATAGGTGGTGGAATAAACATCCCCGTCACCGCATACGCTTAAACACTCAGCCTGAGAGCTGTTTTTTGTGTGAAACACCTGTTCCCTGCTGTTTAAGCTGCCGTCAAAACTAAACAGACGATACTCCTCCCTGTCCCTGACCAAAGCATAAATCATCATCCCGTCAAATGAAACCCTCGCATCCAAAACACCCCTGGAACCAAGCTCAACACTCTTGAACCGGTCATAAACCCTGTCATAAACATACACGCTGCCCTGAACGCCCAGCTGACCGCTCTTGTTCGAATAAAACAATATTTTCTCAAGCGACTTTGACCCCATGCAAGATAAAATCAGCTCCCCCGACAAGCTCGTATTCCACAGCAGGGGGTCGCTCATATTGTAACCCTCACCGGGGATGAAACAAGGCCTACATGGCCCCCCGCAGTCAACATCGAATTCATCATCATCCACCTGGTGGTTGAAGCAGTGAGCTGGATAGGATACAGTCGACGTGGTCGATGATGATGTGGTGGTGGATGAGGATGAGGTTGTTGAGGATGATGTTGTTGAGGTGGATGTTGAGGTTGGGGTTGTTGATGTTGTGGTGGATGAGGTTGTTGAGGTGGTTATCGATGTGGTGGTTGAGCTCGTAGACGAGCATGATGATATCATCTGTTCCGTGTAAGGCAGCTCACAGAGCATAGAAGGCGCAGACAATAAACCCATAAACAAAGCCAAAGCGAAAACAGAGAAAACAACCACAGCAACCACCATAAACAAGAGAAAAAAAATCACCAGCATAATTCTTCTATCACCCCCCGCCATATATCATTAATAGGATAAACAAACACTTAAATGTGGGCATTAATTAATCAACATACCATATACTAAAACAATGGAATTGCATCCGCATGAGGCCCGGATACTTAAGGTGCTAAAGCAAAAGCAATCAAACAAACAAATCGCGTTAAAAGCAGGTCTCAGCCTTGACGCAGTCAATAGAGCATTATCGTGGCTGGCAACCAAAGGCCTCGTCAGCCTCAGAGAAGAGTTCACCGAAGAAATCACTCTCCGGGCGGAGGGAAAAAAATACGCCCTTGAAGGGCTTCCTGAAAGAAAAATACTTGTTTTTGTTAAAAAAAAGGCCCCGCTTGATGTGATACAAAAGAAGCTCGGGAAAAAACAAACCAATATCGGTTTAGGCTGGCTTAAGACAAAAAAACAGGCGGTTATCGAAAAAGGTACGCTTAGAATAGTAAACAAGGAAAAAAGAGGGGATGAGATGCTGCTTAAATTGCTTGCAGCAAAGAAAAAAATCGACTCAAGTGAGCTTACCTCAGAACAGAATAAAGCCCTTGGTTTGCTGAAAACAAGGCAGAGCTTAATCGAAGTAAAAGAAAAAAAGAGGATGTGGGCTAATCCCACCGAGAAGGGGTTGAGAATCGGGGCGAAAAAAACCACCGAAAGCATCTCTCAACTCACGCCCGAGATGCTTATCAGCGGGGACTGGGATAAAGCCAGATTGCGGGAATATGATATTGACCTGTACGTGAAACCCCGCCAGCCCGCGAAAAGACACCCTCTAAGCAGGTTAATAGATGAGATAAGAGCTGTTTTTTTGTCGATGGGGTTCACGGAAATTAAGGGGCCTCTTATTGAGTCAGCGTTCTGGAACTTCGACGCCTTGTTTCAGCCACAGGATCATCCCGCAAGAGACATGCACGATACATTCTACCTGGAAGACATTAAAGATGGGGTAATCGAGGGCTTTGATAAATACAGGGATAAGGTAAAGCAAACCCACCTGAATGGGGGGAGCACTGAATCAACCGGTTGGGGAGGCACCTGGAGCGAGACGGAAGCCCGCAAAAAACTGCTTAGGACACACACTACCGCAGTCACATGCAGGTATTTAACTAAATTAAAGAAAAAAGACCTGCCTGCTAAGGTGTTTTCGGTAGGTAAGACCTTCAGAAACGAGGCAATCGACTACAAGCATCTGCCGGAGTTCTACCAGATAGAGGGTATTGTCGTGGACGAAAGCGTTAACTTCCCTAATCTGCTTGGCATCCTAAGAGAATTCTACCAGAAGATGGGATTCAGTAAAGTAAGGTTTCGGCCTGCTTACTTCCCTTACACAGAGATGAGCGTGGAACCGGAGATATACTTGGAGGAAAAAAAGGAGTGGGTGGAGTTGGGCGGCAGCGGCATATTCAGGCCGGAGGTGGTGAAGCCCCTTCTCGGATTTGATTGCCCGGTTTTGGCCTGGGGGCTTGGATTAGACAGGGTCGCAGCCCAAAACCTGGGTTTAACCGACATAAGAGATCTTTACATCAGCGACCTCGGGTGGCTTAGGAAACAGAAGGTGATTTAATCTTGGATTTATGTGGTGGAATAGACGAGGCAGGCAGGGGGCCGGTTATAGGTCCTCTTGTTATCGGATGTGTGGTTTTGGATAATGAAGGCAGGGAAAGGCTTGCTGAACTTAATGTGCGCGACTCCAAGAGAGTCTCACCAAAAAGGAGAACAAAACTCGAGCCTGAAATAAAAAAACACGCGATTGAGTGGAGTATGCGCATCATCAATCCCGCCGAAATCGACCGCCTCAGGAAAAAACACTCACTGAATGCTATTGAGGCAGCGAAAACAGCTGAAATAATAACCTCGATGAACACCATACCCGCGACCATATACTTGGACGCGGTCGACAACGGAGCCTCACACTACAGGGACCGGGTGCTAAACTACATAAACAGCTTAAACGATGAATTTATCATCCCAAACATAATATCCGAGCACAAAGCAGACGACAGATACATTGAGGTGGCGGCAGCATCCATTCTCGCGAAAGTCGAGAGAGACAGAATAATAGAGTCCATAAAAATAGAGCACGGGGATTTCGGCTCAGGATACCCCTCAGACGAGAAAACAAGCGAGTTCATCCGCAATCTGCTTAAAACAGGGCGGATACCTGATTTCGTGAGGAAATCATGGAACACGCTTGAGAAAAGCAAGCAAACCAGGCTCGGGGACTACTGAGGGGTTGTTTTTATAGGCTTAATCTATTGTTTATTGATTTAAACTACTTAAAATGGGTTTACGACCAGGCAGATGCTACAGGTGGGATTCGCCCGCGTACACGAGAACAAGCAACAACCCCCAGGACTCATACATAACAGGTATCCCGGGCTCTAAAATAATCCACTATAACATGGGCAACCAGAAAGGCGACTTCAAGATGGAATCATCCATCGTAGCCAAAGAAAGGATACAGGTACGACATAATGCCCTTGAGGCCGCGAGAACATCAATAAACCGTAAACTCGAGAAAACCCTCGGGCGCATGAACTACCACTTCAAAATCAGAGTATACCCCCATCATGTGATGAGGGAAAACGTGATGGCCACCGGAGCCGGCGCCGACAGGGTTCAAAGCGGGATGAGAGGCTCGTTTGGCAAACCAATCGGGAGGGCTGCGAGAGTGCGGGGAGGCCAGGCTATTTTAACCATCTACACCAGAGACGATGAAAGACATCTTAAACTCGTAAAAGACGTGCTGAAAACAGGCATAAAAAAGCTCCCAGGGAAACTGGAGATTATCGTGAGGGAATCGAAATAATGAACCTTAATGTTGTAGCCAAGATAAGAATCACCCCCGATGGAGTGGACACCGACCTTGATTCAATAAAAGCATCCCTTGAAAAAGTGCTTGAGGGAACCGGCAAACTACATGAAAGTGAGATTAAACCCATCGCATTCGGCCTGAAATCCCTTGATGCGACCCTTCTGCTTGACGACAGCAAAGGAGGCCTGGAAGAGATAGAAGCTGAATTAAAGCAAAAAACCGGGGTAAGCCAGGTGGATGTCTTAGACATAAACAGGCTTTAAACAATTAAATCTAATTCTTGAGTGAAAACCCATGGATGTATCTGTATTAGGCACAGGCTATGTCGGCCTGGTCACAGGCGCAGGCCTCGCCGAAAAAGGACATAACGTCACATGCTACGATATCATAAAGGAAAAAATCGAGGACATTGAGCGGGGCGTATCACCCATATACGAGAGAGGACTGGATGTCATCATCAAAAGAAACATCGGGGATAAACTAAACACATCCATGGACCTTAAATCAACAATAAACGATTCATCCATCACCTTCATCTGCGTGGGAACACCATCCAATAGAGACGGCAGCATAAACCTTAAATACATGAACAACGCCTGCAGGGAGATAGGCGAGGTATTGAAAAACAAAAAACAATATCATCTGGTTGTGGTTAAAAGCACCGTGGTCCCGGGCACAACAGAGCAAAAAATCATCCCCCGGCTAAAGCAGTCAACAGAAAAAAAAGTCTACAGGGACTGGGGTATCGTCATGAACCCGGAGTTCCTGCGTGAGGGGGTGGCTGTCGAGGATTTTCTGAACCCGGACAGGATAATAATCGGAGCCAACGACAGACGCTCATCTGATATGCTAAGCAGGCTTTACGAGGATTTCAACTGCCCGGTACTGAGGGTAGACATCAAAACCGCTGAGATGATTAAATACTCCTCAAACGCTTTTCTTGCCACGAAAATATCGTACATAAACGAGGTAGGCAACATATGCAAGAAACTCGGCATCAACGTCTATGATGTCGCTAAGGGAATGGCACTTGACCATAGGATATCAGATTCTTTTTTGGCTGCTGGACTAGGGTTTGGAGGCAGCTGCCTGCCTAAGGACGTGAAGGCATTGATTCATCGCAGCGGAGAGCTAAATATTAAGCTTGACCTGCTGGATTCGGTTATCAAAGTCAACGAGAAACAGGCTTATAGGATGCTTGAGCTCGCCAGAAAAAAAACAGGCCCGCTTAAAAACAAAAAAATAGCTTTGCTTGGAGCAGCCTTCAAGCCAGGCACAGACGACATCAGGGAAAGCCCGGTGCATGCGTTGATAAAAAAACTTCATGAAGAAAAAGCGAAAGTAGTAGTATACGACCCTCAGGCCAACGGTAACATGAAAAAAGAATACGGCAAAAAAATAAGCTACGCTCTCAGCGCAGATGATGCCTTATTGGACGCCGAGCTTGCTTTGATTGTAACCGCCTGGCGGGAATTCGAGCTGCTGGATTTTAGTTTGATGAAAGAGCCTGTTGTGGTTGATGGCAGAAACATCATCAAAAACAAAAAAAACATAATTTATGAGGGATTATGCTGGTAGAATCTGCCTTAATGAATCAGCTACCCGCGCAGCCCTGATGCTTTCTTTAACATCATGAACCCGTATGATGTTTGCTCCATGCATTATGGCGGTGCAGGCGGCTGCCAGCGAGCCCTCAAGCCGCTTGCTGGCAGGCAAATCAAGCAATAAACCGATAAAGAGGGTCAAGGATGATGTTTTCTTTTTTTATTCCAGCATCCAAAGCATACTCCACCCTATCAGCGAAGAAACGATATAGCTCATCAACCACCGAATCATAGGACGGGTTCACCTGCATATTCTCTGGAGTGCCCTGCATGTGCATTAACACCACGGGCACGTTATATTCAGCCAGTAAGTTGGCCATCCCCTTGGTTCGCAACCCGTTTATGTCATTTATCATATGCACTCCGGCCTTAAGTGCGGCTTTAGCCACTTTAAGCTTGTAGGTGTCAACGCAGACAGGGATGCTATATTTCTCTAAAAGCAGCTCGACAACAGGTAAAACCCTTTTTCATTAAAAGACTCCTTTGCCCATGGAACAATTGGATTGAGGAATGTAGATTCATAATCGATAACGGGGCATAACAAAATTAAGCAACTTACAA
>NJDH01000052.1 GCA_002254405.1 Candidatus Altarchaeales archaeon ex4484_96
GCGGGGACGGCAGAATAGACGATGGAGAAGAATGTGATGCATGGCGCTACCGTGTCACGGTTGGAGGCAACTATCTCTGGGAGGGCCAGAGCATAGAATGTGATGACGAATACAGTTGCGACTGGGACAACTGTGAATGTGTTGCCAGCGATTCAGACGGTGATGGAGTCATCGACCCCGAGGATGTATGCCAGGGATACGACGACAACCTTGATGCGGACGAAGACGGCGTACCAGACGCATGCGATGATACACCAATCGATTGTGGTAGCCATTGTGTCGCTGCCGGGTGGCTTACCGGTGGATACGTAACAGAAGGCTCATGCACCGCACCCGAGGTTGAACCCGGTAACTGCCAGTACGTCTGCAGATACTATTACTCTCTGGGATGGAGCTGGAGCGATATGGAATGCTGTTGCGGATATTATATGATGGGAGACTGTCCGCCAACAGACCCGGGATGCGAGTGCCCTGACACCGAAACCCTAAGAGACGTAATCTGTCCCGAAAATAAACCATCTGACCCACCCACGGCACCCTGATGGACCTAAAAAATTAATGGAATCAATAGCATGCTTAACGTAACATAAAAGAAAACCTCACATAAACAAAAAACAAGCCACATAACAATCCCCCAGAAAAACCCTAAACCATAGGTTCTCTGTATCAGAAAAAAGGCAATCACATAGTATATGACATAATTCAAGGCCGACATCAGATAAACCAGGTCCTCGCTTGTAAGGCAGAAAAACCTGAAAAACTCCAATCCGACGCCAACCGCAGCCAGCACGATAGCTATATCAAATGCTTTGCCTTCCACCCCGAAATATTTCGCCAGCATATCAAGAAGAAACTTGTTTACAAAAACAAGAAATAAATAGGTTAACACCGAAAGCATGAACATGGAAGACAACAAAATAACCACCGTTTAATCTTGAGCTTAAGTCTAAATAAATATTTATACTCTAACATCAAATTATCTCATAGTATGACATCAGAGCGTTTCCTGAAGGGAAGATTCAACAAGGAGCTGGCTGAGGATGTTAAGTCTTTCATCGATTCAACTTCAATAGACAAGGAGATGATATACGAGGACATCTGGGGAAGTGAGGCTCATATGCTGATGCTTGTAAAAAAAGGGCATATAAAGAAATGCTATGCCAGGGAGATGCTAAACTGTCTGCAGATAGCCAAAAAAGACGTGAAAGGAGACAGGTTCATACTGAAACCCTACCTTGAGGACGTGCACATCAACGTCGAATCTTATATTATAAGAAACTGCGGTATCGAGTATGGAGGTAAACTACATACGGCTCGCTCAAGAAACGACCAGGTTGTAACTGATGTGAAACTTCATCTGCGCTCAAAGATTCTTGAGCTTATGGATTGCGTAATCGAGCTGCAGAATATTCTGTTGAATCTAGCCCTGAAAAACACCAAAACCATAATGCCAGGGTACACACACCTGCAGCAGGCTCAGCCGATTACCCTCGGTTTCTGGGCGACAGCTTATGTCAGCATGATTATGAGAGACCTTGAAAGATTTGAGGGACTTTATTCCCGCGTCAACAGGAATCCTCTGGGGTCTGCCGCATTAGCCGGAACATCATTTAATATAGACAGAAGGATAACCACCAGATTTCTGGGTTTCGATAAAATAAGTGAACACGCTCTTGATGCCGTCAGCTCGAGAGATTTTGTTGTTGAAACATTCTCTGTTATGGCGATATTGATGTCTAACCTTTCACGGATAGTCGGGGACATAATACTATGGAACAGCGCTGAATTCAATTACATTATCTTGCCGCAGGAATACACTACCGGCAGTTCCATCATGCCCCAGAAGAAAAACCCCGATGCAGCGGAAATGGTGAGAGGGAAAACAGGCGCCGTATACGGGGCTTTAATGCAATCGCTTTCCATCCTCAAAGGATTGCCCTCGGGATACAACAGGGATCTTCAGGAAGACAGGCTGCTTTTATGGGATACCCTCGATACCGCCCGAATGTCGCTGAAAGTGCTGTGCGGAATGCTCGGAGGGGCTCAATTCAACAAAAAAAGAATGAAAGAAATGGTTGACTCAAGCTTTGCAGCTGCAACAGAACTCGCCAACCACCTGGTGAAAAAAAACAATATAAGCTTTAGGGAATCACATGAGATAATAGGCTTTGTTGTCCGCAAACTAGATGAGAAAGGCAAAACCCTGGCTGACATAGATGAGGCTTTCGAGATTTTGAACAAAAAAATCAATGGAAACATAACCGCAAATACCTTCAAGAAAGTGGTTGACTCAGAAAACATAATTAAGGCAAACAAAAGCCTGGGGGGTACGGCACCCAGAGAGGTTGAGAGGATGATTTGTTCGCTTCGCGCTGACATGAAAGCCCATCAAAAAAGTGTCAGGAAAAAGAGAAACAAAATAATCAAGGCCAGGGAAAAAACAGAGGCTGAGGTAATGAACATACTAATCAACAGGGACTGATTTAATACAGGCTTTCTATGCTGGTTTCTCTCTCGCAGTATCTGCAAACAAGCTCAACAGGGTTGGTATTCTTCACTATAAAAATCGATTTCACCGGCTCCCGCTCCTTGTTTGTTATACATGAAGGGTTGGGGCATTCAACGATGTCTTTTAGTTCCTTGGGCAGCTTGACTTTCTCCTTTCTAACGACATGATAATCCTGAATCCAGTTTATCGTAGCCTGGGGGGCTATCACAGATATCTTGTTTATTTCGTTGACGTCGAGGTCTCTGTTTTCGACCTTCAAAATATCTTTCTTGCGCATCTTGCTGCTTTTCACGTTCATCGCTATTGTGACCGAATCCGTGAAACCCATGTCGATGCCCAGTATCCTCAAAACCTCAGGGGCTTTACCTGCTGTGATGTGGTCTATTGATATGCCGTTTTTGATGTTTCTTATCTTAAGCCTGCCTTCTGACTTATCCTCCATCCTAGAAATCCACCCCCAAGACCATGCACAACAATGCCATCCTTACGGGCACCCCGTTATTTGACTGCTCGAAGTATCTGGCATGCCGGGTATCATCTATCTCGGGAGCTATCTCGGAAACTCGCGGGAGAGGATGCATTATTATCGCATCATCCTTAAGCTTGCCCAGTATATTCGAATCCAAAACATAAGCCTCCTTGACTCTTTTATACTCCTGGGGGTCGGGGAAACGCTCTCTTTGTATGCGAGTCGCATACACAACATCGGCCTTACCTAATCGAAGCTTTGTTGTTTCCCTGACATCAATCCCCTTATCCCTTAAGCCATCAACAACCCTCTTGGGCATCCGAAGCTCTCTGGGGGATATGAAGGTTAGTTTCACCCCATAATACTCCAGGGCATTAGCGAGTGAATGCACGGTGCGCCCGTATTTTAGGTCGCCTATGATGGCGATGGATAAATCGTCTATTTTCCCGTATTCCTTCTGGATAGTATATAAATCAAGAAGCGTCTGAGTTGGATGCTGGTTTGCCCCGTCTCCGCCGTTTATCATCGGAACATCAATGTTTTCGGAGGCAAGCCTTGCAGCCCCCTCCACATGATGCCTTAAGACTATCACATCAGCGTATCCCTCAACCACCCTCACGGTGTCGGCTATGGTTTCGCCCTTGACCTCGGAGGTTGATTCCGCAACATTGAATCCTATGGTTTTCCCGCCCAGCCTTTTCATGGCGGTCTCAAAAGACATGCGGGTGCGGGTTGAGGGTTCAAAAAACAGGTTAGCAAGTATCTTGCCGTCCATCAGATTCATTGGCTTATTTGATGCGAGCCTGTCTTCCATAAGCCTTGATTTTTCAAGAACAAAGTCTATCTCATCCCTGGAGAAGTCGTGGATTGATATAATGTGTTTCTTATCCCACCTTCTTAAGCTCATCAGATTAAATATTACCCTTTAAAGCTAATAAATAAGTCAGTTGTCATGTTTTAGACAGATAAAGCCTGCTCCACCATAACGTATAAAGCGGGGCTAATATGCACGTTAAAACAGCGACGTAAATAAAAAGCCAGGCTAGATACATCATCAAGTCCACGACAGGCGGCAGGTATTCCGTGATAAACTGACATAACTGGTTTATGATTTCGAATAAAACAGTTAATACGCAGGTAATAAACGACAAAGCAAAAACAGAAATCCTGTTTTCCATAAAAAAATATATCCCTTTCCTTAATCCGTCTTTGAACCCCAGATTAGATAATACAATCGCGTATTGCACCGGGGCGAACAACAGGGTGAGTAAAATAAAACAGATAACGGATACAATAAGGCCTATGACCTGAAATGAGATAATTAGCAAACCGCCTTCCCCCAGGGAGTAACCCATCAGATGAGGTAATCCAATAAATAAACCCAAAAGCACTAATCCAGCAACCAGGTAAACCAGATAAATAAACAGGTTTAGCGCGAAAAGAGATAACGCCTTTTTTCGGCCGTATATTAGCATAGCCGATAATGTTGTTTCACCTTTTGTAAGAGCCTCACCGCTTATCCCAACAGCCCCTGCCGTGAAAAAAGAGCTTATCAAAACCGTCACCAATAAATAAAAAATCAATAAAGCCAGTAAAACCAGCACAGCAACCAACAACAATCCCGTATAAGATGAAATCATTTCCTGCGATAAACCCTCCTGTAGGTTTAATCCCGGGAAAAAAGCATACCCCGCCAAAAAAACAAGCATAAGTACAACAACAATATAAAGAATGCTGAAAGCGTAAACAAAAACAAACTCCAATATGTGCGGAACACACAACCTGAGGTTTCTACGCCAGGTATGAAGCCCATCTTCAAGCAATGAGATTAATTCACCCATAAGCTAATATTTATCCAGATACTATAAAATATTTAAGATGAAGGTTGTTCTCGCATACTCGGGCGGGCTGGATACATCCATATGCATTAAATGGCTTATGGATGAATACGATGCTGAAGTCATAACCCTGACCTTGAATCTAGGGCAGGATGAAACAGATTTAAAAAAAATAGAAGAGAAAGCCAAAAAACTAGGTGCCGTTAAAACAATCAGTTTAGACGCAAGAGCAGAGTTCATAAAACAATACATTAACCCGTCCATCAAAGCAAACGGACTCTACCAGAAAACATATCCCCTCTCCACGGCACTGGGTCGGCCTCTCATAGCGAAACACCTTGTTGAGGTAGCAAACAAGCAGGGAGCTGAGTGCATATCCCATGGGTCCACAGGTAAAGGAAACGACCAGGTGAGATTCGAGCTGGCCGTACGAGCCCTAAACCCTGATTTGAACATTATCGCACCAGCCAGGGAATGGGATTTAACGCGGGATTCAGCCATCGATTACGCGAAAAAACACAATATATCCGTATCCGTAGGGAAAAAAAACCCCTACAGCATCGACGTAAACCTCTGGGGCAGAAGCATCGAGGCAGGACCCCTCGAGGAGCTCACAAGCAGGCCGGATGAAAACATATACGAGTGGACTACCTCCCCCGTTAAGGCACCTGATGAGCCAAAAAAAATAGTCCTAGGCTTCGAGAGAGGATTACCCATTTCTCTTGATGGTGTTAGACTGGATGAGCTGGATTTAATCAAGAAACTAAACAAATTAGGGGGTAAACACGGCATAGGCCGCATAGACACCATAGAAGACAGGCTTGTTGGTATCAAGTCAAGAGAGATATACGAGTGCCCGGGGGCAAAAATAATACTTTATGCCCACTATGAGCTGGAGAAACTAACACTCAGCAGGGAACAGATTAATTTCAAGCAGATGGTTGAATCTAAATGGAGCCAGATGGTCTACTATGGATTATGGCATGAGCCCCTTAAAAATGACCTGGATTTCTTCATCGAGCATACACAGGATACCGTATCAGGTGAAATCGGTTTAATTCTGTATAAAGGCAACATCATCAATGCCTCAAGAAAATCCCCACATTCGCTCTACGATAAAGGCCTTGCCACATACGAGCTGGGCGACAGATTCAATCACCGGCTCGCTGAAGGGTTCATCCGCCTTTGGGGTCTGCCATCGGAGATAGCGGCCCGTAAAAGAAAAAAATAGTTATTTGGTCCCATATTAACTGATTTATCCAGCCGCATATAAATAGTTGCCTCTTATTTATCGAATCAGGATATAATGTTTATTGGGATGGAACCCACCAAAAACCTGACAGCAGGGGAACTGGTTTCCGAGCTGTTAATCTACGGCGGATTAATGATAATATACACTCTCGTGGTCTTAGGTTATCTCTCAAACCACGTATACGTGCTATACAAAAATGATACCCTGCTTTATACCTTAACCGCTTTGTTTTTGATATTGGGACAGGGTCTGCTGATGGAGAATCTTGCAACGTATATCAGGGAAAAAATCGAGGTGGAGTAAGCATGTATTTCCCGATATCCGACGTGCATATTAGCGCCATAGCATTGGCTTTTCTTGGGTTGGTTGTCGGCATCCTCGGCGGGTTCTTTGGCGTGGGGGGTGGTTTTTTAGCCGGACCCATGATGTATGTCCTTGGCATACCCATGAACTACGTGGTGGGAACCGATTTAGCACATATGGCGGGAAAAAGCGTTGTAGCCGCTAAAAGACACAGGACGTTAGGCCATGTTGACATGAAACTTGGTTTTTTAATGGTATTCGGGACCATAATCGGGATTGAACTGGGGGCGCAGTTTGTTGAATACCTACAGTCGTGGCAGTGTCTGGAGCTGGTTAATGGGGTGATTTATATAGCTGTGTTGGTTTCTATCTCGCTTTTCGTTATGTGGGAGAGCAGGCAAAGCATTAATATACAAGAAACCGATGTGCTCCCGGCTAAAGACGCTATCTCCTTTGAGAGCGTTTCCAAACGGATTCAGGCCTTTAACGTCCCCCCGATGATTAATTTGCCGAATTCCGGAATCAAAAGCATTTCTCTTTGGGTTATATTGTTTGTCGGAATATTCACTGGGTTTTTAGCTGGTCTGCTGGGTGTCGGCGGAGGGTTTATCAGGATGCCAGCCCTCGTTTATCTCATAGGATGCCCAACACATGTGGCTGTTGGAACCGACCTGTTCGAGATAGTCATATCAGCCAGCTACGGCACCATAACCCATTCTCTTAAAGGTAACGTGGATATCATGATAGCCCTGGTGATGCACACGGGAGCCGCCATAGGAGCAAGCCTTGGGGCTTCACTCACAAAATACCTGGCGGGCCCAAAAATCAGATTCTATTTCTCTTTTCTCCCTTTGATAGGGGCTTTATTGATGATATATGCTTTGATATCGGAGGGCGTGTTAACATTCTAGGAGGTGTTTGTTTATGAAAATACTTTTATGCTCAGATGGGTCGAAAAAAAACAAAAACGCTTTGGTTTTCGGCGCGCTGGTAGCGGGTTATCTGAAAGCCGAGGTCACTATCTTGCATGTTGTTGAGGATGAAGTTGATGAGTCAGAGAGGATTTTCGCCGAAGCCGGTGTTATCTTAGCCAAAAAAGGCGTTAATGAATATAAAACCAAGAAACTGAAAAGCCAGGCTGATGTTCAGATACTGAAATACGCGAAAAAAAAGGATTATGATATGGTTATCGTAGCATCACATGGTGTGCAGTATCTGAGGGCTTTTCTTTTCGGCAACGTAGCTATCAGAGTAATAGAGCACATCGGAACCCATATTTTGGTTGTCAGGTCAAGCAGAAAAAAATTAAAGAAGGTTTTATTTTGCACTGGAGGGTCTCTTTTCGCGAAAAAGGCTGTTAAATTCGGCTCGGAGATTGCTTTCGCAGCGGGTGCGAAGGCGACTATAATGCATGTTGTGCCCGATGTTCCGGGGATGTATCGGGGGCTGGGGATGCAGGGTACACTAAATGAATTCCTTAAATGCGATACTCCTGAGTGTATTGCTTTAAAGGAGGCGGCTAATATTCTCGAAAAACGGGGTATTGAAACCGAGGTCAAGTTAAGGCATGGGCTTCCTTCCGAAGAGATTATTTTGGAAGCCGAGGAAGGAGACTATGACCTCATAGTCATGGGCTCTCATGGTATGAGTTCACCTGCTCGTTTTCTTCTGGGTGACGTAGCATATAAGGTCATAAAACACAGCAAAACACCCTGTCTTCTTGTTAAAAAACAGGAGAGATAATAGATTTATAGTTGTTTATTTATGTATTTAACACATTAAAACCATGCGATGACTAATAATCCAGACAAAAAAAAGGATTCTGATGGAATCAAAAGGGACGGTAAGTTGCTTGTTGAACGCTCTGAAATAGATGATGCCCTGGATAAGGTAATGCAGGAGAAACTGAGTACGTTAAGCAGCATACGGGATTTGGTTGGTGTGGGCGGAGGCCTGGAGAAAAATATTGATTCAGTCTCTCTTAAGGAGAAAAAAATCGAGGATGACATCTCCTCCATCAGGTCGGACATTAAAAGAGTTACTGTCGAGATAAGAAGGCTTCATGAAACAGCTTTAAAAAAAGAATCAGTGAAGGACATCGGCGGTTTAAGGGATGTGGAGTCCCAGAGAATAAACCTGCACAAGCAGAAAACCAAGATGCTTAAGGATTTAGCTAAAAAAGAAAAAGAGCTTGACGGGGTTTCAGCCGAGAAAACCACGTTGATTGATAAATACTCGAAGGTTATAGCTAAACGCTCCAGGTTGGAAGAGCCCCCCGAAGAAGAGAAACCCCCCAAGGAGAAACCACCTGCGGAAGAACCCATCCCCGAAGAAAAACCACCAGAGGAGAAACCCACCCCCAAAGAAGAACCCCCGATGGAAGAACCCATCCCCGAAGAAAAACCACCAGAGGAGAAACCCACCATAGAGAAGCCTTCAGCGGCTAAACCCAAAGACAGTAAAAAGAAAAAAGGTTTCCTGGGTTTCCTGGGGAAGAAAAAAAATAAATCTAAAGGCGGGGAAGTACCCAAGGAATCGATTAATTTATTGAAGGAGGTTTTACCTGTTTTAGATGATTTATTAGGGAAGCTGCCTGACGATAAAATAGCTGAGTTTTCCACAACAGACGAATATGAGACATATAATGAGCTTTACGAGAAGATAAAGGAATACAAGGGAACCACAGAACAAAATGAATTTATTAAAGCAAATACCAAGAAAGTATTGAATGTAATAGATAACCTGCTGGAGAATCTATCGGATGCTGATATTGAGGTTTTCTCGGCATCAGAGTCATTTAAGGACTACAACAGGTTGCTTGATTTATTCGGCGTATAATCATTTATCTTGTAGAGATATCATGGGTCTCAGAGATAAGGTTAAGGAGAGAAAAGGCAGTAAACCCGAGGATAAGGTTAAGGCAAAAAAGGTTGTTGCTGAGACACCGGAGCAGTTCCATAAAACCGTTGAGGAATTAAAGACCGGATTCGAGGGTATTATGTTATTATCCGGTGACATGGACGGAGATGACTTCAACGCTAGTTTTCTTGTTAAAGACGGGTTGATTTATGGGGTAACCTTAGAGTACCTGGATACCACCATGCAGGGTAATGAAGCCTGGATGGTTATCGAAAACAAACTTCCAGGCTCAAAAGGTGGGATGGATTTATTTCAATTCGATGAAGGGGACTTTGAGATAGCGGTTAAACAAAACGATAAAGCCATGCTTGATAAGCCTGTTCCCATAAGCAGCACTGGTTTGAAGATAAAGTATTTGATGGATAAGTGGGCTGAATCAAAAAAAGACTCTAAAGGCAGGATATCCATGCCCCATATACCTGGGTTATTTAAAGAAAAGAAAAGCTTTAACCTGCTTGAGCTGGCTAAAGCACAAGACCCATACAAGAAAAAAACAGGCACAATCTACGATAAACTACTTGAGCCGGATAAATCAGGGAGTAAGGGAACTCCTAACCTGTTAGCAGGATTAGGTGCGATATCCGGCAAAGATGAGATGGAGAAGCTTAAAAGAAAGAGAGCTAAAGACCTGGAGAAAGAGCAGATTATAGGTAAAATCAAGGTTAGCCCGGAGAAAGAAAAGAAAAAAAAGATTGTGGGCGGGAAAAAAGTCCACACCCCCATCGACCGTCTGCTGGAGCTTGTGAGAAAAAAGAAGAAAGTCAAAATAGACGACCAGCTGGCTAAAAAACTCGGCGTTAAAAGATCGCAGATAGAGGAGTGGTCGATTATACTGGAAGACCATCACCTGGTTGAATTACATTATTCTGCTATAGGAGATTCTGAGATAAGAGCGTTAGACTAGTCTTTTGTTTTTTATTATCAGCGAAACATATAGTTATTGTTTTTTTAAAATGGATGGGGAAGACGAGGGTAAAATCCTGAAAAACTACGATATTCTGGCCGAAGGCATACCCGTGGCCGTGGATATTGTTGAAAGGGATTTAATGCCTTTTTATCGGCTGAACATACCTGACGTAGATATCGCCACCCTGGCTTTACTTGACGACATCAAAGAGAAGCTTATCGGGGCTGTTGAGGTCACGAAAACCGAGTTCTTCGACCCTAAGCTGATGGAAAGCCTGAAAGAACAATTCAAGTCCGAGGCCAAAACCCTTCTTCAGGAGGAGCTACCGCAGCTGGAAGAAAATATTACGGATCATTTCATGATAACCTTAGTGCACGAGCTTCTTGGTTTAGGGGATATAGAGTTTTTATTGGATGACGTTAATATCGAGGAGATAGTAATCAACTCAGCTAAGGAGCCTATCAGAATATATCATAAGGGTTTCGGGTGGATTAAAACCAACCTGTATCCCGAGTCGGAGTCTGAGATAGTTAATTATGCGAGCATAATAGCTCGTAGAGTGGGCCGGGAGATATCTAATCTAGACCCCATGCTTGATGCTTATCTATTGACCAAGGACCGGGCTAACGCTATTTTAATGCCTATTGCAAGTAAAGGCAGCACCATCACCATCAGGAAATTCGCCCGAGACCCGTGGACTGCGGCAGACTTCATTAAGAACAAAACAGCCAGCTCTGAGGTATTAGCCCTGATATGGCTGGTCATACAATATGAGATGAACATGATTATTTCAGGGGGAACAGGCTCGGGCAAAACATCCTTCTTGAATGTTTGTATGCCTTTCATCCCCCCAAACCACAGGATTATCTCCATAGAAGACACACGCGAGCTTCAGTTACCTTGTTTCCTCTACTGGTGTCCCCTGACAACCCGACAGCCCAACCCCGAAGGAAAAGGGGAGGTGACCATGCTTGATTTAGTTGTTAACTCCCTCAGGATGAGGCCTGACCGCATCATTATGGGTGAGATAAGAAAACAAAAAGAAGCAGAGGTTCTGTTTGAGGCGATGCATACGGGGCATTCCGTTTACGGGACGTTACACGCTGACACATGCGAGCAGACAATAACCAGATTAATAAACCCGCCAATCGACATCGCAGAGAGCATGCTTGATGCCGTACACCTAAACATCGTCATGTTTCGGGACAGGCGTAGAGGTATTAGAAGAGTATATGAGGTGGGTGAGTTCATACACGACCCTGAGGTGCCGAAAAGAGATATCAGGTACATACCCAACATCCTCTATCGTTGGAATCCCAGGGAAGACAGCATAGATTCAAACTACGACCGCAGAAAACAGAAAATCAACCTGTTCGAGAGAATAGAGAGGAACACAGGCTTCACTTTAAAGGAAATCAACCAGGACCTGGACACGAAAAAGAAAATCCTGGACTGGCTTGTGAGGAAAAAAACAAGAAAAATAGAGGAGATGGGGGCCATAATGAACAGATTCTACGTTGACCAGAATACTGTAATAGATTTAATGGAGAAAGACGGTGACCCGAAATTCATTTTCGGGGATATGAAATCAGATGAGTGATATCATGTCTTTCAGGTCAATGCTTATATCATTAATCATTCTATTTTTATGTCAGCCCGCTTATGCGCAAGATAATCTCACTGTTTATTTCATCTACAGCGACCTATGCCCTCACTGCGCCCAAGAGAAGAGTTATCTGAAAAAAATCGAAAGCCGCTTTCCCCAGGCATCAATCGAATACGTCAACATCGGATTGCAAAAAGATGCTGCATTTAAGCTGATGGCACAGTATGGGCTCAACAACAGCGGAACACCCCAGACTTATGTAATGGATACCGCGTTCATCGGCTTTACTGATGAAACCGATTACCTGATGTACTCAAATAAGCACCGGGCTTTTCTGGGCAATGCTTATTCTATAGAGTATGTGATAGAATATCACAGCCGCGGGGTAAAAGAGAATGTTTCAGCATATAATGCAGTGGTTATTTCAACCAACGAAAGCCTAGTATCGGGGTTTATCCATAATAATCCCACAGCTTATGCTACCGTGAATTTGAGCGAAGGCGTTTATTTCGTGGGATGGTTTAACCGCACCCGATTGCGTAAAGGCCCGCCTTACCCCAATATTGTTGCTTTAGTTAACGCATCCTGCGGGCAGATAATAGACGCACATTATTGCAGCAGCACCGAGCCAGGTGTTGTTGTGCCCTCAACCGAGCCCATGTATTCTGATTTCATAGCATATATTGGAATATTTATGTACCTGATTACCTATTTAATATATTCGCATTCCAGGCGGGTGAGAGAAAAAATAAAGCATAAAATAAGCGACCGGCAATGGCTTATCGGCTTCATAATTTTGCTGGCTGCCTTATCTGTTTTGCTTGTCGTATCCCACCCCAAACATGAGATAAATTATCTAATAAAATTTTTAGGCAGACTAATGCCTATCTATCTATGAAGATGAACTGGAAGATTTATGTTTTAATGGTTTTATTTTTTTCATCAACATCATTAGCCCAGGTAAACCAAAGCGAGAAAGTAACCATAACCTTCCTGTACAGCAGCACATGCCCTTACTGCGCTCAGGAAAAAATCTTTCTCAACGAGCTGGAAGCCAAATATCCGCGCCTGGGCGTCACCCGCATAAACATAGACGAAAACAGCGAATTATTTATAGAATACGCCAAAAACTACAGCACCATCCCGGTTGGTGTGCCAAGGACTTTCATCGGGGATAAGCAGTTTATCGGATTCAGCCGGGAGGAGGGGGAGCTTAAATGGTATGATTCATATAAGGCATATTATGGTTACTCTACCGTATTAGAGAACGAAATCCGTGAGTTGATGGATTTAGCGCACCTGATATGCGAGTGCGGGGCTGTTGAGATAGCCCAGGAAGACGAGAAAGTCAAGGCCTTGCTTGATGAATATCCTGATTCGGCTCATACGATAAACCTGGTGAATGAAACATTCAGAATAGGGTGGTGGAGTCCTGCAAGGCTTAAATCGCAGCTGGATTACCCTGATGTTTTAGTGGATGTTAACGCTAAAACAGGGGAGGTTCTCTCATCCATCGAACCTGATGCACCGATTGCTGGCGTAGTTAAGCCAATGGATTTAAGAGATAACCGGGTTGTTGAGGTGCTTTTGATTTTGTTTGTCGCATATTTTTTAGCCTATGTGTTCCTGAGAAAGAAAGTAGAGCAAAAATATTTCATAAGCGGTTTGTTTCTATTGCTTATCGCATCCTTTTTTCTTGTTACCGAGAGCATTCCCAAGGGGGATATTGTGTCGTTTGCCAAGAGTTTTTCGTTTCCGGGCTTTACTTTCATCCTGGCTCTCGCCGACGGATTCAACCGTGCGCTTTCGCTGTGCTGGCTTTTCTGTTGTC
>NJDH01000053.1 GCA_002254405.1 Candidatus Altarchaeales archaeon ex4484_96
AAGCTTGCCAAGGTTAGGGTTAGAAGCCAGAGAATACCCGAGCTGGGAGACAAGTTTGCTTCAAGGCACGGGCAGAAGGGTGTCATCGGCTTGGTTGTACCCCATGAGGACATGCCGTTTACAAAAGATGGTGTTGTCCCGGATTTGATAATAAACCCGCACGCTATACCATCAAGGATGACCGTAGGCCACGTTTTGGAGATGATTGGCGGTAAAGTATCATCGCTTAATGGGAGATACACTAACGGAACCGTTTTCAACAACGATGAGGAGAAATACCTGCGAGATGAACTCAAATCCTATGGTTTCAACGATAACGGCAAAGAGGCTTTATATGACGGTCCCTCGGGCGCAAGATTCGAAAGCGAGATATTTGTTGGGGTAATTTACTACCAGAAGCTACACCACCAGGTGGCTAACAAGATACACGCCAGAAGCAGAGGCCCGGTTCAGATGCTTACCAGGCAGCCCACAGAGGGCAGGGCAAGAGAGGGTGGATTGAGGTTTGGTGAGATGGAGCGGGACTGCCTTATAGGTCATGGGGCAGCTATGCTTCTAAAGGATAGGCTGCTTGATGAATCAGATAAGGTGGTGGTGCATGTTTGCTCTAAATGCGGCTTGATAGCCATAAGAGACATCGAGAGAAAACAGATATACTGCCCGATATGCGGCGAGGTTGTAACATACCCGATAGAAATGGCCTACGCTTTTAAGCTTTTAATTAATGAGTTGATTGGCATGTGCATTTATCCAAAACTAATACTGGGGGATAGGGTATAAAATGGCTTTGGTGAGGAAAAAGATTGAGGCTATTAAATTCGGGGTCTTCTCTCCGAAGATGATAAGAAAGCTTTCATCAACGAAGATACACACCCCCAACACCTACGACGAAGACGGATACCCCGTGGAAGGGGGACTTATGGACCCCAGATTAGGCGTTATCGACCCGGGGATAAGATGCAAGACCTGCGGTGGTCGATTAGGTGAATGCAAGGGACACTTCGGGAACATAGAGCTTGTTCGGCCCGTAATACACGTTGGATACGCCAAAGAGGCATATAACCTGCTGCGGATGACATGCCGTGCATGCGGCAGACTTCTACTGTCAGATGAGGAACTAAAAGAATACGATACCTCGGATATAAAGGATTTCGAGATGGAGGAGATAGAGAAAAATACCAAAAAAATCTCCAACACCGAGAAAAAATGCCCCCACTGCGGGGAGGAGCAACTGAAAATCAAGTTCGTAAGACCCTATTCATACTACGAGGGTGAGGACAAGCTCCTGGTAACAAACGTGAAAGAACGATTTGAGAAGATAACGGACGAAGACCTGAAATACCTGCAGATGAACATCAGACCAGAGTGGATGATACTGGATACAATCCCTGTTCTGCCCATTACCACAAGACCATCCATAACACTTGAATCAGCAGACAGAAGCGAGGACGATTTAACACATAAGCTGGTGGATATACTAAGGATAAACCAGAGGCTTGAGGAGAACATTAATTCAGGTGCGCCTCAACTCATAATAGAGGATTTATGGGCTCTGCTGCAGTATCATGTTGCAACCTACTTTGATAATGGGATAACAGGTATTCCCCCGGCCAGACATCGCTCAGGGCGTCCGCTTAAGACCATAGCACAGAGACTGAAAAGCAAGGAAGGCAGGTTCAGGAAAAACCTCTCAGGTAAGAGAGTGAATTTCTCTGCCAGAACGGTTATAAGCCCTGACCCCAATCTCAGCATCAACGAGGTCGCAGTACCTAAACTGATTGCTTTAGAGCTTACGGTACCGGAAGAGGTTAGCGAAAGAAACATAGACGATTTAAGGAAACTCGTGCTAAACGGCCCCAACGAACACCCGGGAGCTCATTACGTCATCACGGAAGAAGGCAGGAGAAGGATTATGGACGAAAACAAGGAGTTCATAGCGGAAAACCTCCAGGTAGGGGATACTGTAGAAAGACACATTAAAGACGGGGACATCGGGATATTCAACAGGCAGCCATCACTTCACAGAATATCAATGATGGCTCACAAAGTCAAGGTTTTACCCTACAATACCCTGAGAATGAATACCGCAGTATGCGCCCCATACAACGCCGACTTTGACGGGGATGAGATGAACCTGCACATACCGCAGCTTGAGGAAGCTATCGCGGAAGCAGAAACCCTAATGAAGGTCCAGGAATGCATTATGTCCCCAAGATATGGGAAAGCCATCATGGGAGGCCGACACGATCACGTTAGCGGAATGTATCTGCTGACAAAAAAAGGCAGCGAATTCAACAGAGCGCAGGCTCTTAACATAACAAAAAATATTATACCCCTGCCGAAAGGAAAAAAGAAGTTCAACGGAAAAGAGCTTTTCTCTCTTTTGCTCCCAGATGATTTAAACCTAACATATAAGGCTAAACTCTGCAAGAAATGTGATAAATGCAAAAAAGAGAAATGCCCTGATGAAGCCTATATCCATATAGTAAATGGTGAGCTTAAATCAGGTGTTGTTGACACAGAGGGGCTAAGCGGGGTTCTATTAAACAAGTTATTCCATGAATACGGGTCTGATTTAGCCGGGAAATACATAGACGAATCCACCAAGCTATCCATCAGAGGAATAATGTTTTATGGTTTCAGTGTTGGAGTGGATGAAGAAGACCTGCCCGGTGAAGCCCTTAAAAAGATAAGAAAGATTATAAAGGATGCAGAGGATAAAGTCGACGAATACATAAGCATGTACGAGAGGCAAGAGCTTAACTCCATCCCGGGTAAATCCCTGGAGGAAAGCCTGGAGGATAACATCATGGCCGTGTTAGGTAAGGTAAGAAGCGAAGCCGGAAGAATCGCTGAGGAATCTATCCCAAAAAACAACGCCACGATAATGGCTAAAACAGGTGCTAGAGGTAATATTCTCAACCTGACGCAGATGGCCAGCATAATAGGACAGCAGGCTGTCAGAGGAAGCCGAATCAAAAGAGGATACTATGATAGAACACTCCCGCACTTTAAGAAAGGGGATATTTCATCTAAAGCAAGAGGTTTTGTTAAATCCAATTTCAAGGTGGGTTTGAATCCCAGCGAATACTTCTTCCACTCCATGGGAGGAAGAGAATCCCTTGTCGACACAGCTATCAGAACAGCCCGAAGCGGATATATGCAAAGAAGGCTTATTAATGCATTACAGGACTTGAAGATGTGCTCTGACGGGACAGTGAGGGGAGACGGAGGAATGATAACCCAGTTCGTTTATGGCGGAGACGGCATAGACCCCATGAAAAAAGGCTACCTAGATGGATACATGAAAAATGATTGAAGAAAACGTGCCAGATAGTGTAAGGGAAAGAATAAGCTCCTTTGATAAAAAAAAGAGGGAGCAATTTCTAAATGACTACAAAAATGCGCTCGTGGAGCCGGGAGAAGCAGTCGGGACCGTTGCGGCGCAATCAATAGGGGAACCAGGCACGCAGATGACTCTTCGAACATTCCACTATGCCGGAGTAGTCGAGTTAAGCGTTCCATTAGGCCTACCAAGGCTTATTGAAATAATTGACGCGAGAAGAAACCCAAAAGACCCTATGATGATAATACGCCTTGAAAAAGACATAAGAAACGATGAGAAAAAAGCAAAACAGATAGCAAAGAAGTTACAGGAAGTGTTTTTGCCAGACATATGCGATATGAAAATCGACGTCAAAAACAAACAGCTTAAGATTGAAACCCCAGACGAAGACGCCAAGAAAATACTGGATAAATACACCGAAAACGAAACAGAAGGAGATGTCTACATCATAGAGCAGGATTCATTATATGACCTCAAGAAGATACAAAACAAGTTGGCGAAAAAAAGAATACGAGGAGTTAAGGGCATCAACAAAATATTCATAAGAAAAGAAGGTGATGAATACGTCCTCTACACCAACGGCTCAAACATGAAGGTAGTGTATGGTATGAAAGGCATAGACAAAACCAAGACAACCACCAACGATATCAGACAGATATTTGAAACGTTAGGGATTGAAGCAGGCAGAAATGCTATCGTGACAGAGGCCATCAAGGTTTTAGAGGATCAGGATCTGGAGGTTGATATCAGACACATAATGCTGGTAGCCGACCAGATGACGATAACAGGGGAGATACAGGCAGTCGGCAGGCAGGGAATCTCGGGTTCCAAGGAATCCGTTCTAGCCAGAGCATCATTTGAGGAAACAGAAAAACACATCCTGCTGTCGGGGTTGCATGGAGAAGTGGACTCTCTGGATGGAGTACCCGAAAACATAATAATAGGCCAGCCCATACCCATCGGAACAGGAACCGTTAAATTAGCGATTAAATCGGCTCTTGCACCCGATAAACCAATAGGGACAAAAAAGAAAAACACTTTGCTGGAAGGAAAGATAAGTGAAGTAAAAAAGAAAATCAAAGACGCTGAAAACATAGACTTGGATGAGCTAATCAGGGAAGAAACCCAGGGAGAAAACAGGAAAACGCTAATCAAGTGGCTGAAATCACAGGAGGAGTGATAGATGAAAAACATTAAATCAGAAATTAAAAGCGTTGTCAAAAAAGGCCAGGTAATAATCGGCTTACGCAAGGTTTTAGCGGGTTTATTAAATGATAATCCAAAATTAGTAATCATAAGCAGTAATTGTCCTGCTGAGAGAAAAGAGGAAATCATATACTACAGCAGGCTATCTGAGACACCCTGTGAGATAACAGACATCGACGGAGCCGAATTAGGCTCCCTCTGCGGTAAACCCTTTCCCGTTTCAGTGCTGGGAATAATGGATGCCGGTGAAAGCAACATATTAAATGAAATAAATTGAGGAACCAACGTGGGTAAAATCAGACTAAGCAACGAAGAAATAAAGTATATAACCCTGTTTGAAACGCTCACAGGAGCAGTAGTGAAAGACTGCGTGTGTGTTCATGACGTGATGGCATTCCTCATAAAAAAAGGTAACATGGGCCTAGCTATCGGAAAAAACGGCTCCAACATAGGAAAAGTAAGGAATGCCTTAGGTAAAAGTGTTGTGGTGATGGAGTTCTCTGAAAGCATCGAGAGCTTTATTAAAAACCTCTTCCACCCGGTTAAGATAAAGGGTGTGAAGATTAAAGGAAAAGACAACGAGAGAATAGCGGACATTGAGGTAAAAAAACCCGACAGAAAAAAAGTGATAGGCCACAAGGGAGTCAGGATAAAAATAGCCAGAAAACTTGCGAAAAGACATTACAACATCAACAACATAAACGTTAACATATCAATGTAGGAAATGGCAAACGGAGAATTCACATCCAAAAAGCTGATGGATGACAGGAAAAAATTCAGGTGGAAGAAACTAGACTACGCCAGAAGAGTGCTAAGGTTAAAGGAAAAACACGACCCACTTGAAGGAGCCCCACAGGCTAAAGGTATCGTGCTGGAGAAAATAGGTATCGAGGCAAAGCAACCTAATTCTGCTATCAGGAAATGCGTTAGAGTCCAGCTCCTAAAAAACGGCAGGCAGGTTACAGCATTCTGTCCGGGAAACAAGGCCGTAACATTCATCGATGAACACGACGAGGTCACTATCGAAGGGATAGGAGGGAGAAAAGGCCGCTCTATGGGAGATATTTCAGGAGTCAGGTATAAGGTGATTAAGGTAAATGACATCTCACTGAATGAACTTGTTCGCGGACGTAAAGAAAAACCCAGAAGATAGGGTTTATGGACGGGATAACAAGCGTTTGGCGCATTTTTAAGTCTTCAGTCTATTAAAATTACCCTATTAATTGTTTATTACGATAAAAATGATGCATGACCTGTTAAATGATGCAATAATAAACATCAAAAACCGGGAGAGAGTAGGGAAGAAACAGTGTATCGTGAAGCCCGTATCCAGGTTGCTGATAGATATCCTGAGAATATTCCAAAAAGAAGGATATATAGGCGAATTCGAGCTGGAAGAAGACGGGAGGGGAAATAACATAAAAATTAAACTGATTCACAGGATAAACGACTGTGGTGTTATTAAACCAAGATACCCTATCACAAACCGCAGGGTTAAATCCCTTCTTGGCACAGCCAGAGGCAATATCCAAAACATGTTTCGTGGAGCAACAGAAGGCATAGACTATAAACTAAAAATACTGTATTCTCATTTTCCCATGAACGTGAAGGTTCAGGGCCAGTCTGTAGTAATCGAAAATTTTATCGGAGAGAAACACCCCAGGAAATCAAAAATACTTGATAACGTGAACGTGGAAATAAAACAGCAGGATATCACTGTTTCAGGTATAGACAAAGAAAAGGTCGCTCAGACAGCAGCCAACATGGAGCAAGCCACAAAGATATCGAACCTGGACCCAAGAGTATTCCAGGACGGAATATATATTGTTGAAAAAGACGGTAAACCCATAGAATAAAATGAGTGAAGAAAAAAAGATAGTCAAAGGCCCCATAGGTGAAGTGAAAAAGAAAATCAAGGAACTTGATAGCGTAGACTATCAAGCCTTGATTAAAGCAGAGAAATCAGGGCAAAACAGGAAAACATTAATCAAATGGCTTGATTCACAAAAAGAAAGTAAAGTGGAGGAGAAACCAAAAAAAACAACCAAAAAAAAGATAAAAAAAATAAAACCTGTTGAAAAAATAAAATATCACGATAGAAAAAAACTATCCAATAAAGAAAAAAGAATATTCAGGCTTAGAACAAAGGAAAAAAACGCCATACCACAGTTCATAAGACAGGAATACACTAAACTCAAAAGACTCAAAGACGTCTGGAGGAAACCCAAAGGCGAGGATTCAAAACAGGCTGAAGACAAGCGAGGTAAACCCAAAAGACCGAAGATAGGGTATAAAAAAAGCCGTGAAACCAGAGGATTTCACCCCTCAGGCTACATACCCTCATTAGTTCATAACACAGCTGAAATAGAAAACATAGACCCCCTAAAAGAGGCTATTATCATAGCAGGCTCGGTTGGTAGGAAAAAAAGAAACGAGATAATAAAAACAGCCAACAAAAACAGGATAACAATACTTAATCCAAGAAAAGGGGAGTTATGAGATGAATCTACGCAGTCAGAAGAGGATGGCAGCTAAATTGCTGGGTGTGGGAACCGGGCGGGTTAAAATAGACCCCGAATCCCTTGAGGATGTTTCAAGAGCCATAACCCGAGATGATATCAGGTTTTACATCAACAACAACCTGATTACCGCCAAACAAAAGAAGGGAGTGAGTAAAGGCAGATTAAGACATAAGAAAAAACAAAAAAATCTCGGTAGAAGAAGAGGTCATGGGCATAGAAGCGGGACCCTGAACGCAAGAAACAACTCCAAGAGGAGATGGATTAATAAGATACGAGCCCTCAGAAAAGAGCTTCGAAGGCTTAAATCAGAGGGTGAGATAAATGAATCAGAATACAGAAGGCTGTATTTACAGGCTAAAGGTAATTTATTTAATTCAAGAAGACATTTAAGAGAACACATCGAGAGGATGCACAAGAAATAAGATGGCAAACACAGTATCATACACTGTTGAGTATAGAAGAAAAAGAAGTGGCAAAACAGACTACAAAAAAAGACTCAGTTTGCTTAAATCAAAAAAGCCCCGTATGGTCGTAAGGAAATCAAACAAGAACATATACATCCAGTTAATAGAGTATAACGTAGAAGGAGACCATGTATTAGTGTCTGCTAGCTCAAAGGATCTTAGCTCATATGGATGGAAGCTGGCTAAATCCAACATACCATCCGCTTATCTCACAGGATACCTATGCGGACGCAAGTGTTTAAAAAATAAGCTAGATTCTGCTGTTGTTGACCTGGGATTACAGCCTGTTGTTAAATCATCCAGATTATTCGCCGCGGTAAAAGGAGCGATAGACGCTGGTTTAGATATTAACGCAGGTGAAAGCATATTCGAAAAAGAAGAAAGGCTTAGAGGGGAACATATTAAAACAAAAGAAGAGTCAAATATAGCTGATGAGATGGATAAAATCAAAAAAAAGATAGATAAAAAATTTAAATAAAAAAAAAATGTGCGCGAAGATAAAAAAAGTCGAATCCGAGGATGAAGACGAAAACGCATTAGAGTACTTTGATTCATGGAACCCAAAAACAGAACTCGGGCGCCAAGTCAAATCCGGTGAAATCACATCCATCCACGAGGTTTTTAAGCTACCATCGCCAATAAAAGAGGTTAACATAGTTGATATTCTGCTTCCCGACTTGGGTGAAGAGGTTGTCGAGGTAAAAAGAGTTCAGAGAGTAACGGACTCCGGAAGGAGGATGCGCTATCGTGTTGTGGCTGCGGTAGGTAATAGAAACGGTTACATAGGCATTGGTCAGGCCAAGGGCAAGGGAGCTGGTCCAACAATAAGAAAAGCCATCAGGAAAGCTAAACTCAATATCAAGGAGATAAAAAGAGGATGCGGCAGCTGGGAATGCGGATGCGCTGAACCACACTCAGTCCCATTCAAGGTCGAGGGTAAGTGGGGCAGCGTCAAGGTAGAGATATTACCCGCACCCAGAGGAACAGGACAGGTCAGCGGCGAAATAGGGCGTAAAGTACTTTCTCTTGCAGGAGTAAACGATGCATGGGTTCACACAGAAGGATACACCAGAACCAACATAAACTTCGCATATGCTGTTGTCGATGCATTAAACAAAACCAACACCATTAAAGCCAAAGAAGGCGATATAAAAAACCTGGGTGTTAAAACAGGCATGATTTAATCTGAAATGGCTGAGGAAAAAAAATCTGAAGGAAAAAAAATAGCGGCAATCCGTGTAAGAGGCAAGGCAAAAATCCGAGAGGATATTAAGGCAACAC
>NJDH01000054.1 GCA_002254405.1 Candidatus Altarchaeales archaeon ex4484_96
AGGGGATGGTAACCAGAACCGAGCACTCGTCATCGGCGTCATCGCAGTCGATTTCGTTTACTGTGACCTTCTGGATTTTGTGTTTGCTTACTAAAACAGCCTCAACGTTCTCTGAGTCGAAATCCTCGATAGAGCCGGCCCTAAATATTACCTTTGAGGTGATGTTTTTCTCGCATATCTCGTTTGCGGGGCATATTATTTTGTTGTCTTTTATCTCAACACCTATGGGGTTGTTCACCCAGATGAAATTTCTTGCTTCATCAGATAGTGTGACCTCGTTGTCTGCTATAGTATATTCAGCCTCCACCTTGATGTGGTGTTTGTCTACGGTGATATCATCCTCGTGAAGCGGCACGTAAAGCAGTATCTCCTGGTAGTTTGTTTTCAGCACCGGGTCGCTTATTATGTCAAATTCGCGCCATATCTCATCGCCGTCATCATCCCTGTCGTCGTAGAATATCTTGAATGTGTTATGGGAGGGTGTCACAAGCTTGCCGTTGAGCTCAAGCTCGACCTTCAGCAGGAACTCACCTCCTTGATATACCTCTATCTCCTCTCCCTGCTGCTTGTATACCTGGAGGGATAGCTCATAGATGTAGAGGTTTGTGGTCGCCGAAGCAGTTAACCCGTTATGCTCGCAGTAGACGGTTACTGTGTAGGGGTTGTTGCTTGAGGGGAGGGCAGGGTTATTGAATGTATAGGGTAGTAGTTCGCTTGTGGGTGATGTGACAGATGAGTCCGAGCCGGATATTGTTGCATAAAGCCTGTCGGGGTTGCTTACAGTGGACCCGTTGAGCTTACATGTTGCTGATACCTTAACATCGTGGTCTTCGTTGAGCCATATTATCCCGTCTTCTACGTCACCTGATAGCTTTATGTTGGTTACTTCAAGCTGGGCGGCTGTAATCTGGCAACCAATAAGATAGAGAATCAAAACTAATCCAATCTTTTTTATGCTGCCTGATATGCTCATTTTGCTCATTTATCAAAAAGGCGTCTGAGGAAAAGCAAACTGGGGGGTTCGTATTCTTCTCTCAGAAGCCTTGATGCTAGGTAATTATAGTCAATTGAGGCCTTACTGTATGGGTTGCGGTTTATTATGGGGATGTTTTCGAATGATGATTTTCTTATGTTAACATCCTCTGAGATTTTTGCTATGATGGGTGTCTCGCACATCAGCTCTATTTCATCTGTGGTCAGCTCGTATACGTCTTGATTCACCCGGTTGACTACCACGTATATGTTGTTTTTGCCCAGGTCTTTGGCGACTTTAATAACCTTAACAGCGTCTATTACGGCGGCATGCTCCGGGTTTGTTACTACCATCACTGAATCAGATGCCTCTATTATGTGCTCTACACTTTCATCCATGCCGGGGGGGGAGTCGATGAGTATCAGCTCATCAAGCTGCTCTAGGACTTCGCGCAGCCTCATTAGATTGATGTTATCATTATCTATGGCAACCGATGAGGGGATAATCCGAAGGTTTGTTGGGTGTATGAATATGCTGTGTTGTGGTTTGACTTCCCCGTTTAAGACGTTTTGCAGGGATAATGAGACATGCGGTATCCCAAGCCTTAGTCCGACGTTTGGGTTGCATATGTCTGCGTCGACGATGATGCATTCGCGGCCGAATGCGTTTAATGTTGCAGCGAGATTAATTGAGAATGTGGTCTTGCCAACCCCCCCTTTTCCTGATACCACAGAAATGATGTTAGACATTGTTTATTATATTGAAAGTATGGTATATATATTATGATGAGATGTCAATATATTAGTTTTATGGTAATAAACGTTTAAATATTATCAAAAAATTTATCATTTACGGGCCCTCAAAAAAACATCCGAATAGATATTTATACCATCTTTCTCTATCTTAAATCGGTACACACCCTGAGCATGATTTGTCTCCCTCATCTTCAGAATAGACAAACGCCTCTCAAAAAAAGATTTCTCTCCAAACGAACCAAAAGACTTGATAAGCTGTAGATAAATAATGCCATCCACCACGAAATCAGCTATCTCATACTCTAAATCCTCCCTCTGATGTAATCTTTCATAGGTCAGTAATAGAGTGCATCCTATCCGCTTATATGCGTTAATCAAACGCTGAACACCCCTTCTCTCACCCCCGAAATCCCCGCTAAACTGCAGGACAAGATTCAGCGGGTCAATTGCAACCCTTTTTGCCCCGAACTCCTTTACCTTAGCAAGAAACTTATCGCTTATGATTCTCTCAAGAAAATCCTGGCCCATCTCCGGCTTAATCTCTAAATCTATCACGCCAAGCTTCCCCTGCTTATGTAAATTCTTTATACTGTAGCCTAAGGCTCTGAAGGTTCTATCCAGGGAATTCAAATCCTTTTCCACGGTAATGAAAATCCCCCTATCATTAAACTTGAGCGCACCGTTGGCGATATACTGCAACGCAAAAGTGGTCTTAGCGCATCCAGGTATTCCTGTAACAACAGTTGAGGAACCATCAGGAAAACCCCCCTCTATAAGCTCATCAAAACCCGGAATACCAGTCGGAACCCTTTTAATTTTCATCCCCACTAATATTTACCTCTTTCAAACTAAAAAGCAAAAAAGATAAAACCACGACAACCAATAAAAGCAAACCTAAGGCAACAGCATCCCAATCTAAACCCTTATCCTGCGTTAACTCGACTTTTTTCGTCAGATACAGGGAACCATCAGCTGAAACCAGCGTAAAAGAAATATTTTTCTTCTTCCATATCGTGGGATCATAACCTAATCTGACTTTTTTTGTTTCCCCTGCCTTAATATCACCCACCTCGGTTGACTCAAAAATCCAGGCTATCGGATAAACAACCGGTGTAATCAGCAAACCATCGATGTCGCGTTTGGGTTTCAGATGAAACTCCACACTGGACTTGTTATTATATGTCGTAACATCCAGTATATCAGGCTGGGATAATGAATAGTTTCTGGCTCCCGCAACAGTGAAATTAAACGAGGGCCCTTCCACTATGTTATTGCAGTAGTATATGCGGTAATCAACTGAATAATTACCCTGTTTTTTAGGAAACCAATAGGATACCAGTGTACTCTCAACACCGGGTTCGGATGGTATCTTTTGGCTCCAGGCCGAATAAATAAAACTTCTTTCGTCATCCCGGATAGAGTAAACATCAGCCCGCGTTCTCAGCTGGCAGCTAATTGAACCTGTGTTAACCCATACGAGGGTAAAGCGCTGATAGGATTCCTCAACTAGTGGAGGTACCTCAGTATATGAAATAAACCCGTCAATGTTGCTGTTAACCGACACAGCCACATGTATCAGGGCCCCGCACAGGGTAGTGAACAAAAAAGCTGCGGTTAAATAAAGCATTATTTTTTTTATCATTTTAGCAACCCACCCACTCAAGCAGGAAAGTTAGCTGGGGGTATTTCAGCTTGCGTATGTAAACATCCACCTCTCCACTGAAAGAACCCAGTTCTTTGCCGGTAAAAGAGACCATCACACTACGCTGTTGCCCCGGCTCAAGTATGAAGGAATCGGTTGAAGTATTCAGGTAGGGGGCGATTGAGCCGTATTTTCTCACGCACACCTTAACGCTTTGTTTCTCGCTGTTTTTGAGCTCAAGGTATTTTCGAACAGGCATGTCGGGGAAAACCCTGCCGAAATTGAGGGCTGTTGTCCCGGGGTCGATACCGACCTTGATTATGCCGCTTGAGCTGTTTGGTTTGGTCACGTTAGCGGATGAAGGAAACCTCACAACCTCATTTGAGTAGAAGGTACTCTCTGATAGAGTTCTCTTCTGCTTGGTCACGTAGGTATAAGGCTCGGAAACCTTATCTGATGCAAACCATATTAATCCCCCGGCTGCTGCAATAAAAAAAACGAGTAAAACAACAAACACAACCTTTAAAACCCTTTTTTTGTTTCCTTTATCTTTCATTCTAGCCCCATATTAGATAAATAATCAATACCAGTATAATTAAAAAAAGCAGTATATCAAGCATGTTAAGCAACGCCATGCACTGTATCAGGTACCATAATACGAACACAATCAGAAGAAAGATTATCCCTGCATAAACATATTGGATGTTATCGTATCCGCCAAGCAGGAAATAAGACAATATAAGCAACAAAATACACGCTATTATCGCGTAAAACAGGAGACTGCAGGATGGGAAAGCCTCAACGCGCTTTTTTTTCTCTCCCTTAGAGGGTATTATCGTTATTTTCTCGGGTATCTCCACGTCCAAGACATGGGTTGCATATCCTGTCGTATACGAGACCTTAGCCTCCATCCTGTAGACTCCGGGAGTAATTTTTTCACTCCGCCAGTTAACAGGGAAGACATGTATTTCCCCGGGACTGCAATACGATAAGGGGGCGTTTAGATTAGCTATTACGTTACCTACTTTATCGAATATCTTCAGGTATGTTAATTTAGCGCTCACAGTATCTGTGCCCGTGTTCTGAAACATTACATTGATTATTGCTCTTTCTTCACCGGTTCTATCGGCGAGGATATTCACTATATCACCTTTTCTAACCGCTTCACCGCTTACCTGGAAAACAAAAACGGGTCTTGTAACAGCCAGCGTGGAGACGCCGGTTCCCCTCCCTCCACCGGTTAACTGGGGGTTGAGATTAATTGCTCCAGCATGGAAACCAGGTTCGGCATCAGAGGGTACCTTAAGCCTTATATCCGCATATCCGTTAGCCCTGACTACCCCGCCGCCGGGCAGATATATGGTCTTTTTTGTTGCCGGAGAAACAAGCACCGGGTTTTTTATCGGCTCCACCCAGTTGGCCACCGACTCCTCTGAGGCCTGGGAGGGGATGAAAAGATAAGGTCGTGTTTTTTCGTTGAAGAATATGTTTCGGTGTGCTGCTATGTACTTGACGTTGACCAGTAAATCGCTTGTTGATGTGGTTATGAGATAGTATCGGAACACTATGTTGTCTCCTGGGTCAACCAATCCCAAATCATAGACCCCTGGAGCCGACCCAATCGAGAGAGCGCTTATGTTGGGTAAAGCAAGGAGCAGGCAAGATATTATGATAGGCAGGCTCCTGTATCCGTTTTTTTCTTTTTTCATTATTATTTTTTTAAAACACATACTTTTAGGAATATGTTGACATATCGACGTGTGAATGTAGTAATATGATATATGATAAAACTATTATTAAAATGTTAAAACCCGTTTTCAAGCAACTACCGATTATAGCATTGTTTTTTTTTCTAATAACATCAACCACCGCCCAAGTCAACGACACAGACGCCTCACCGGTGGGTGTTACTCTCACCTCAAAAACCATAGTTGAGATAAGCCCGGATAAGCTGTCTTGGAGCGGCATCAGCCCCGGTTCTGTTGGAGATGCCGCAGATGAAGAAAACAACTTCTTTCAGATTCAGATAAAAAACATCGGCTCAAAAAACATCACACACATCTGGTTTAATGCCTCGTACCCTAAGGCATCTCCTTTTGCTGTTGGCAGCGCCACAGCGACAAACGCCGGAAACTACGTGGTGCTTTCAGCTGACACCCAGCCCAGAAGATATTATTTCGTGAACCGCGCAGAATACAACGAACAAACAACCCTCGTATACCTCAGGGACCCCGACGGGAACATGCCACCAAACAACACTAAATACTCTTACGGGAGATTCAGAAACTCAAGCAACGAATATTTCTGGTTCTTGGACATAGAAGACGGCAACTGCTCCGACAACGAATTTTTTTTAGGGGATGAAGCCCACACACCCCTTAAAACAGGCTCAACAGACTTCAGCAACTGCCAGAATGGGCTTAATAACACGCCTGGTGCGGGTGTGAGCTCGTGCAGAACAGGGACTTTAACAAGAAACGAGAAATACGGTTTCGCCCAAGTCAACGTGGGCGGACAGAATTATTGCCTGGCTGTCTCCCAAAACTGCAACAGAACCTTTTTTTCCCACTGGAACCCGGATTATCCCTTCAACAACTGCGGTGCAAACTACAGCAGGTTCGCCTGGAACACAA
>NJDH01000055.1 GCA_002254405.1 Candidatus Altarchaeales archaeon ex4484_96
ACAACTGGATTAATAGATTCATTTGCTAGTATCTCCTCCCCTTCTGCTTATCCAATGAGAAATTAGCTGTATCAGCTATGGACATGACCGCCATGACACCCGCCTGCAGGGGATCTGATACCACAAGGTCAGCGACCTCGGGCACGGAACCAGCCATGTTAAGCGAGACCACCTTAATCCCCTGCTGCTGTATTTCAACTACGGCCTTTTTTATTTCACCCCCCATAAGCGAGCCGGCTAAAATCAAAACCCTCGCCCTCGATAATCTGGCAACAGCCCTTACAGCCTCAGCTATCTCTTTTTCCCCGACGAGAGGTATTGTGTCAACCGAAATTTTCTCTCCTCTGATATTATGCCTGTCTGCCTCGGATATTGCGCCCGTTGCGACCTCAGCCACCTGAGCCCCCCCACCTATTACTATCACTCTTTTGCCGTATACCTGATTAAACGATGGGATAGTGTGTGTTTCCACCGTAACATCAAGGTTATCCAGTTCCCCAACAAGCTTTTTTAGGTCGCCTGCTCCCTCAATCTCAAGATAAAGGTATACCGTCGACCCCGAACCCAGCTGCTCTATGTGGGCTATGTTCCCCTTATGCGATGCTATTACCGAGGTAATCTGCTTTAATGCTCCTATCTCGTTTTTTATCCCAACCCAAACTGCCTCATCCGGTTTCATCTTTTATTTTATTATAGTATTATCACAAAAAAATCATATTTTGTAGTCGGCTAGTTGATTGTGGCATTCCGTTCTTTTCTCCACGTCTTTTATCTCAGAGCATACGTTCCCGTTTTTTATCAGCTTAGCTACCTCAAAATAGCAGTCATCTCTTATCTTGTTTGTTCTAATCTCATCACATATGTAGCCTTGTTTGATGTCTATGGCAAGCCTTTGGTAGCATTTATCCCTATCGGCTATCGCACCCACGGAATCGCATATGTCTATTCGCTCGGATTCAACAGCAACAAGAGAATAGCATTGGTCCCGGTACTCGTCTTCTTCAATATTCTTGCATAGTCGCTTGTCGCCTACTAAACCAGCTAAGGTTATTATGCACTCTGTTTTAATCTGCGGGTCCTCGATTGAATTGCAGGTATTGGGGTTCTTGTTTATGATAGCGACCTGCTTGAAGCAAATGTCTTTCTTGAGTTGGTATTCGGCTTCCTCACATACCTTCGCAGAGGAAAAATAAGCGAGGGTGGTGGTTGAACTGGTCGTCGTCTCGTTAAATGCGGGGGTGGTTGAAGTGGTCGTTGAGCTGATATTGGACGAGTTAAGATTATTTTCTGAATCGTTGACCGGGTTAACGCCAACGCATCCGATAAAAAAAAACATAAGCAGAATCGACGCGCTAAACCAAGCGGCTTTGTTGTTGAACATCTTCATTCAAGTATAGGGTTTTGTTTTTTAAGAGACGAATACTACATTAAGTAACCTATGGTGTATGTTAGGGAGAAGAAAGTCAAGGGACGAACCTACTATTATCTGGTGAAGTCTGTTAGAAACGGGCCTAGGGTAAACCAGGTGAACCTGGAGTATCTGGGTTCGGTTAAGCCCTCTGTTAAAGATGTCAGGGAGATGAGGAAAAAATACGAGTAGATCATATTATCAGCTCCCCGAGCACCGCCACGCCCTCGCCAGGCCTGATGTCTATGGAGAATTTGTCCATCTTGTGCTTGACCCCGCGCATCTTTTTTACCTGGATGTATCTTTTGACTTTATTCTCTATTTCCACGGTTCCAAGCTCTATTATGCCATCGCACAAAAACTGCTCTGAACCCAAAAGCAGGTTTTCTATTGTTTTCTCTTTGACTATCTCAGCCGCAATAAAGGTTGTTGCCTCAAGGGAGCGCAGTTTCTCGAAAAAGAAATAAAGCTCGCTTCGGTCTTTGACCGTGTCGATTAGAGTATATAAGGCGTTAAGGGAGTCTATCCCGACACAACTGAACCGGCTTCCAATCTGCTGATGATATTTGGACATCGAGTCTATCACCCACTCGAATTCTAGGTTACCCTGGCCTTTTATGCTCGCCAGCTTCCTTGTGTAATTGTAGTCTATGACGTCAACGGAACTTGGTTTCTCGAAACCGATGTTTTGTAGGTTCATCAAATGCCTTTCTTTGCTCTGCTCGAGGGTGATATAAATCCCCTTCGTTTGCGTTTTTTGGGTATGAGTCGATAATGCCGTAAACATAAAGGTCGACTTGAAGCTTCCAGGTGTTCCGATAACTAATATAATCGAACTTTTAGGTTCCTCTTTTTCCATTATTTGCTCGAATCCGGGTATTGAATTCCTCAGCATTTTACTCCTCCGACAGATACTCCACGATATTAAACTCTCTTTCAAGGAGTTTTTTCTGGTTATTGTCTAATATATATGGGTTCACAGATATTATAAGCGAACATTTGCTGACCCTTATTTTGTCGGTAAGTCTCTCCACGAAAAAAAGAGCCCGCTCGAAGCTGTTGTGTTCTATGAGATAATCTAACCCCCCGAGGTATATTACCCCCCGACCGCTTCTTTTAATAAACTCCCCACTTTTTTCATCCCATTTAATCTTGGGTGAAGCGTTTATGTCCCCGCTTTTTTTTATGAAATCCTCTACAACCTGAAGCATTTTCTCCAGCTCCGGGCCAAGAGAAAGCGTGTTTTCGGGCGAGGTCTCGGTAAGCCAGATACAGGGGGTCTTCTCTAGCTTGTAGTTCTGTCTAACCTTGGTTGGGCACAGCCGTGAAATGAAAAGCCCCTCATATCCTCGCGCCAGCGAGTGCATGAACATGTTAATTCCTTTACTGAATTTTTCCTCCATTATGAGATAATTCTGGCCTTCAGCTATCTCGAACAGCTCTCCCTTGACCATTATATTGTTTTCTCTTGCGGGTGTGATGGTGGGAAAACCCGATTCTTTCCTGATTGTGAAGGTTGCGGCAACGAGAAAAACAACAAATATGGGAATCAGTTCTATCTTGATTAATTCCAGCATCTGGGGGTCGGCTACGAACTCTTTAACAAGCCTCACCCCGTGTAATATAAACCCAGTGAACATGGCCAGCATAATATAAAGCCACGTGTATGATTTAACCCGGGTTCTATAATAACACCAGAGACTTATGGTTAATGCGATAAAAAACCCGATAACCGAAAAAAGCTTTAATGATAGTATTATGTTGGTTGCCGTAATCAAATCAGTCACCCTGAGCCCCCTCCTCTTTTACCATATGACACGATGATATGTAGTTCTTATAGCATGCGTAGGCGAATAATATGCTTGCCACAGTAATGCAAATCCACTCAAGCAATCTGAAGGTGTTGAACTCGTATACCTCCCTCAGCAAAGCAGCTAATGTCGAGAAAAAAATGAAGGAAAAAGCCATGGTATAATACTTCCATTTTTTCTCATGGAGGTACACGTTGAGCATATGATATAAGGCCGGCAGTAATATTATTAATGTCAGAAACTGAGCTATCGTGAACAACTCCCCGTATAATCTCTCAGCCATATTGTTTCACCGCGATTAATTATGGTAATAAAGTAAAAAAATACTATATAACCGAGCCCAGTTCATACCATCTACACCCGTTTTTTTCGCATAAGCCGGTTACCTTGTTTTTTTCTTTTTGAGGCAGGCTGATGAGAAAATTATCGAGGTTTCTGGTTGAAGGCAAACCCGTGTCTCTTGTCTTAAATTCTCGGCCTGATTTCTCGCTCATCTCATATATTGTTGGAATAAGCCCTCCCTTGGTTACATCCTTGGAGGCGTTGAGCTTGATGCCCGAGTCAAGTATCTCATACCATGTGTGAAATAGTATTTTGGCTTTCGTTATCCGCTCCTGCTGGCTGCCCCATATCGGCTCTCCCACGAGAAGCAGCTCGTCTTTTTTTTGCGCCCCCGAGTCGCGTATGGGCTCATCAAGTAATAGTTCCCCCACCACAGTAATGCTGGCTCGGGGTTCAACATCCTCAAAGAGGGTGTTACCTCCCAAGAGGGGGATATTCATGGCATAAGCCTGGTTTTTTAGGCTCTCAGCCATTTTCCTCACATCATCATCTGACCCTATGAGGTTGTCAACGCAAAAAAGGGGTTTACCGCCCTTAACCAATACGTCGGTTGAAGCATGTATGAGGGCGGATTTCATAACAAGCCTTATGCTGTAGGGGCCGTCTGTTGAAACAAGAAGCTTTTTGTCCCCGAACATAACGCAAACCGAATCATCCCAGTCGGTTATGCCCATCACCGGATTAATAAGTGAATCCATTTCGATGAACAAATCCCTTAAGAAATCAAGTGATTTAACGTATTTATCGACTTGGCTCATTTTCCGTCATAAGCCTTAAGGTCCAGGTTAACATACGAAAAACCAAGTTTCTTGAACTCCTCGACTATATAATCGCTGTTTTCGATTATGATGGGGAAAGAGTCCTTAAACGATTCTATCCGGGCTATATGTCTGTGGTTTCTCACCCGAAACTGTTTGAGGCCTAATTCCATTAAAATCTCTTCAGCCTTCTCCACCTGCTCAAGCTTTTGTTTATTGAGTTTTCTCCCATAGGGTATGCGGGTGGCCAGGCATGTGTTTGAGTAGCGGTCGTGGTTTGATAAGCCCAGTTTTTTGGCTTCCCGCCGGATATCGTCTTTGGTGAAACCCAAATCAGCCAGCGGGGTTTCAATCCCCTCCTCCTTGAGTGCTTTGATGCCGGGCCGCCCCCCCCTCAGGTCATCGGCGTTTGTTCCGTCAAAAAGCGATATGTTACCCTCTTTTAGGGCTGTTTTTTTTAGTATGAACGCAATCCGTTTCTTGCATATATAGCACCTGTCTGGCGGGTTCTCCGCGAAATGCTTATCCGACAAAAAATTATCTGATACCATCTGGTGTCGGACACCTATCTCTTCAGCCATCTCACCTGCCTTCAGCACATCGGTTGCGCTCATCAGCCCGTTGTCGATGGTTATTGCTAGGGTTTTATCCCCCAGAACATCATATGAGGCCTTGGCTAAAAGCGTGCTGTCAACCCCTCCAGATAAAGCCACAACCGCCTTATCGTGTTCTGATATGAATTCGGTGAGTTTCTTATATTTGCCCGCGCTCATAGTAAATATATATCGATTTACAGATTAAAGTAACAATGCCATCTTCACGCATACCCGGCTTTTACAGGCTGGGACAGGAGGATAGAATAAAAAAAATCAAAGAAAATCTTAAACTAAGCGATGAGGATGTGAAGCTTTTAGGCTCGGGTTTAAAACCTAAACAGGCTGACGGCATGATAGAGAACGTCATCGGGGTTTATTCGCTGCCCCTGGGTGTTGCGCTAAACTTTAAAATAAACGATAAGGATTACCTGATTCCAATGGCAACAGAAGAGTCCTCTGTGGTGGCTGCAGCATCTAATGCAGCTAAAATTTTTCGGTCCGCCGGGGGTTTTAAGGCTTGCTCGACTAAACCTTTGATGTTCGGCCAATTACAGGTAACCGGCTGTAGTCTCCCCGAGGCAGCATCAAATGTTCTTGAAAAAAAGAAGAATCTGCTTGATTTAGCAAACCAGGCGGACCCGGTTCTCGTCGAAGCCGGCGGCGGGGCGCAGGATGTCCGGGCAAGGATATTGGGTGATTTATTGGTTGTTCACCTGATTGTAAACGTAGCTGATGCGATGGGAGCTAACGCGGTCAACAGCATGTGCGAATCGGTTGCGCCCTTGATTGAGGATTTATCCGGCGGCAGGGTGAACTTTAAGATACTCTCCAATTATGCTGTTGAGAGAACAGCGTCAGCTGAGGCATCCATCCCCATTGAATCATTGGGGGATAAAGTGGCGGCTGACATAGTATCGGGTTTTCGTTTCGCGCAGGCTGATGTTTACCGGGCCGCAACACACAACAAGGGGATTAT
>NJDH01000056.1 GCA_002254405.1 Candidatus Altarchaeales archaeon ex4484_96
TGGGCTTTCACCCCGACGGTGAAGGAAGGGGATGAGCTCGTCGGAGGCGACATCATAGGCGAGGTCAAGGAAACCAAGGTAATGACCCACAGGATTATGGTGCCCCTGAAAATGAAGGGTATTGTATCGAGCATAGAGGAGGGTAAATTCAAGGTCGAAGATACCGTGTGCACCCTCAAAGACGGGAACGTGAAGCATAACGTCAGCATGATGCAGATATGGCCTGTTCGCAGGCCAAGGCCGTTCGCAGAGAAACTTGATTGTGATGTGCCCCTGATATCGGGGCAGAGAATATTCGACACCTTCTTCCCGCTGGCTAAGGGAGGAACAGCAGCCATACCCGGCGGATTCGGGACAGGTAAAACAGTCTCTCAGCATCAGCTGGCCAAGTGGGTTGATGCTGAAATCATAGTATACGTCGGATGCGGGGAGAGAGGAAACGAAATGACTGAGGTGCTGGAGGAGTTCCCAGAGGTGGAGGACCCCAAGCACGGTCTGCCCCTCATGGAGCGTACGGTATTGATTGCCAACACATCCAACATGCCTGTTGCGGCAAGAGAAGCCTCGGTTTACACCGGAATAACGCTTGCAGAATACTACAGGGATATGGGATATAATGCAGCCCTGATGGCTGACTCCACCTCGAGGTGGGCTGAGGCTATGAGGGAAATCTCAGGCCGGCTTGAGGAGATGCCCGGAGAAGAGGGTTACCCTGCTTATCTGGCATCCCGGCTCGCTGAATTCTACGAGCGCTCGGGCAGGGTCAGATGCCTCGGAAGCGATGACAGGATTGGCTCCGCATCCATTATTGGAGCGGTCTCGCCTCCCGGAGGAGACTTTTCCGAGCCGGTGACACAAAACACGCTGAGGATGGCTCAGGTGTTCTGGGCCCTAGACGCTAAACTGGCTGACAGGCGACATTTCCCGGCAATCAACTGGCTTAACTCTTACTCGCTTTACACCGATACATTATCCGATTACTTTAACACGCAAATAGATAAAAGCTGGATGGGTAACAAAATCAAGGCCATGACCATACTCCAAAAGGAATCCGAGCTTGAGGAAATCGTTCAGCTTGTTGGACCAGATGCCCTCCCGGAAAGAGAGAGGGTTGTTTTGGATGTGGCCAGGATGCTACGAGAAGATTTCCTCCAGCAGAACGCATTCCATGAAGTCGACACCTTCTGTCCGCTGGATAAACAGCATGCTATGCTGGAGGTCATACTGCGTTTCCACGAGAAGGCCCTGGCTGCGGTTGAGGCGGGTATGACATTAGAGGAGATATCCAAGCTTGACGTAGTAGACGACATATCAAAGATGAAATATGTCTCAAATGAAACATACAAAAACGAATTCAAAAGGATTAAAAATTCCATCGATGAAAGCCTTGGAGGATAAAAATGGCGATTAAAGAATACACTAGTGTTGTAGGGGTTGCAGGTCCGTTAATGGTTGTAGATAACGTATCAGATGTCAGCTATGGTGAGGTTGTTGAGATAATAACAGCCGACGGAGATAAACGCACAGGCCAGGTGCTTGATGCCATGACCAGTAAGGTGGTGGTTCAGGTATTCGAGAGCACATCGGGTTTGGATACCAAAAACACCAAAGTCAGGTTCCTTGGCGAGACAATGAAGATACCTGTTTCAGAGGATGTTTTGGGTAGGATATTCGACGGGGCCGGTAGGCCCATAGACGGTAAGGGAGAGCTCATCCCAGAGGATAGGCGCAATATCGAGGGCGAGCCGATGAACCCCTATGCGAGAGAGTTTCCAAGGGAATTCATCCAGACCGGGATTTCAGCAATAGACGGGATGAACACCCTCGTCAGAGGGCAAAAGCTCCCCATATTCTCCGGAGCCGGTTTAACCCACAACGAGCTGGCAGCCCAGATAGCCAGGCAGGCTGCCGTATTAGGTGAAGGGGACGAGTTCGCCGTGGTCTTCGCAGCAATGGGTATTACAGCAGGGGAGGCATCTTTTTTCAGGAAAGACTTTAAGAGAACCGGGGCTCTTGAGCGGATTGTCTCGTTCATTAATTTAGCTGATGACCCCACCATAGAGAGGATAATCACACCAAGGATTGCGTTAACGACTGCTGAATTCCTGGCCTTCGACAAAGACATGCACGTTCTCGTAATATTAACCGATTTGACTAACTACTGTGAGGCGCTTAGGGAGGTGTCGGCCGCCAGGGAGGAGGTTCCAGGCAGACGCGGTTACCCGGGTTACCTCTACACCGACCTGTCCACATTATATGAGCGGGCCGGCAGAATGAAAAACAGAAGCGGTACGATAACCCAGATACCTATCCTGTCGATGCCAGGGGATGACATAACACACCCTATCCCGGACCTGACAGGCTACATAACAGAGGGACAGATTGTTTTAAGCAGGCAGCTTCACAGAAAAGAGGTTTATCCCTCCATTGATGTTTTACCCTGCCTGTCCAGGCTGATGAACCAGGGAATCGGACCCGAGCGAACCAGAGAAGACCACTCTGATGTATCAAACCAGCTTTACGCCGCATACGCGGAAGGCCGTGACCTGAGGGATTTGGTTGCTGTCGTGGGGGAAGAGGCCTTAACGGATAGGGATAAGAAATTCCTCGAGTTCGCTGAAAGATTCGAGTCCGAGTTCGTCAACCAGGGTGTAAGCGACGACAGGACAATACAGGAAACCCTGGATCTCGGATGGGAGCTTCTATCGGTTCTTGATGAAAGAGACCTTAAGCGTATAGACCCCGAAAACATCGAGAAATACCACCCCGACCACAAGAACACATAAAAAAAAATGGCGGATATTATTGAGGGAATACACCCCACACGTATGGAGCTTTTGGAGATAAACAAAAAAATAGAGTTAGCCGTTAAAGGACATAAGCTTCTGAAGGAGAAAAGAGACACTCTTATGACTAAATTTCTCGCCGTAATCGAGGAGGCTAAGGGTCTGAGAGGTGAGGTTATTGATTTGATGAGTAACGCATACAATGATCTCATAGCCGCTGAAGCTGTTATGGGCTCACAAAGCGTTGAAGCCATCGCTAATGCGATACCTGAATCCAAGAAACTTGAATTATCCCTAAAAAATGTGATGGGTGTTCGAATACCCGAGATTCATCTTCTCGCCAACCAGCAGGAAGAAGGCAATGGCGAATACAAGACCCCCCTGACATCCGCGAAAATCGATGACTCTGTTGAGTCATTCAATAAGGCATTGCAGAAGCTTATCAAATTGGTTGAGGTTGAGGAGACAATCATACGCTTGGGTGAGGAAATCAAGAAAACCAAGAGAAGAGTTAACTCGCTTGAGCATATTATGATACCCCGCCTGAAGGCCACGCAGGTTTACATTGGGATGCGCCTTGAGGAGATGGAAAGAGAGAATTTTTTCAGGCTTAAGGCTGTTAAGAGAAAAAAAGACAGGCAAAAGGCTCAGACATGATAAAGCTTTTACCTTATAAGGCGGTTCAATGCCCTTTTTGCGGGAGAAAACAGGTTACACAGGCTGTTAAGCGTTTCAGCTGCCGGCTGTGCGGTAAAAGCACAAGCTTCAGGCACAAGGGCAAATGGAATGTGAAACTTAAAGATTTTTCTTCAGAGAAACAAGCCAGGGAATACTGCCAGATATGGAGCGGCGAGGAGTTGATAGAAGGTGGTTTTAGCTCGGCGAAAGAACTCTGAATTATTTTTTTACCAGAGTCCCCTTGTATTCCCCCCCGGATACTGCTTTTTTTATGTTTGGTAGGTTTTTTCCGGATAAAAAGATTGTTTTGATAGCCGAGCGCTCGATTATCTTAACCGCCAGGGGGTCCACCAGCGCGTATTCTCCTGCGCCGACGGATTTGTTCAATACAATATCCATCAATTTCCGGGGTGTTATTTCCTTGAATAATCTCGCATCCTTTTTTTTCTTAGGGTCGGCATCATATATGCCGTCTACATCGGTTGCGTTGATTAAGTAATCGGCTTTAACGTACTCGGCGAGCAAAGCGCTTACCCCGTCTGTGCTGTGACCGGGGTGTGTTCCCCCCATAACCACGATTTTATCTCTCTGCAGGGCCTCCAGGGCCTCATTGAAATCGTTGGGAGGTGATGTTGTTGCTTTCTCACCTATTGCGCAGGATAAAAGCCTGGCATTAAGCCTTGAAGCCTCTATGCCAAGGACATCACAATAGGCCTCTGATGCATTAAATTGTCTTGCTGCCTTGATATATTTTCTCGCCAAACGCCCTCCCCCGCAGACCACTGCAACCTCGTTTTTATGGGATAATTCAACAATCAGGCAAGCAGCATCCCGCATATACTCAACATCAACCTCACCGGGGACCAAAACAGAGCCCCCCACCGATAAAACAATCCTCATCTTGTATATTATTTCCCCTCAATACTAAAATAATATATGGTTAAAGCCACCCTAAAAACAGATTTAGTGGTTTTCGGCGACACAGCGATAGATCACTTCTATGAGGTCGTTGACTTACCAAAAAAAAACCATGCAGCTGATGTGCTCAACTTCCATAGCTTTTATGGGGGTATGGGAGCGAACACCGCGGTTGTGGCTAATTCGCTGGGAATCGATACCGCGCTTGTTTCGGTTATTGGAACGGATGCGGAGGACTACCGCAATTATATGAAAAACCTCGGCATCAAGCTTTACCTTAAAGGCATATTCGGGGATACCACCAAATCTATGTTCTTCAAGAAAGCAGAAAACCAGATAAGCTTCTTTTATAAGGGGGTTACCGATAAACTAAACGAACTCGACTTCGATGGGGACATAATCAAAGCAGCTAAATGCATTTATCTGGCGAGAACCTATCTGAATCTGCAAAAGAGGGTTGCAAGAGAATGCAAAAACAGGTTTCTCGTATATAACCCGGGATATGGGGTCTTCAAGTTCACTAAAATACCGTCTGCCTTCAAGCAGGTGCTTAAACAATGTAATGTTTTGGTGTTAAACCATCACGAGCTGGCGCATTTAAGCAGTATAGACTTTAAGCTGGATTTTAAGCTGGGGCCGAAGGTGTTTTTGATAACCCAGGGAGATAAGGGAGCAACGGTTTATTTTAAGGGGGCTCAGATTAATGTGCCGACATACAAGACCAAGGCAGTTGACCCATCCGGTGCAGGTGATGCGTTTAACGCAGGTTTTATCGCAGCACACCTTGAGGGATTAGACATCTATGAATCAGTGAAATTAGCTAACGCAACAGCATCATTTATAGTTGAACAGTGGGGATGTCAGACCAACCTGCCCACCTGGGCTGACGTATTGCATAGATACAAAAAAATCTAGTTTATTTTATTTTTTTGCTTTCAGGTTCTCTAGTTCGACTTCGGCGTCTATCAGGGTTTTTTCGTAGTCTCCGACAAGTATCCTGCAGGCCTTCTCGTCTATCTCTCTTTTGTGGAATTTGTATTTCGCCCGGGATATTAATTTGTTGGTTAGCTCTATCTTGGCCTCCAACTCACTGATTCTTTCTTTCTCCTCGTTGGAGAGGAATTTCCCCAGACTCATTCTTTTGGCTTCAACGAGCTTTTTCATGTCCGCCTTATCTGCCGTAATCATATTGAATCTCTCGATGTCGGCTGCAAGCTTCTCGTATTCCTGCTCGGCCTCGTTTTCCTTAATCTGCTTTTTAGCCTGCGCATACCAGGGGGGAAGCGATGAGCTTGTTTCCTGGATAGCGTTTGATAAATCTTTTCTGTTGACTTTACGTTTAACACCCCCATCAAGCGCCTCCTTCCAAGGTATCTCGGCGGCCTTCGCACATATTTCTTTTAGGTCGGCGGATGAATATC
>NJDH01000013.1 GCA_002254405.1 Candidatus Altarchaeales archaeon ex4484_96
CATGTGGGTTGAGAAAATGGGGGGCACACTCAAGAAACCAACACCAAAAGACGCCCCCTCAGCCGCGGAGAAAACGCTTGATAGTATTAATGAAGTTGAGAAATCAGAAAACAGCAACAGTCAAACCCAAAAGGATGATGGAGTACAGGAATCCTCTTAGGTGTGGTTTGCTCTGGCTGCGGTATATGAGATAAACAAAGGGCATATAGATTATGTTATATATCCTGCCTTTTTTAACGCTATTTTTTGACTTAACATATAATGCTTTCCCATCAGGTATGCTGGGGAAGGAATTAAATGAGAGGCTGAAACCAAGCCATAGCATAATCCAGCTATAAGGGGGCATTAAATAATGTGTTAGCTTAAAAAAACCCAGAGCAACAAAGGAATTGAAAAACAACGGACCCATAACGATAAGAAATTCCTGCAGCACTGTTCTGGGGTTAGAGTGTAGCACGTAACCAAGCGGGCTGGCGGGCTGGAAAAGAACATATTTATGGATACGCACCCCGCTAAACCAACAGAAAATCATATGACCCAGCTCATGCGCTATTATCCCTGGGAAACTCACCCCCAAAATAAAATCCCCCAGATTAAACATTCTCAGATTAATTTAATTACCGTCGAGCCTAAGGGTGCTTTAACATCCCTGGATACTGGCACACATTTGACCTTCATCAATAAAGCGACTTTGCCGGCTGTTTTCTCGGGATACTCGCTGAGGGTTTCATAGCATCCCATGCCTTTAGCAAAAACCAGCTCGGATTCATCCCATATTTTCTGGAAATCCTTCGTTACCTTATCGAACCAGACACCTATAGAATCGCCTCGGGGTATGATTTTATGCCCCTTAATAATGCCTGCTTTCCTTATCTCCTCCATGCTCGCATCATCCTGCACCGGCCGGGATAAGGGTGCGATGCTAACCTGCGCGTATTTATCCAGTTCCTCGATTAATATCTTATCGAAAACAACCTCAGCGGCATTATCCGTTACATACAATATCTTCTTGGCTTTCATAATCCGCTCAATCACCCGGCTTGAATCATCTATATGGGGGGCTGTACTTATCGCATTAAATATCTCATCCTCCAGTTTATCGATGTTGGGCTCATGGTCTTGTGCCCCGAACTCAAGGCTGTTCCCGGATAGCGCAATCCTTAAAGCAGTTTTCAATCTCTTTTTTTCACCGATTACACCATCAACGTATTGTTTCAGCTTAGGGTACATCTTTAAGGCAGCGTCAAAGCTTATTTTTTTCAACTCCCGCATAGGGTCCTTATCTCCCGTTATGGACTCTACTATGCGGTTTCTTTCGTATGCGAGCTCTACGGTTGTGCACTCACCCGTTAAACGCTTGCTGAATAAATTACAGACTTCTCTAATAACCCTTCTTTTGGTTTCATCATCTTCGTTTACGCAAAACAACAAAACCCTCCGAAGCATGCATGGACCGCATTCAGGGTATAGTTTCATGGTATCTAATATTTAAGTCGAACACATATATTAACGGCATAACATGAAGCAAATACGTGAGTCGGTTATAGCGGGTATGTGGTACCCTGGGCAAAAAAATGTTTTAAAAAACGTGCTTGAGGGTTTGCTTGATAGAGCCCCAGACAACCGGATAGAAAATATCAGGGCTTTGATTTCCCCTCATGCCGGATACGCCTACTCGGGGGGTGTGGCGGCGGCCGGCTATAAGCAGCTGAAAGGCAAAGACTACAAAAAAATAATCATTCTTGCACCAAGCCACCAGCATCCATTTAATGGCATTTCAGCAGGCGACTACACCCACTACCGGACCCCGCTTGGTGATGTGCCCGTATCCACTGAAACCAGGAGCCTGATTAAGGAATCAAGCATTTTTTCCAACACGCCGCAAGCACACTTTAAAGAACACTCGCTCGAGATACAGCTCCCGTTTCTGCAGGTTGTTTTAGATGATTTCAGCATCATACCGCTGGTTTTTGGTCTAATAGGTCTTGATGAAGCCCGCAAAGTCGCTGATTTGATTACCGGGTGCATGGATGATAAGACACTGCTGGTTGTCAGCACAGACCTATCACACTATCATGGCTATGATGAGGCCATTAAACTAGATAAAGACTGCATCACATCTATTCTATTGCTTGATTCAGAAAATACATTCAAGAGGGAATTATGCGGTAAATACCCTGTTTTAGCTGCCCTGGAATCAGCCAAAAAAATGAACTGGACACCTAAACTGCTTGAATACAAGAATTCAGGCGATGTTACTGGAGACAAAACCCAGGGTGTGGTGGGATATGCCAGCATAGCGTTCACAGGTGAGATTAAATGAATGAAGAAGCCCAAGTCAGCTTAGAGCAACAACGTTATCTTTTGAAGATAGCCCGGGATACAATAAAAAAGTATCTTATGGATGGCATAAAACTGGATGTGGAACCCGGATTTGAGCAGCTAAAGGAAAAAAAAGGGACTTTTGTGACCCTGGAAAAACAGGGTCGGCTTCGGGGGTGCATGGGGAATATAGCGCCCGGAAAAGCGATTTATCTGAGCGTGAGAGATAACGCCATTAATGCCGCATTCCATGATCCCCGGTTCAGGCCCGTGCAAAATAATGAGCTTGATGATGTAGTGATTGAGTTATCAATTCTTTCGGTTCCCTCACTTATTGATGTAGGGAATCCTGCATATTATCTGGATGAAATTGTTGTGGGTAAGGACGGTATTATCATAAAAAAAGAAGGCAGGAGTGCTACTTACCTTCCGCAGGTGTGGGAGAAAATACCTGATAAGGTATATTTTCTGGATTCATTATGTGAGAAGGCTTATTTATCAAGGGGTTGCTGGCGCAGTCCTGATGCCCAGATATACCGTTATAGGGTTCAGCATTTCAGTGAAACAGATATCTGATTTTCTACTTTTATTTAACAATTCACATATATTCTAATATCATAAAATGAGTGAATGGGATATTCTAAAATCTGTTGTTGAAAAAGGCTCTTTATCCAGAAAAGTTGATAGGAGTGTTGTTGAGGAAAAAAAGCTGCAGGAACCTGTTTCATTAACCGAGAAAAAGTTAAATGAATTGATAATAAATAAGACAGATGCTCAGATACTCGACTCTATTCTCTCAGATAAAGCATTAAACCTAAGCAAACTAAGAAAAAAAATAAACAAAAGCAGAATATCAATATATCACTCGCTCAATAAACTAGAGGAATACGGGATAATCAAAAAAGAAAAAAGTGAAATCAAGCTTGAAAAAAACAAACCAACCGAGGTATTAAAAAGGCTTAAAACAAAAGGCTTCGATTTCGGGATGATAACCGGGAAAAGAATAATGGTGCTACAAGCACTCACTGAATGGAAAAACCCCGATGAAATATCCAGTGAACTGGGAATATCCATATCATCTGCATACAAATACATAAACCAGCTTGAGCCGCTATTGGAACACAACAAAAACGACTACAGGATTAAACTAAAAAACGAATCAGTAATCGAGTTTATCAACATGCTTGAAGACAATAAACCAATCGATTACGTGGAGCTATGGTCCACACAAAACGAGGCCCTCATAAAAAGCGTGACAGAACATGATGGTAGTCTCACCTCCTACTCCAAGTTCAACGAATATGGCATACCCGTGGATAATCTAAACTTGGGAAGATACTATCTTAAACCCTCAAGAAATCTTTCACCAGAGGAAGTATTCATCCACTCGCTTAAATCAACAGAAAACAGCGCTATGATGTCTTATAGCATAATATTCTACATAAACAACGGCCACAAATTCAACCCTCTTTTGGTTGAAAAACTAGCCAGCAGGTTTAATGTAACCGACCTATGGATGGACATACAATCCTATATCACCGGGAAAGGAGACATAAGAAACAAAAAAATGTTCCCCCAGAAAAAAGAATTCAGCAACAATTTCGGGATTAATCTCAGGGAATACAATACAGAAAAAATCGGACAAAAAGAAGAATTCTCGGATGAGGTTCTTTTCATCTCCAAGATTATTTCACTTAATCCAATCGATTTGCTTGATTGCGAGGAATTACTTCGGGAAAAGAAACTCGAATGGAATGTGATAAAAAACCTTATAAACGGTTCACATCACATAAAGGAAATACCGCTTGAACCAATAATCCTAAGGCTTAAGCTCTTAGATGAGAGAACCGGTGTTAGAATACCCATAATCAAGGATTTAAGAAACAGTCTGCTGGAGAAAAAAATAACCGATTTTATCTCAGAGAAAAAAACCATAAAAGACATACAAGAACACCTTCAGATACCCGAGTATCAGGTCAGAAACATATTAAACAAGATGAGCAGGGACTACAAGGTAAAGAAACTTAACACGAAACCAATAATGTACTCTCAATTCCTTGGACTATAATCTTTTATCTAATTTAACCTCAAGTATCCCGTTTTTATGCGTATATTTGATGTTTTTTTCATCCACTTCAGCGGGAAGCTTAAGCTTCTTATAGTATCTGCGGTTTACGCTGTCTACGTCAATGATAAGATGATTATCCTCTATCCCAATATTAATGTCTTTTTCCTCCACCCCCGGTACTTCCGCCACAACAGTTAACATTTTCTCACCCTCGATTAAATCAATTAAGGGTTCTCTATCCACCGCAGTATCCTTTGTTAATTCCTGATTTATTATGTTGCCGAATTCGTTTATTATCGGCTTGCCCTCCGGCCCGCTTCGAATCGAGAAACCATATATGTAGGGTTCATTTTCTATCATCTCTGCTTCAATATCAGTTATATCAGTAAATAATTTGTTCAGGCGTTTTTCCATTTCCTTGAATTCTTTCTCCAGTTCCCTGAAAAGCTCGTTGTTGTTGAACGGTCTTTTTTTTCTGCGCCATGGGTCCATATCATTTACCTCGATACAGTATAGTACATTCAGCACTTAAATAATGTTAACCCATACTATATTTATGAGATTGGATAAGAATCTTGTTTTATGCATACTATTAGGTATTTTCTTAGGCATCATTTTAACCTCGTCGGTTGTTAATCTAGCTGACAACAGGGTTTGCCCTCAAACCAACTGCGTGAATGAGGCAAATATTTACCCTCTTTTCAACGATGGTTTCTTCCCCGCAGTCCATGATGTATCACACAATGCAGATAAATCCATTCATATGGTGGTTTTCGAGTTAAAGTATTACGTTGATTACCCTGATAGCAAAGAAAACATTTTAGTTTCGGACTTGATTGAGGCTAAAAGGCGTGGGGTTGATGTCAAAATTATCGTGGACCAGTATTCTAAAGAAAATAACGCATTTGATTTACTGAAAAGCGAGGGGATTAACATAGTATATGATGAGAAGGATGTTACGACACATGCCAAGATGCTTATAGTAGACGGCAGGATTGTAGTATTAGGTTCCACAAACTACAGCTACTACGGGCTTGAAAAAAACAACGAAGTAGATGTTTTAATCGATTCAGAGCAGACAGCATCCTTATATGAAAAATATTTTATTGATTTATGGGTTAATCTTACAGGGGATGTTTGAATTGGATTACGTTAAGCTATATAACCTTTTGGTTTGTTTAACCGGGGTATTGATTCTACTGTATGTAACTGATGTTTTTATTGGAGTTGATTATCTATTATATCCCAATACCGAATACATACTGCTTTTATTAATTATTTTGATAGTATCCTATTTTTCATACGAGAAAACAAAGAAATCACATAATGAAACAAAAAACAAAATAGACGACAGAAAAATAATAGATGAGCTGCTAAAGGAAAGAAAAAAGGATTAGGTAAGCTTGTGCATGTCTATTCCCTCCCTGAGTATAGTATCTCCAAATAACCTTTTATCAACGATAATAATATCTTTTTCCTCAAGCAGTTTACTCCATCTTTCAACAATCCTCTTATCCATCTTAAGTATTCTGGCTGCGTCATCCAGCTTTATTTCGCCTTTTTTCCCGATAAGATTAATAAGAGAATTAATTGTTTCCTTGTATTTGATATCATCTTCTGGAGATATACTCTCTTCGACATCACCTGCTGCTGGTTCTGCTTCAAGCTCAATGGTTTCATCCTCAACTGGTCTGTCATCAAGCAGATTAGATTCAGTTGATTCCTCCTCATCCACCTGATGCTCTTTTTTAAGTTGAAGTAAATCCCTTTCAATCTTGGTAAGACTCTCCCTGACCTTAATCCTGTCTCCATCGATTAGTTTCTGGTCTCTTGTCTTATCCTCCTCTAAACTTTCAATCTCACTCCATTTCTCTTCTATCAACCTAATTTTTTCGTCTATTATGGCGTTCTGTGATTTTAATTTTCTAAGCTCCTGCTCCCGCTCTTTATATATGTCGCTCACCCTGGACATAAGCTTGGGCAGATGAGTTATACTTCGGGTATTTCTCTCCTTAAGCTCCTCAACTATACTGGTTTTATTTTCCATAAATTCCTTATTGAGTTTATCTAGTCTGGCTTCCTCTTCTTTTAAATCAGCTATCTGCTCGCTTATATTCACCCACTCTGTTTTTATTTTTTTCTTATCTCCTTCAAGCTTGATTTTTTCCTGGTTTATTCTTTCAACTATGCCGTTTATTTCATCCCATCGACTATCTATTTTACGCATTTCATCATCGATTTTCTTTCTCTCGGCTTCCCTGGTCAAAGAATACTCCCTGAATCTCTTTCTTTGCTGTTCCTCCCATTCACCCCAGATTTCTTCCTGCCTTATCCGGAACTCATCTTCCCTTATTTTTTGCCTTTCCTCCCAGTTTTTTTCTTCATCTCTGAGCTTATTCCACCCATCCTTCAGGGCTTTGAATTCATCCTCGATTTTTTTCCTTTCAATTTCTATTTCCATCAACTCCATCTTCCTGAGTTCCTCGAGGTTCATTATTTTATCCTGCAGTGTTTTTTTCTCCACCTCAAGTTCCTTCTTTTCTTTCTCATAATCGCTTTGAAGCTCTTCCATTTCCAATTTCAGGTTAGAGAAGTTTTTTTTGGTTATATCAAGGTCCTGGGTTTTTTCCTCCAGCCTCTCAATCCGGGCTCTATCCATTTCTCTTTGTTTACCGAGCCCCTGAAATTTTCTTTTAATATTATCTAAATCCGTTTCTATCATCGCCAGATCAAAAAATTCGTCCATGTCCTCGTCGTTCATAGAATAATCAAATATTTCACTGTCCATTTTATCCTCTAAATAATCACTTACACTCAATGCAGCTTTTTTCGTATCCTCGTTTATTTCATTAAATCTGTTTGATGCAATAATCTTAACCCCAAAAGTTAATACCTTATCCAGGTTATTGGGAGCTATGTTCCTGCCTAAGCCAATCGGTATTTTTATTGAATCAGAAATCTTTTTTATTTTTTTCATCAACTCATTATCATGTGCTATCTTTTCGTCCGGTATGTTGATCATGATATAATCGACGCCCAAATCCGCCAGTATCTTTGATCTCTCCTCTATGGGCGACAACCACGTGAGGTTCGCCATAATCTTAACGTCTTTTTTTCCCATTAAACGAATATTTTCTTTCAGCAAATCAGTGTTTGTTGTTTCCGGAAGAGATATTATATCTGCCCCAGCTTGAAGAGCGCCGTTGATGTCTTCGATGAAAAACAGGCTGCTCATGTTTACAACAATTTTTTTCTCAGGATACTTTTCTTTGAATTTTTTTATTGCATTCAGACCGTTGTTTCTGATTAAATCACTGTTTATTTCAATCCAGGATATGTTTTTTTCCCGGGAGTCTTCGATTATTTTAACAGCCTCTTCAAGATTAACTGTATTAAGGGATAGTTGGATTATGGGATTCATTTCCATGAAATATATGTTAATATATTATATAATAAAAATATAAAAATGGCTTTATTGGGATATTAAATTTCTCAACCTTTCAAGAGAGTCCGCATCATCAACCCCCTTGTCATATCTTATCCTGACAAGACGGGGGAAACGCAGAGCAAAACCAGAACCGTACTTAGAAGACTCCTGTATCTCGTTATAAGCCACCTCCAAAACAACCTCGGGCTTAATCTCTACTTCCTTCCCCACCTGATTCAAAACCAAGGGTTTAAGAAGTGAAGTAATCTCCCTAAACTGCTCATCAGATAAGCCGGTAGCCATCCTGCCCACAGTTAAATAATCTCCTGAGTCTCTGTCAAGTAAAGCCAGAAGAAATGAACTCATCCAGTGAGCCCGCCTACCCTCACCCCATGTTGCACCCACGACAACCAAATCAAGCGTCTCCATCACATGCTTCAGCTTATACATGTATCCAACCCTTGAGCCGGCCTGATAAGGGGCGTCGGGGTTTTTTGCCATAATACCCTCATGACCCAACTCAATAGCCTTACGATAAAATACATCAGCCTCGCTTGCATCACCTGAAATAATATACTCAGATAACCTGAAATTATCTACCCCTTCAACAACATTTTCCAGCAACTTTCTTCTCCTAAGAAACCCTTCACCCGATAAATCCCTACCATCAAGGTATAATATGTCAAAAAGGTTTACTTCAACAGGAATCTGCTCGACTAATTCTGTTATCCTATATTCGCTTTTAATCCTCTTAGATAGATTTTGAAAAGGCCTGGGATGCCTGTCCTCGCGTGATAAAATAGCTACAAGCTCACCTTCTACGATAGCTGATTTAGATTTAATTTTTTCTTTAGCAACGGAAACGATTTCAGGAAACTGTTTCGTAACATTCTCCAGCCGTCTCGTATATAAAAAAATTCCATCCCCCCCCTTGTGTATCTGAACGCGTATACCATCATATTTTATCTCAAAAACCGAGGGATTACTTTTTTTAAGCACCTCATCTATATTCTCCGCTTTCTGAGCCAGCATTACCTCAATTGGCCTTCCCGGTTCCATGCTTATTTCTTTTAAACCCTTGTTTCCATCAATCCTCGCTATCATAGCCACCTCCCCAAGATCGCATCTCAACGAACGCCCCCTCTCCACGAGATCCGCATCCACATCAAAGACCGAGGCTATTGCATCACGTACTGTGCCTTCTCCAACACCCAACCTCAGCTGCTCGAGTATAAGCCTAACCAGATACCTACCCTCCAAGGGTTCGCCCATCGAAAGCATTTCGCTGATGTAGCCTATTTTTCTCTCCTGGGATTTTTTACCTGATAAATCCGCAAGCTTAACGAGGTTAGTGTGTACCTTTTCTACCGTTAGTTTCTCTGTGAACAATGTAGTCTGGGTTTTCTTTAATAGAAGTTCCTCGGCAGCGAGACCAATATCGCCTTTTATCCTGATATTCTCTTCGACCTCTAACTCCGATGATGATGTGATGCCGGATATTGCTTTAATCATTAATTTATCCCCGATGCCTAGCTCTTTCTCGCTCCAGAGAGGGAAAACCCGCCCTCTTAGAAACAACAATACGGTGGGTAGCAGTTCATTTGGTGTTTCAGAGATGAAATCCGATATCATTGAAGTCATCTCCAGTCTGCTGCTTGTTTTTTCCAACAGCTCAAATAATTGGGCTAAACGGGAGAAAAACATTTTATACTTTAAACCGATTCGACTCTCTCAACTCTTTTAACGTTCTTTTTAAGATGGGCTTCCACGAAGTTTTTCAGGGTCATCTGGGAGAAAGGACATCCAGCACAGGCACCGGTTAATCTGACCTTCACTATTCCTGTATCTTGATCAACCTCCACTAACTCTATATCCCCTCCATCTGCCTTCAAGGCCTCACGTATTTTTTGTAGATTCTCCATTATTTCGTTTTTCATAGCGCTCATTTTTTCACCTCAATTGAAATAAAAACGGGCCCCTTTATTGACATTTTTTTGTTGTGGGATGTTATGTATCTTCTAAGGGTTTTATCTATTTCTATGTTGATGTCGGCGGGTCTTTTAACCATCCCTACCTGCATTTTTTGTTTTGTTTCGTTTTCGATTTTATAGGCGAAAAGGTTAGCCGCTGCTTCAAGGAACGTTTTTTTCGTGTTTAACCCCCCATCATGTATCTTCTCTATTTTATTATCAAATTTATTAACATCACCCGGTATCCCGTAAATGCCACCTTCACAAACATAAACCTCGTTTAAGGCAGCCGGGCCTAAAAGCTTTTTCCCTGATTCCCTCTCAACAATATAAACATTAAGCTTCACACCACCAACAACACCCTCCCAGACAGGAAACTCACAAGGTGAATCAGCCTGAGCATTCTTCAAAGCCACATTAATAATCGCTTCAACAAGCTCTCTACCTTCATCAGTTTCTGGAATAAACCTGTATCTGATTCTCTTAGCAATCTCTTCGTCGCTGAAATTAAGCCGACCATAAAACTGGGGATAAACCACCTCCCGGATATCACTCACACCATCTCTTAACATAAGAATACGCTCCAAGCCAAAACCAAGATTAAAAACCGGATACTCTAACCCATAATTTCGCAAAGCATCGCTTGAATATAGGCCACAATCCGCTATCTCAATCCCATCAGAGAATATCTCATACTCTGTATTTTTTTCATAATAGTTGGATGTAGCTGTTTTTTTAACAAAATCCAGATTATCAAAACCCAGCATCTCAAGGAGCTGAGAAGAAAGCTTCATACCCTCCTTTAAAGTAAAACCTTCTTTCACCAGAACACATGATGCGCCATAATGTGCTCTCAGGTGTGTTGCATCCACCTTCTGCTCTCTTCTGAATCTCAAACCAACAGAAAACAGACTATAAGGTGGTTCATATAATTCTTTATAAGACTCGAGTGTGAGAAACCACCCAGCCGTCATATGCGATCTAAGCGTTAACTTACTCGCTTCAGCTGTAATCTCCTTAAAAGCAGGAAATAACTCAATGAGCATTACAGCATCACCCTCTTTAATATTCAGCTGTTTAACCATCCGCTCAACTAGGTCATCCCCTTCAATCAAACCCTCCCTATACGACCTGAATATCTTCTTAAGTATACTAATATCTATCCTACTATCGATTTTTTTAACAGCGGCCACCTCATCATGACTTAAACCAATATCCGGTCTAGGTAACCCTGCGAGATAATAGCATCTATCCAACACCACAGGAGCCTCAAAACCATACTGTTTATAAACATCCTCTTCAGGTATGAAAAGAGGATTCTCCACCTCATTAAATCCATTAACCAAAAATATTTTCCTAACCTCTTGGACTAAATCCTGCAGTGGATGGCTGATTCCATCACCTTTATCTTCATTCATTTTATCAACTAATATATTATGGTAACCAATACATAAAGCAAAATCAAATAGGGATAAAATGAAGCTAAGCGATTTAGGGGAAAAAAAAATCATAAAAAAACTAGCAGGTTACCTGGATATAGGGGATGATACAGCATACATTAAATTTAAGGATACTTACCTCATCCTAACAACCGATATGATCTACCAGGACACGCATATACTACCTCATATGAGCTGGGAACAGATTGGTGCTTTGGTTGTTAGTGTAAACTTAAGCGATATCGCCTCAATGGGTGCTGAACCAATAGCCTTCCTTCTCGCGTATGGCAGTCCCGACACGGACTATGAGAACTTCAAATCATTAATCCATGGGGTAAAAACCCAATGCGATAAATATCATACAAAATACGCCGGAGGCGATACCAATAAAACAGAAAAAATAACTCTCGCAGGCTTCATGTTAGGTGAAAGCGAGAAACCTGTTTTAAGATCCGGCGCCAAAATAGGCGACCTCATTGCGGTGACCGGAACCTTAGGTAGCGCAAGCATCGGGACCAAAATACTTCTTAACACCCCCGCATCAAATAAACCCCCTGATAATCCAGCATACAACAAGGCACTTCAACCCCAGCCAAGGATGAAAGAAGGTCTCATCCTAAAAGAATATGTCAACTCGATGACTGACATCAGTGATGGACTTGCAACAAGCCTCACGGATTTAACAGAAGAAAGGGGTTTTGGAGCTGAAATAATACTTGATAAACTACCTTTGGATGCTGATGCCATCACATTAGCTCAGGAAAACAGATTGAATCATATTGAACATGCACTATATGGTGAAGGCGATTATGAGCTGTTATTTACTTTAAGCGAAGAAAAACTCGATGACGTCTTAGCTGCCTTACCTATCACGGTAATAGGCTCAATTAAAGCTAATCAAAAGATAACCTTCATTGATTCTCAAAAAAATAAACATAAAATTAAAAAATGTGGGTATGAGCACTTTAAAACATAAAATCAAAAACGAAATGTTTTTATTGTTATAAATTAAATCAATTAAATAAAATTATTTTAATCTCTCAACCAACACCTAACTACTTGGTTTTCAGTGGATGTGGGTGTTTCAGAGACTATCTCGGTTGAAATAGAGGGTGATATTGATGGATGAAACAAAAATATTCAAAACAAATATACCTAAACTTGATGATTACTTGGATGGTGGTTTAAGGGAGTTTTCTGTCACCCTATTATGGGCTTACCCTGGAATAGATAACTCACCTTTTGCATACCAGGCGATGGTTGAGAGACTGGACAAAGGCGACCGCTGCATTTACGTCAACCAGTCGAAGATGAGCAACGCCATATTAAATGAAATAGAACACTATGGATGGGATATCAAACCCTGCATCGAAAACAACAATTTTATTTTCCTTGATGCGTATTCTGGTTTAATAAACGCTGATTCAAAGAGTGAATACGCAGTTAAAAATCCCAGGAACCCAACCGAGATAACAAATGAATTAGATAAACTTATCAAATTAGATTCTTCGAAAAACACATTAGTAGTCTATGATTCTGTTTCAACCCTCATAGATCACTGCGGAAGCGAATCTGTTTATGAAATAGAGAAATGGAAAACTATTTTCAGGGAAAACAAGGCTTTTGGTATTTTTTTGTTTACCAAATGGCCTTATGAGGATAAAATACTTGATGAACTCAGAAACGTATCCGATGCTGTGGTTGAGCTTAAAGCTATCGAGGAGAAGGTTATTTTAAGGGAGTTTTTCGTTGTATCCAAGGTTGGATGGAATGGTAAGGTCCGGAAGGGGGCTACAGCACCATTTAAAATAACGGCACCGGGTGGTGTGATGATATATATCCCAAAAATATTAGTAACCGGACCCTTTAATGCAGGGAAAACCTCAATTATCCATTCACTCTCTGATGCTGCGGTTTCGGTGGAACGTGTTGGCACAACAATAGCATTAGACCATGGTCACCTAGAGTACAGGGGTTTTTCTGTGGACTTATTTGGGACTCCCGGCCAAGAGAGATTCGACCCCATCCTTGAGATGCTGGGGGGTGAAGCCCTCGGAGTGATTGCTGTGGTGGATTCCACAAACCCGGACAGTTTTCCAAGAGTAAAAGAGATGCTGTCTAAAACAAAGAGCGCTGGATTACCTTCTATCATCGCCGCCAACAAAAATGATTTACCTAATGCCCTAAGTGTTGAGGAGATTAGGGATGGGTTGGGTCTTGGTACTACAACACCTGTTTTACCTACTACTGCTATTGATCTCTCTAAGGTTGAGGATAACAAGCCTACGGAACTTAAAACAGAACAATTACATGCTTTACTTGATGCTTTATTCAGTAAAATAGTTTAATTATTCGATAATAAAAATATAAAAAACATTTAAGTTAAATAGGAGAAAAATCAAATAAAATTAATGCGAGGTGTGGTTTAAATGCCTAAATCAAAAAAGGAGGAATTAGCGGGATTACTAGGTAACCTAAAGGATGTTGGTGACATAGATGGAGCAGCTATTGCAACAAGAGATGGTTTACTAATCGCTTCTGAGTTACCTAGAGACGTTAATGCTCAAACATTCGCTGCCATGTCCGCTACAATGTTCGGAGCAGCTGAGACAGCGATTTCTGAACTTAGAAAAGGGAAGGCAAGAAGAGTAATATCCGAGGCAGAGGATTGTAAGCTGGTAGCTGTCGACGCCGGCTCAAGCGCCACGTTAGTTGCATTAGTCAGGCCGGAAGCCAATCTTGGTTTGATTTTGATGGAAATAATCAAGGCAGCTAACATGACCAAAGAGATTATGAAATAATAATATACGATGGAATTACCGAGAGGTAAACATGTACTATCTGAGAAAACAGAAAATTATACCTCAGTTTATGAGAAATTACCTGAGAATTTCCAGGGCGTTATCTCTCTGGTAATGAAGGTCGATAAAAAACACCTTTTTAAAGGAGATATTCTTATAGGGGGTGGTGGTTTGCTTGGTGTTACCCTTGAGGATTTAGATAAGGGTAAGGAAATACACGGGGAGAACGCTCTAGAGCAGATTAAAAGCATGACCCAAGAAAGCAGAGGAGATATTGATGTTTATTCTTTCGAGGATACTGCTATGAACCTAGCTGTTTTAGGAAACAAGCATGTTTTCTTTAGGAAACCATTAGATATCCGCAGACTAGTGAAAACAGAGCGGGAAGTTGGGAGGTTGAAAAGAAAAGAAGCTAGACTAAAGAAAGCTGAGGAAGAATCAAAAAAGACACCTGAGGAGAAGGCTGCTGCTGAGGAGAAGGCTGCTGCTGAGGAGAAGGCTGCTGCTGAGGAGAAGGCTGCTGCTGAGGAGAAGGCTGCTGCTGAGGAGAAGGCT
>NJDH01000057.1 GCA_002254405.1 Candidatus Altarchaeales archaeon ex4484_96
TGTCGTCTGATGAACACGCAAGCTAAGGTGGTTGGAGCAGTCAAGGGGATTCAGCTGAAAAAAGAGTCTATTTTATTGGCTGAAGCGGGCTCGGAGGTTGCTGTTTCATTAGATGGGGCAGTATATGGCAGAAACATTTTTGAGGGTGAATTACTGTATACCTTCATTTCCGGGCGGGATATCAGAAATATTTTAATGGATGAGGACACATCTTCAGAGCTGAAGGAGCTTGTGAAAACAATAAGAGATATCAAAAAAGAACATGGTTAACTACGATTTCGAGGTGGATGATATTATCAGGGAGATTAACTCATCGAAAGCTAGAAGGGTTGCTTTACAGTTCCCTGAGGGCTTGAAGAAATATGCTGTCTCGGTTGCCCTGGAGATAGAGAACAAAACAGAGGCTAAAACCTTTATTTTCGTGGACCCCACTTATGGAGCCTGCGACACCAAAGACGCTCAACTGGAGAAACTAGATATTGATTTGCTTTTACATTTCGGCCACACCAGATTCATGGATTAAAGCTCGGCTAAATACATGCTCAGGTAGTGTTTTTTCCCCTGTTTTCTGGCTTTTGTTTTATAGTTGTTTTCTAACGCAAGCCGCTTAATCAGCTTATGGGCTCCGGCCCCGTATTGAGCTGCTTTTTTCTTCCTGTTGATTATGGTAGAGGGCACCCCCACTTTAGAGGCTGCTTGGCGCAGGATGTATTTTCTTATGTATTTATGCCCTCCGATTACATCAATGCAGTCATATTCTTTCGCATCCGTTGTTTTTTTTATTTTATTTTCCGGGTTTAGTGTGAGACTGTATTTGATGAAACCGGGTTCCATATAAGGGTATTTTATTTGCTTATCATGGGCTGCGCATATTTTTATCTCCCTGTTCAGGTTCTCCTCAAACATGTGCTTGATATCATATTGAATATTCTTTTGCACTCCGTTATATCCTTCTTTAGCTAAAGCCAGCAGGTATTTATGGTATCCCCCATAAAGCTCATCGGCTCCCTGGCCGGAAAGCAGTGTGTTTTGCTTGGCCTCGGATGCGATATAGTATATTGGAACAGATGCTCCAACCTTCACGGGATTAATTCCCGCATATTTTACTATATCCGGTAGTTTATCTTCTAGGTTGTTTTTTGTGAGATTAATGAGCTTGAGTTTAATGCTGGTTTCATTGGCTATTTTTTTCACGTATCTGATATCCTCTGAGTCAACTGACCCAACACAGTATCCTGTTACATGCGCGTGTTTAGCGGCTAAATAGGCTATCAGCGTTGAATCAAGCCCCCCGGATAATACAACACCCACCTCATCTTGCGTGATGTTTGCTTTAACGGCTTTTTCGAGGGCGATAAGCAGTTGATTATTAACCGGGGTCATTTTAAACCATTATGTGTATATCATTAAGTATAAATCATACGTTGGTGTTTAAGATACGTTTTGTTTTTTATGGCGGCGCACGGGAGGTGGGTAGATCCTGCATTGGGTTGGAGTCCGGGGAATCAAGTATTTTAATGGATTGCGGCATCAAGCTGACCCCTGAGGGTCCTGAGTACCCCAATCTGCCGGATAGGCTTGATTGCTTTATTCTCTCGCACGCTCATCTGGATCACTGCGGCATGGTTCCCACATTATATAAGAGATTTCTATGCCCCCTGTACAGCACTGACATCAGCTTTGACATAAGCCATATACTTCAGAGGGATTCATTGAAGATAACCTTAAGCGAGGGATTAGCCCCTGAATACGATTATGATGATATTGATTTAGCTGCCTTGGGCGAGAACCCCCTGGGATACAAGCAGCGTGTTGAGTTAAATGAAAACATTTCTTTTAAGTTGATTGACGCCGGCCACATACCCGGGAGCGCGATGGTATTATTGGAGGTTGAGGAGGAAGGTGAAACAAAACGCGTTCTTTACACGGGTGATGTGAAGACCTCTGATACCAGATTGTTGAAGGCTGCGCAGGTCCCGAAAGCTGATATATTATTGTGTGAATCCACCTACGGGGATAGATTCCACCCTGATAGGGCGGAGATGGAAAATAGTCTTCTTGAGGGGGTTGAGTCAACTCTTGGGCGGGGAGGAAACGCTGTTGTAGCCTCTTTTGCTTTAGGGCGCACCCAGGAGCTGCTTTTGATTTTAAAGGACCTTGGTTACCCGGTTTATCTGGATGGTATGGGCGGTGATTTAACCAAGCTCATGCTGCAGTATCCCAGGTATCTGAGGGATGTTAAGGCATTAAAGAAGGCTGTTGAGGATGTTATCTGGGTGGAGCATAACGGTATGAGAAAGCAGGCTGTGAAAGAGCCTTCTATTATCGTATCCACCGCCGGGATGTTAACTGGTGGGCCAATTATCTATTATCTGAAGAAACTTCAGGGTGATGCGCGCAGCACAATCTTTTTAACAGGCTATCAGGTTGAGGAAACCAACGGCCGGCTTTTGATGGATAAGGGTTTTATTGTGGACCCTAGAAGCGGTCGCAGGATTGATATTGGTTTAGACGTCAGGTATCTGGATTTCTCGGCTCATGATGGTAGAAGACAGCTTGAGCAACTTGTTAAGGATGTTGACCCCGGCAAGTGTTTTCTGTTACACGGCGACCCCGCAAGCTGTGAATCATTTGGTGAGTTCACCTCCCAGGTGTGTGAGAGCTTCATCCCTGAGTTGAATTCGGCTGTTGAGGTTTAGACTATTTTCCCCCCCTGATATCTGCCGTCGTATTTTTTTGTTTTACCTTGTACGTTTTCGAATACTATTTGCGCGATTTTGGCTTTTCTCTGTATTCGAAAGCTTGCGTTAGAGTGGTTTTTAAGGCCCATGGTGAGGGTTCCCTGATATCCTGGGTCAACTAGTGCAGTGTATAGTGCTGCTCCGCAGCGAAATATTGTGGAGCGCGGCAGTATTCTGGCAGCTAGGTTAGCGGGCATGTTGACTTTCTCTATTGTTTCTATGAGAACGTATTCCCCGGGGTTGAGGCTGTATTCGTCGTATTTTTGCTGGATTGTTTGCGGCAGGCTGCGGTGCTCTATTCCAAGATAGGGGCCCCCCTTTATTTTATAGATTTTTCCGAGCCTAAGATCGTATCCGCAGCTTTCAAGGCATTCGGGGTTGTATTCTGTTATTAGATTGTTTTGTTTAACCTGTTTTTTTATTTCGTCTCTACCCAGCATTTTGTGTTCTTGTTTTTTTGATTATTTCATTTATCCGGCGCAGTATTGTGTCCAGAAAATATATTGCGAGTGTTATTAGGAGCAGATGAGGTATGATGTTGGTTTTTTCTTTGGTTTGCTGTTGTGTTGTTTTGTGGGCGTATTCGAGGGCGTCTTCTATTAGTTGGTTTATTTGGCTGATATTGTATATTTTTCCGTTTGTTGATTGTGTTATTTGGGTGAGTGTTTCTGTGTTGGCTCCTAGTTGATTGTATTCTATGGGGTAGTTGACTGCTATGCCGTCTATGTCGTAGTATCCTGATGCTTCGGCTCGGAGGGTGATGAATCCTTGTTGCTGGGGTTTAATTTGGGTCTGGTATTCGTTGGTGTTTGTTTGTTTTAGTGAGGGTTGTTTTTGCTGGTTTTTTTGTGTTATTGTGAGTTGGGGTGTGTTTTCGGATCGGATGGTTATTGGCATTGTCTGCCATAGGTGTCCGTCTGTGGTGGTTATCTGGATTTTTTTGTTTTTTTCTAGGTTGCCGATGGCCCAGTTGGTTAAGGCTGATATTAGTTGGCCGTCGGATTCGGTGTATAGGTTTAGGCTCCATTTTCGTCCGTTGTCTGTTGTTAGGGCGGCTACCCGCCCTATTCCGTATCTCCAGGCTGTTAGTATGGGGGCTTTGTCTTCTGTGATGATGAGTTTTTGGGCTATGCTTTTTGCGGTGACTCCGTTGTATTCGTTTATTGATGTAACATAGTATGCGAGGTTGCGGGTGATGAAGTGGTATTGGTCGAACACCCCGATATGGTAGAAGTCCCTGTCTTTTCTTTCCTCCTCCTTGAATACAGCCTGAAGCCGGTCATCTTCCTCCATCCAGAAGTATAGTCCGTTGCCTTCAGAGGCCATCTGTTGCATGAGAGGCTTGCCTTCTTTAGCCTGAACCCGGTCTCCTATGCTTATCGTGTATATCTTGATGTCTTTTTGGGCCATGCTCCTTATCTGGGTCATTATCATGTTGCCTTCGTCGTATCTTTCCTCCCCGGTGGGGTAGCCGTCCGATATGAAGACCACGTATTTGCCCGAATCATATCCTGCGAGCATCTCCTGGGCCTTAATCAGCACCGGCGTAAAGCTTGTTCCTCCTTCGGTTATTTTCAGTTCCGCTATGTGGTCTTCTATTATGGGTTTATTGCTTCCTATTTGCACCGGGTTGTCCCGGGGCCAGGCCCAGACGGGTATGTTGAATGCAAGAACTGCCACGGAGTCTTCCGGGTTAAGCTGGCGCAGCAGGTTTATGGCTATGGCTTTCCCTTCATCAAGGTAGGTCTCGTATCCTCGCTCTCCCTTGGAGCCGAGGCTTGCTGATATGTCCAGGCAGAATATCACCGCAATCGGCTGTCTTTTTTGCTCGGGTTCCTCGGTTGACAGCACGGGGAGTAGTGTTTCCAGGTTGCTGTTTTCGTATTCGCCGTGCTCGAAGCTTTCATCCCCGCCCACCACGATAAGGCCGTTTCCGTCTATGACGTAATCGTGTAGTATGTCTGTGACATCCATTATTTTCCTGTAGGGTATGTCATCAAGTATTATTAGCTCGTATTCGCCCGAGTATTTGAGTATCTCATCTGATTGGGTTGATGCTATTAGCTCGTAGTTTTTCTGCAATACTGTTTTGAGGGGGGAGCTGATATCCTCGCTTAAAAGCAGTATGCTGGGTCGCTCGGCTACCTCCACCATCTTGCGGTATAGGTTGTTTGGGGCATAATAGTCGCCTGTTCCTGCCTTAATCACTGCTTCGAGCTTGTATAAGCCTGCTTTCGGGAAGTTTAGTTTCAGGTTAACTTCCTTGTGGGGTTGGGTCTGGTATACTGATACCTTCTTAACGAGCTCGTTGTCTACCCTGAATATGAGCTCGTATTCTATTGGTTTATCTGTGTTTTTGTCTATTTGCGCGGTTAGCGCGTATTCGGAGTTTATGGGTGTTTTGCGCTCGCCTACGAGAGAACTTATGCGTATGTCCTGTGTTGATGTTGTTGGTTGAATCGCGTATACTGTTATGTTTTCTATTCCCAGCACCCGGGCCGCGTCAACTGCTCTTGTTCCTGCGTTGTTGTTTCCATCAGTGTATAGTATTATTAGTTTGTTTTGGTTTTCTTTTTTTATCTGGTTGAACAGTATGTTGCCGAGCTCTGTTTTGTTTCCATCCGAGAATCTGATATGGTTGACCATGTCAGATAATCCTGTTTTATCCTGAATTCGTGTTTCAAGGTCTATCTTAAGTTGTCCGGTGAGGTTTGTTTGCGGGAATATCAGCATGCTGTCTGATTGGTCTTCCAGCAGGGTTATGGTTGTCTGGTCGGTGTATTTTTGCGTTAGATGTATGAGATGCGGGCTGGCTAGGGTTGTTATCAGGAGGGTTATTATGATT
>NJDH01000014.1 GCA_002254405.1 Candidatus Altarchaeales archaeon ex4484_96
CTCTCCAGGGCTTCAATGATGGGTTTACCGGATTCCATCTCTTGCATTGCATGAGCGAACTCGTCTGATACTGCGCCGTATCCCCCGATGGAAATCATCTTCATGGCATCATAAACTGGCACCCCGGAGCTAACTTGAATATATAGGCTTTGGATAGCATAGGATAGGTTTCTTTCTATGTTGGATAACCTTTTTTTCACCAGAAGAGATGGTTTATTTATCTGATAATAAAACATGAAAAAAAAGCACATAAACGATAAGAATAAACCCCAACCCAAGCCGGTTTGGGTTTCCCGGGATATGTAGGTGAAACAAGAAAAGACAACGAAAAAAGAAAAAAGCGAATAAAACAATGTCCTCGATAAGTAATCAATAGAGTCTTCCCCCATATGTGCATTCTCCAGTTTAACGCCAATATCTGGAAACAACTTCTCCAGCAAATACGCTGCGCCTTCTAATTTTTCAATAACAATATCCATTATTCATTGATTAATCCATCCGGTTTCTGGTTTTTCTCAACCACATCACAGACATCCTCCTTTTGTAGATAATACACCCTCATAATCTTTCCTATATCATCCAGTTTATTGATTTTGTTATCCACGAACCACCCGATTATCTTTCTTTTTTCATCAATCTCGGCTAATATCTCGCTCTTGGATAAGCCGGTATGTAAGCTAATCTCCTGAAACAGGCGTATATCCTCAGAAGAGCTGATTATCTCATCCGAGCGAGCCTTCCATTTATATAACACATTAGCCCTGGGAACGGAAACAGGGTCCCCTCCCCTTGCAGGTATTACCTCTGAAACCTGTTTTATCCTCCTGATACCCTTACGCCTTTCCCGGTACATGACCAGATTCAAATGTATTGCTTCAACCATCAGGGGAGGAATACTCAGGGGAGGATTCATAAGCCGCCGAAGCGTTTGCTGGCTTGTGTCCGCGTGGATGGTCGCATAAACCGAATGCCCGGTATGCATAGCCTCGAAAAGTATCTCGGCATCATGTCTTTTCCTTATCTCACCCAGTATTAATCTATCCGGCCTCATCCTGAGGGAGTTAATAAGCAAATCACTCATCGTAACCTCCCCCCGGCCTTCTGGATTGGCGTTTCTGGTCTTCATGGGATACCAGTAGAGGAACCTGGGCAGTTGCAGTTCCCGTGTATCCTCTATTGACACAATCCTCTGATTGGGTTGAATGAAGGGCATCAATATGTTAAGCATGCTTGTTTTACCCGAGCCAGTGCCACCTGAGATGAGAATGTTCATCTCGTATTGTATCATAATCCATAGGAGAGCCAGTATCTCAGGGGTTATTGTTTTATTTAAAATAAAGTGAGGGAAGGTCCAGGGTTCCTTGGCGAACATCCTGATGGTCATAGAGGTTCCCTTATCGGAAAGCGGAGCAAGCACTGCATTAATCCTGTCGCCGTTGGGGAGGTATGCGTCAAGCAGGGGCGAATTGGTATTAATCGCCTCGCCAACGTAACTGGCTACATGCATCGCATAATCCCGTATTTTTTTCTCGGAACCTATCTGGATGTTGGTGCTAAGCCAACCGTATTTTTTATGATAAACCCTAACGGGCTCGCTTGAGCAGTTGATAACTATCTCCTCTAAAAGAGCATCATTTAAGAGATATTCTATCTGACCTAAACCAACAGCATCATTAAGTATGCAGACTATTATGGCGTTCGTGGTTTCGGCATCTACTCCAGGAGCATCGTTTTTAATCAGATATTTCAGCCTTTTTTTGAATTTAGTCTTCAGTTCCCGAATCACATCAGGACCGCTGGATTCCAGTGATTTCCTGTCAACATCCCGGGCAAGCTTGTTTTTAATTGACTGCATGTAAGCCCGTGTTGGTTCGTTGAAATCAGGCAGTATTATGCAGTACCTCAATTCCTTATCGATTTTTTCTATTCGCACATCAAGGCATAACATATCCGAACGAATCTGATACTCGTCTATTGTTTCATTCATTTTTTCATACAACCGATATTAAATAAACTACCAAAGCTAGCAGAAACGAAAAAATAATGTACACGTATTTTTTTTCATGGATTTTCTTATTCACAGCATTTTTCTTCGACAATAAGGGGGTTCCCATAAGAGGATAATGGATTGATATCATATCTTGTTCCTGCAGTATCCTAGCCCAGTTCATCACGGCATGTTTATTGGTATTGAAAAACCTTGCCGCCTTGTCAAGGGGGATAACATCAAACCGGTCAACGAGGTTACTCAGGATGTCAAGGTTTGTTTCAATCTCTTTTTTCCCGTATCTGATGTGTTTAGATGGGCGCATTTGTTTGAGGTAGCTCACCCCTGCCGGTGATTTCCTGTTGACAGCGTATCTTGTTTTATTGAATGATTTGGTTTTTTTTATCACCCCTTTATTCTCGAGATTAAGTAGCTGTTTTTTTATTTGATTTTTTTTTATTTCGAATTTTTTTATGAGATCAGATTCTGTTACCTGCCCCATGATTAACGTCCAGTCGATTATGTCTTTTTCCAGATTAATTTTTTTATTCTCATCCATTATCGTTGATTCTAATCCGGGCCGAACCCGACATATTATACTCTTGACTAATCCAATGTAGTGTATTATGAGGTAAATAGACGTAAGTTAAATTACTATGTGATTTTGTTAAATATATTCTTGTTGTTACATTCACAACATTCGGTAAATCGACTATAATCCTCAAAACGCCGCCTTCAACCACATCCACGCGCAAAGACCCGTTGTTTAAGTAAACACTGCTGCTCTTGGACGGATCAACATAAAAGCTCTTAACGCAGTCGCCATCCCCGAAATCAACATCAAGCAAAAGCGATTTATTTCCCTCAGCAACATCCGAAACACAATCGGATAAATTAAGCACAGCATCAACCGACACATTATATCCAACAAAATTAAGCTTAGATGGCCTAACAATCAAGGTACTAACCTCCGAATAATCATGGATGTACTCCATATCCTGGGGTTCGACAACCAAAGACAGATTATTTCTCAGCTTATCCAAATCCAATACAACATCCGGAGACTTCAAACGTGAAAAATTAATGTAACGGTCGATTGCACCCTGGTAGGCTGATAATTGGGGGTTGGGGATAGACTCACCAAATAAAACAAAATCATCACCCACCTCAACCTCTAAACCCGACAGTTCAGTGAATAATAATCTTAAATCCTCCCCGACAAAATCCTGGCGAATGCTCATCCGTTTAATATAAACCGAATCGATAACGGAATCATGCACACACCCCTCGTAATAAACTGATGTGGTAGCCAAGTTTAACACTGTGAGAGCCAGAAAAGACAAACCAGCGCTAAACAAAACACCCCCCTTTTTTAATCCAACCATATCCAAAACTCCGCAAAAGCATATTTATCGATGTTATCATCAGTGAACGTGAGAAACGTACATCCCCCATGTGTCCGAAATACCTCATCCCCGTACATATCCCCCGCAAACAATTCCTCCTCCAATACCAGGGCATCGCCTGCATCAACATAAGATTCAACCCTAAGCCGCATCCCATAATTATCAGGTAAAACCTCTGATAATTCCTCATTAATCTGCGACTCGTTCATGGACTGCAACACACCCCGCACATAAAGCAATTTGAGCGTATCATACCCGGTTAACATAAGCCTATCCCCCGAATAATGCATACTGCTGCTCTCGTTTAAGACATACATCGCATATCCCAGCACGCTGATTACTATAAAAGCCGAGATAACCGCATCCAGTGAAACAACAAAACCCCTGCAATCACCTAACCATCCCATAATAAAACCTCCAAAACCACGCTCTGATTATCCAACACACAAAATCGCCTCACAGAAACAACATGGGCATCCTGGGGCATTAAGCCCGCATCATCAACAAGCAAACCATCTGTTTTTTTCAACCTCAGATAAACCTGATAGTTTCCCACCCCCAGATACTCTCTTAAAATCCCATATTCCATGGACGACAGAGCATGGAATTTATCAGCTGAAACCATACCGTAACCAGAGGATAAACCAACAACCTCAGCATAGCCTGGATTATCCTCCCAGTTAGAGGGTCTACCCGGGACCTCAACCAAGTGGTCTATCGTTCTAGAAGCGGTATTTCTCATCTCCTGGAGCATGAAATTATTCGTCGATCTGGCTGATGTATTCTCCCAGAAAAAAATACATGCCGAAAAGACGATGATGAAAACCGAGACCCCCACAATATAATCCGAGGTGAAAACCTGTCCTTCATTCATTTAAATACACCACCAGATTGTTCAAGTTCACGAGCTTAAGCGTTGATGAATTAAAACTGACGGAATGATTCATCAATCCAGAAGGCATGCAGCATCCCACCACACCAGCATCATCACCTACGCTAATGTAGCCGCTTTGCGGATAAACTGTGACATTATATCCATAGGATAAAGAAACGTTCACACGAGATAAGGGCCCAGCAACATATAACGCAGATATCGCATTAGCTACCTGGTGACATACAATCTTTTTTTTGTATAACTCGCCTCTAAGCCTTATCTGGTTGTTTTTACTTGACACCTGAACCATTACCATCGAAAATAATATCATGATAACGGCTAAGAGAATAATCACTTCCATGCTAACCTGCCCCATCCTGCATCCATTGTTTTTTATCATAATGTATAAGCCTCGTATGTTTCTCGGATTTCCTCAGCGGATAAGGCCTGATGGTAGAGGGATATTTCATCTATTACCCCGGTAAAATAGTCGCTTTTAGCATCATTAGAGAAACCAACCCACACCTTATCATGCCAGTCGAAATCAGAGTGATCATAGCTGTTAGAGCCCACCAACGTCCCGTCTATGTAAGCCCTCTGGCCGACGGATGACTCCACAGTTAAAGCCCACTGATGCCATAAACCATCGTTTATTGCTTTATTTGTCTCCCAACCCGAACCCATCCACACCCGATGAGAGGCTACACCCCCGCTCAGGTAAAAATGCCGGTCATTTCCGCCGCTGCCTGCTTTATCCTTTAAGACACTGAATACACCAACATCCGCTTCATCTGTCTTAACCCATAAGATAATCGTAATATTTGTTTCAGCAGGTATCTCACCGGTTTTAATTTCAAGATAGTCTTTTAAGCCATCAAACTCAAGAGCAGAACCATTCAATCCCTCAACCCATTTCGCCCCATGGATTATACCGTCATAATCGTTCACTGAATCATAAGCCTTCGAACCTTTGTTTTCGTCAAGCCCCCACCGGGCTATAGGGGTAATTTGTTCGCATTCCCCGCAGGTGCGGGTTATATCCATGAGCTCCCCTATATCGGCTGGACCCAGGGCTTGATTAAATATCTTAACCTCGTCAATCAATCCCTCGAACTCCTGAAACCTGCTCCATCCTCCGCCGACACTGTCCTGCTCGGCCCCAAGCCAAAGACCGTTTGATGATATTTGAAGAGCCGTTGATGAGATGGTATTGGAGTCAACAAGTGCACCATCCAGATAAACGTATTCTGTGGAATCCTCCCGGACCCAGGCAATATGATGCCATTGCGTATCGGCGATACTTGAGATACTATAACTATTGTATTTCCCTTTCAGGTAGGTGCTTATTGTTTTATGATTAGGGAAGTATATCAGCCACTCATTATTCTGGGCCTTGTTTGCACCTGAGATTAAAGCCTGCGTTGAGGTCTTTGATGTTTTAAACCATGCCGTTAATGTGAAATTCATCAAATCATTTGCTGCACCATCATCAAGCTTGACCCTATCATCCCAGTTAATGCCTGAATCGGTGAAATAACCTGCACGGCATAGTCTACCTGATTCAACAGTGTTAGCACCATTATATGCCATCCCATGGTATCCCCCCGGCCCTGAATCTATTACCTCGTCAGCCACACCCCCCCACACGCATTCGTCCATATACCATCCGGCTATGAACTGAGTGAATAAAGGAATTGTGGTTGTCGTAGTCGATGAGGTTGATGTTGTTGTCGTAGTTGAGCTTGTGGTCGATGAGGTTGTTGTCGTTGTAGTAACCCCCTGCACGTCAAACACAACAGGGATTTCAATGTATGCTCCCGAACCTGTTATTTTTATCGTGCCAGCATAGATGCCGGTGTAGGTTGTTTCGGGCACAACGTAATCTGCCATGAACTCATGGTTTAAACCGGGATTAAGCTCTGTTGCTAAATCGTTTATTGTGACCCAGTCAGAAACAGCCCCCGAAACAAGCGATGTGATATTGCCTATCATTACGTCCCTGTTGTTGGTGATACTAATGTTTATGCTGCCCAGGCTGCCGTTGGATTCATTAATCCGGATTGATGTGGGGTTGACGAGAAAACCCCCTCCAATCAAAAGCACTCCGTCGCAGGTTAATTCCACGGGTATCCGGTATGTTCCCGGCTCAGGTGACAGATATCCGCTGACGTTTCCTATTGTATTAGCATACACGTCTGTTATACCACCCCATAACTGAAGTTTCAACATGATGGTGTTTTTGCCTACATAGCTGTCTGTTGTAGAGAGGGGGATATTAGCGCATACATAGGTTTTGCTGCATGGTCCGAGTGAATAGACGATATCGGATGCCTGGGCGAGAGAATCAACTGTATCCCGTGCCGTGTTAAACTGGATTGTATTCTGTGATTCCACTATTACGCTGTAGGTTGTATAACCCAATATCAGCAGTAATAATCCGATTAATGTTATGTATTCGACTGAGGCTTGGCCTTTGCAGGAACACATAATATGTATTTTACTATCTGACTATATATTTTTATCCATTATACTTTTTTTCGTCTATAATTTATTAACCTGTTCTATTGGCTTCATATTTTATTCTATAATCTGATAGTTTAACCAAAATAAAATGGACTACAAGGTTAAGGATATCGGGCTGGCCGAGGCCGGCAGGCTGAAAATAGATTGGGCCCAGGCCCATATGCCTGTTTTAATGCAAATAAGGGAAGATTACAAAAAAAACAAGCCACTAGCTGGGATAAAAATCGGGTTCGCATTACATGTGACCAAGGAAACCGCGGTTTTGGTCGAAACCCTGGTTGAGGGAGGAGCCGACGTATCTATCACAGGATGCAATCCCCTGTCAACACAGGATGATGTTGCCGCTGCGCTGGCTGCGGGGGGGATAAAAGTCTATGCCTGGCGGGGTGAAACCAAGGAACAATACTATGATAACATAAACCTCGTATTAGACCATAAACCCAACATAACAATAGATGATGGAGCAGACCTTGTTTTCACAATCCACACCAAAAGACGCAATCTGTTGGATAATGTATCAGGGGGGTGTGAGGAAACCACAACAGGCGTCATACGACTCAAGGCCATGGAAAAAGAGGGCAAGTTAAGCTATCCCGTGATGGACGTTAACAACGCGATGACAAAACACTTCTTCGACAACCGCTACGGGACCGGGCAATCCACCATAGACGGCATTCTCCGAGCCACAAACGCCCTGATAGCAGGGAAAACATTCGTGGTCTCCGGTTACGGTTTCTGCGGGCGCGGGGTTGCGAAAAGAGCCCAGGGCATGGGAGCTAACGTAATAGTAACCGAGGTAGACCCAATCAAGGCGCTTGAGGCTGTAATGGACGGGTTTCGTCTCATGCCCATGGACCAGGCAAGCCAAATAGGAGACATATTCGTTACCGTAACAGGCGACATTGATGTATTAAGAGGCAAACACGTCAGTGAGATGAAAAACGGTGCAATAATCGCCAACTCAGGGCACTTTAACGTTGAAATAAACATCGGGGAAATAGAGGAATTATCCAAAAGCAAAAAGAAAATAAGAGATAACGTCGAAGAATACACATTAAAAAACAATAAAAAGGTTTATGTTCTTGCAGAAGGCAGGCTCGTCAATTTGGCAGCGGCCGAGGGACATCCCTCCGAGGTGATGGATATGAGCTTTGCAAACCAGGCGCTGGCTGTTAAACACCTTCTGGAAAACAAGCTTGAACCGGGAGTATATCGTATTCCCCCCGAGTTAGACGAACGCATAGCTGAAGTAAAACTCGAAACAATGGGTGTGCTAAAAGATAACCTAACGCCCGGACAAAAAAAATACCTTACAAGCTGGGAGGAGGGAACCTGAAGGCCAGATATATAGATGTATTCTTTATTTAATACAGGTGAATGTGATGGAGAAAGATAAAGTATTGATTGGTGAATACATTGGCACCATAGAGGAATTCGTTCCCGGTAAGGGGACCTTCGCAGAAGACGGGAAAATTTATTCCGCCATCATAGGTGAAGTTGAGCTGGATAAAGCCAACCAAACGGTAAGGGTTAAGGGCAAGACCATACCGGAGCTGGAGGTAGGTCAGGTTGTTTTCGGCGAAATAGTTAACATCAGAAGAAACAATATCACGGTTATCGTGAAGAGGATAAGAGGCTTTGATTTGGAGATGGATGAGAAAACCTCTCTTTATGTTTCAAACATAGCCGATAAATATGTTGAGAAGGCTGAGGATTTATTCGGGATAGGCGATATCATAGAGGGCGAGATAATCCGAATACACGGCGGCATGGTGAGTTTAACCACGAAGGGGGGTTATGGTGTTGTCCTGGCTTTCTGTAAAAGATGTCGGCACAGACTCGAGAAAACGGATAAATACAAGGACAAGCTTATATGCCCTAACTGCGCTCATGAGGAGAAAAGAAAGATAGCTGCTGATTACGGTAACGTTAAGGACGTCTGATAAAATGGGTGTTAACTTCGGGGATTTATTGCCTTCTGAGGCGATAGATTTTAAACACCTCAGAAGGAAAACTATTGCCGTAGACGCCATGAACTGCTTATATCAGTTTATTTCCACCATACGCCAGCCTGACGGCACCCCCCTGATGGATTCCCACGGGAGGACTACCTCGCATCTTTCGGGTTTATTCTATCGGACCATTCGTTTGCTTGATAAAGAGATTAAACCGGTTTATGTTTTCGACGGGAAACCCCCTGATCTGAAAAAAAAAGAAATCGGCAGAAGAAGAGAGCTGAAACATAAGGCCAGGGAGGAATGGATGAAGGCTCTGGATGAGGAGCGCATGGAGGATGCCCGTAAATACGCGAAGAGAAGTTCCAGATTAACACGGGAAATGATTGATGAATCAAAGAAATTGCTTGGATACATGGGGGTTCCCTACGTTCAGGCCCCGGCCGAGGGTGAAGCCCAATGCGTCAGGTTATGTGAGGGGGGTGATGCCTGGGCGGTCGGCAGCCAGGATTATGATTCATTATTGCTTGGCTCCGAGAGGCTGGTGAGGGGTCTGACTTTATCGGGTAAATTCGGTCTTTCTCTCATCCGATTGGATTCGGTTTTAAGCTCTCTTGGAATTAGCAGAGAGCAGTTGGTTGATATGGCTATTTTGATTGGAACTGATTTCAACGAGGGGGTTAGGGGCATTGGACCCAAGAAGGCCTTGAAAATAGTTCAAGGCGAGGGTTTGCATTCGCTTGGTTTAGGTGAGGATTTTAATGAGGTAAGGGCGATTTTTCTCGAACCTGATGTTACCGGGGATTACTCTGTCGAGTGGTTTAGCCCTGACCAAGACGGTCTGGTTTCTTTTATGTGCGATGAGAGGGGTTTTTCCCGGGAGAGGGTTTTGAAGGGTGTTGATAATTTGGAATCTGCTTTAGGCGAATTATCCCAGAAGGATTTAAGTAACTGGTTTTAGGTTAACTTACCTTCTCTTTTTTATAGGTATAGTGTATATATTGTATAAACAGAATTCATAATAATTAATCATGATGAAACGTGTAAAATCATGACAATAATTCATTATAAATTTAGATAAATTGCAATTAATCATGACAGATAGCCTAATCAACAATATTTTACAAAAGGAGGTATAATCCATGACAACCGCCAGCCACTATGTATTTATGGATTTAGAAGAAATGATAAAAAACGGCAAATACAGCAAGCTGCACGAAATAAGCGAAAAATACAGCGACAGATACAACGAAGACAATGAACTGCAGACAATATGCGATAAAATAATAAACTCTTTAGCAACAGAAAACCAGCAGGAGCTGGAAAACATAAAAAAAGACCTGCAGCAGCTGATAAACACCAGGAAAATGCAAACCGGGGGAGGCAGCCGCCTATGGTTTGAGGACAGGAGATAATAAATCAACCATAGAACCTGCTAATGTACTTACCCGGGGTCTCACTAACAATAAGCTCAAGTTCCTGGGGAAAACATTTAGCATAGTTACGCCACTTAAAACGCTCGTCCATGAACACAATCACCCCCTTATCTGTTTCCGTGCGAATGCATCTGCCAGCCGCCTGCAAAGCCCTGTTCATCGCAGGATAAATATATCCATAATCCCACCCCCTCTCGAATCTGAAATCATAATAATCTATCAGCGATTTCACCTCCAGATTCGGCGTCTTGAGAGGCAAACCCACTATAACCACGGCATCAAGCAGGTTATTGGCGTAATCCATGCCCTCAGACATTGACCCAGCCTGTACTCCCAGCAACAACCCCCCACCGTCATCAGCCAGATTAGCCAGACGATTATGCAACTCAACACGCTCCTGCTTGCTCATATTTCTTCTCTCCACCAGAATCCTTTTGCCGCCAACCCCATCCTCAAGAGAGGATAAAACAGAATCCATGAGATGATAAGCAGGGAAAAAAACAGCCATGTTACCCGGGACCACCAAAGCAATCTGGGAGATAAGCGAAGCATACCGGGAAAACATGTAATCAGAGCGCTTCGAGTACTTGGTGGTTACCCCGGGCACGATAATGGAAAGCCGGTTCTCGGGAGGGAAAGGCGAAATATACTCCCTAAGACGTGTTTTATTCGAATTCAGGCCAAGGATATCCAGATACATGTCCTGCGGCAATAATGTCCCGCTCATCAGGATACTGGAACCTGATTTATCGAATAATTCAGAGCTGGATAAGCCAGGGTCAAGGCACCTGTAGCTTAAACGCAGAAATTTATCCCTGCTTAGTATCCTCACATAACCCAGGTCTCCACCCAGCCATGAGCTCATGAAACGGGCAATGGAGGCAGAGTATGATTTATGTCTGTTTGGTAAATCCAATACCCGCTCACCCAACCCCCTTAACCCATCCACTATATCCTCGTAACCCAAGCCGAGTTTATCCTCGACAAGCGAAATGAACTCATCTCTTGAAACAAGCCTCTCACCTTTATTTTCGATATCATCACCCAACTCCTTCAATATAGCCTGCATGTCTCTTAAATCATCGGCTGATTCATGCTCGGACAGAAAAAGAGCTTCCTTGATAGCCCTGATAATCTGTTTCTCGGTCAGGTTTTTGCTCAAAAGCGTTCTAACCCTCTCGGGCAGATTATGAGCTTCATCCACTATCAATAATGAGTTATTAAGCCGCTTGTTTAATTTCGACAAAAACGCCTTACGCACCCCCGGGGAAAAAATATGAAAGTAATCGCAGACGATGATGTTAGCGTCTTTCCCAACCTCAGTGCATATCTCATAAGGGCACATGCGGTGTTTTTCGCATAATCTGGAGATATCCTCGCTGTGAGATGGGTTCTTTTTTATTTCATTAACTAACTTTGCTGCTTTCTGAGAGAGCTTACCAGCCCGCACATTATTATAGTAAGTGCATCTCTCGTCTCTTTTGAGTTTACGGCAGAACTGGTTGAACTCCCGTGAGCTGAGATTCCTAACCTGATGCGGGCAGGTCCATTGTTTGCCTACAATGTCGACGGCCACAATATCAACACCATGTTTTTTCTTTATCCTGCTTAAAGTATCTATCACAATAGTATGCTGGGTGTGCTTTGGTGTCAGAAAAAAAACGGTTTTATTCTTTTTAAGGGCATAATTGAGTGTGTGAGCCAGCACAGCAACCGTTTTACCTATTCCCGTCGGGGCGTGAGCGATTAGATTCTCACGATTCAACAAAATAGATTCAACATCCCCCATCAACTCCCTCTGACCTGACCGGACCCTCTCAAACGGGAAAATATCTGCCATAGTTTATCTAAACCGAATACATTCAGATAAACCAACCGACGTGATTTAAAGCATGAAACCCTAGTAGAAAATGACAAAATGAACCCTAAAATCCGAAACCCAAGAAACACCCTGGCTTATCTGACTGTTTTTCTGCTGCTTTTAAGCGGATGCATTCCCTCAAATAACCAGGGAAACAAAACCAACGATACTGAAAGCACAACAACATCAACCCTAAACATTACTTCAAGCTCAACCACATCAACCTCATCCACTTCAACCATTACCTCGACCAGCTCAAGTGTCAGCTCAACCACCTCATCCACTATCTCCCCCCTCGCTCAAAAAATAACGCTTAGGGAACTAAGGTTAAGTGGGGATTTAAGATCAGATGTGGATCTGACAATCACATCAGATAAAAACAAGGCAGTTATGGCAACCAGGACAGCTTCAGGCGGGAGCTATCTCGATATAATCGACGTAAAGAAAGCGGCTTTGGATAAAACAGTCTCATTATCCGGAGACCTTAGATCGGGTGTGGACCCGCTTATATCAGAAACCCAGGACAGGGTGTTGGTGCCGGTCAGGGAATACTTCAACAGACAGGGTGTGCTGGAGGTCATTGCTTTATCCAGCGGATTGAAAGAAAAAAGCATCAAGCTAACAGGAGACCTCGGATTCGATGTTGACGCTGTTTTAACCCCCGATGAAAGCATTGTATTGATTCCTACCAGAATCGAAAGCCTCCACCTGGGTTTCTTGGACCAGATTGATTTATCTGCAGGGAAGGCCGTCAAAAAATACAACCTCAAAAACGACTTAATAGACGGTGTGGATGTCGTAGTAACATCTGACAGCAGGAAAGCAATCATGCCCTCCTCGTATGGTGGGGGGAGCTCCGTGGATATAATGGATTTAAACAAAAAAACAATAATCAAAACCCTTGGAATACCGGGAACACTGCAATATGATGTTGACCCTGTTCTCGTAGAGGGAAAAAATATCGTTTTGATACCAACAACCTCAACCGATAAGGGATACCTGAACATACTGGACTATAAAAACGGGACAGTATTGCATAATGTTGTTCTCTCAGGAACGTTAACGGAATACGTTGACGTGAGAGTAGCCCACGACAAAAGCGAAGCATATATGCCTTCGAATAAGAAAAACCAGGGTTTTGTTGACTTCATCAACCTCTCCAGCGGAGAGATAATCGCTTCCGTAACCCTATCAGGCGCCCCGGTTAAGGGTGTTGACCTCATCGTATCCTCGGACGGGACAACAGGGTTGATGCCATCACATATAGGTTCCCAGGGATACCTTAACATGATAGATTTGGTTAAGCGGGGCATGATTCATAGAATAAGATTATCCGGTGATTTAGAGGAAAGCGTTGATGTGCTGCTCACAAGCGACGAGAAAACAGCCCTCATACCATTGAATGGAGAGGAAAGTGGCTTAGTAGATATCGTATTCATACCCGCGGGACAGCTTCGAAACAGCATACCACTCGGGGGTGAGCTGGTCGGGGACGTGGACATACAGCTTGGATTAGAGGATAATACTGTGCTGATGCCCTCACGTAAGGGAGGTCAGGGCTACCTTAAATTAATAAACCACATACCCTCGGGTCTGGCCCTCATACCCTCCACTAACCCGGGGAAGGGTTATGTTGACGTAATAGCTTTGGGTATAGGTAAAACAATATATAACGTAAACCTCTCAGGTGAAGCATATTCGGGAGTCGACGCAGTATGCGATGACCCTGTTAAATCAACACCTCACGTAGATGAGGACATGATAATAGAGCATGAGACCGTGGAGGTAACCTCTACTTCGACCTCAACATCGACCACGACCTATACGAGTTCGACATCCTCGTCCACCACGATAGAGTCAACATCCACATCAACCTCGACGTCCACCTCGAGCACGACAACAACCGAGGAGATGCTTATCACACCCCGCTGTGGGGATGGTTATCTATCACACCCCTGGACCCCCGGAGGAGGTGACGAGGAATGCGACCCCAACACCGGACCATACAACAACTGGGGTGGAGCAAAGGAATACCCCTGTCCGGGCGATCTCCAATGCGTTAACTGCAAATGCGTGGGGTGCGGGGACGGCAGAATA
>NJDH01000058.1 GCA_002254405.1 Candidatus Altarchaeales archaeon ex4484_96
TCCTGGCTGACACACCCCAGAACCGGGGGATGCTCAACAAGGTAAAGGATTACGTGACTTGGGGCGAGATTGATAAGGAAATACTGGTTGATATGCTCAAAAAAAGAGGACGGCTTGCCGGCAACAGAAGAATAGATGATGATTACATGAAGAAAACACCCCATAAATCAATCGATAAACTAGCCGATGATTTAATCAAATCAAAAACAACAATTAAATCAACAGAAATAAAACCAGTATTCAGGTTGCGTCCGCCTGTTAAGGGTTACGAAAGAGGAGGTATAAAAAAGCCTTATACCCTGGGAGGGGCTCTTGGATACAGGAAAAAGCAGATAAACAACCTTCTTGAGAGGATGATATAAGTGGCTCATAAAGACAGAAAAAACCATAAACATCGTGGACAGAGAAACCAAGGATACGGTAGTCCACAAAAACACAGGGGTGCGGGCAGCAGAGGAGGTAGAGGAAAAGCAGGAGGCAAGAAACACAAATGGTCTTGGTTTACAAAAAATGCGCCAGGTTACTATGGGGGAAAGGGTTTTAAAAGACCCGCTTCCGTTAGACATAAACAGAAAACAATAAACGTAGGAGACCTGGATAACAGTCTAGAGAAACTCAGCTCAGAGAAAAAAATCAAGGTTGAGGGAAAAAAATACATCATAAACCTGCATGAGATGGGTATTGAAAAGCTTCTGGGCTCGGGTGAAGTAAAAAATCCCATGAACATAACAGTAAAAAAACACACACCTAAAGCCGAGGAAAAGATTGAAAAATCAGGGGGGAGCATAGTATCACCAACCGAAAGTTCCAAGAAATAACAAAATGGATCTTGAATTCATAAGACCAGTAATAAAATACCTTCCTGAGGTGAAGATACCAAGAAAACATGTTTCCTTCAAGGAAAAGCTAATGTGGACTTTCTCTGTTCTTGTCTTGTTTTTTGTTATGGGAGTTATCTATCCAACAGGAGTATCCCGGGCCGATATCCCCGAAGCATTCCAGATATACCAGATTATTTTCGCAAGCAATATGGGAAGCCTCATCTCCGTGGGAATAGGCCCTATCGTAACCTCATCCATCATACTGCAGCTTTTAGTTGGCTCCAAGATGATAGATTTAGACCTGAACAGACCCGACAACCAAGCTCTTTTTCAGGGAGCCCAGAAGATACTTACTGTTTTGATTGCATTCTTTGAGGCTGGAGGGGTGGTTATCGGATTTCACCTGGGAGGCGGTTTCCTGGGCGAAATGTGGAATATGATGCATCCCCTGGTGTTGTTTATTATATTCCAGATTGCCTTGGGTTCGATTCTCCTGATGTTTCTTGACGAGGTTGTATCAAAGTGGGGTGTGGGCTCAGGTATTGGCTTGTTCATCGCAGGGGGGGTGTCACAGCAGATAATGACCGCTTCACTGAGCTTTCTCAAGACCGACGCAGGTGGTTTCGCGGGGAGAATACCTTATACCATCGTCAGTTTCCTAAACGGGGAGGCAAGCTTTTTCGGGCTTTTCTCTTCAGCTTATCTGTTTCCTATGCTTGCTGTTGTAATAGTTTTTTTGGTTGTTGTCTTAGGGGAATCAATGCGGTTGGAGATACCATTATCCTATGGGGGGATAAGGGGTGTTGGAGGGCGCTATCCTCTTAAGTTTTTTTATGTCTCAAATATTCCGGTGATACTAGCAGCCGCCCTATTAGCTAACATACGTATGTGGGCTCAGATTGTTGGAGTGGACATAAGCAATCCACCAACAAACCCCGACATGCTTCAAGAGATAGTATACCAGGTAGGGCATAATGTTACCTTAGGCAACCTGTACGGGGTTTTAAGCCCCGATAACCTTGGCATGTTTCTGGAGCCCAATATTCTACTGCATCTTTTAGTGTACACTATCGCCTTCACAGGTCTATGCATCGTTTTCGGGAAATTCTGGGTTGAGACCACCGGTTTAAGCGCGGAAAACGTAGCCGACCAGATACAGGGCGGTGGGATGCAGATTCCTGGTTTCAGAAGGGATAAAAGGGTTATTGAAAGAGTTTTAAACAGGTATATACCCCAGATTACGATAATAAGCTCAGTAGCCGTTGGTTTGCTAGCGCTTGTGGCTGATTTGATGGGAGCCTTCGGCTCGGGAACGGGGATTCTTCTGACCGTAGGCATACTACACAACCTCTACGAACAGATACAAAGAGAGCAGATGAGTGAGATGCACCCCGCCTTCAGAAGATTCATGGGTAGAGAGTAATCATCTAAGAGCATGAACAACCCCCTGAGCTAAATATATCATTGCAAGATTCTTTCATTTCCCTATCAACTATTTCCTCACAAACCTTGGGGTTATTCGAATACAAAGCTATTTCCAGGATACACTGATTTCTAAAGACAATCTCATCTATCAGAGCGCAGGTGTGGGTATCATATGTTTTTAAGGCAATCTGGGTTATACAGTAGTACCTGAGAGGATAAACCTCATCGGAGCCGGAGCACGAAAGTATCTGAAAAACAGATTCCTCGCTTATCTGAAAGCAGAAACCCCATTGACTGCTATATAAAGCAGAATAAAAAAAGCATTTATCCCTCAGCGACACATTAATTATTTCATCACACACCGCCTGCTGCACATAATAGGGTAGATTCTTTTTCTCGGCTATATACTCCAAGAGACACTCATCTCTCTTACCAGGATATTCAGCATTCTCACAATCATCTAATCCCCCAACAGATTCAAGCTTATCCCTGCAGCAGTTTCTCTCGGCTAAAACAACATCCAACCTCGATTCAATATTATTTTTTTCCGCATCAAGTGTTTCGTAGCTGAGATTCAGGTTAACGTAATCCTCAAATGTGTTATTATATGCTGCTTCGGCCTCATTAAACAACCGCATATGGCGTTTATTTTCTATCACACAATCCCGTAGCTCATCTCTGAATTCAGCTAAATCAGTCTTACATTCGGTGTTTTTCTTGCTTAAATCAGCATGAAATAACGTGAAAGCCACGAAAAAAATCAATGTGAAAACAAGATAAATACCAAACATCTTGCCTACATCAATACCGGAGCCACCTGCCATATTAAGAAATAGGTCAAATAAGGTATTTATCTATACCGTGTTTATATCAAAAGAAAATCCTTGAGAAAAATGAGATAACCAACATCAGCATTATCTAAAACACCAACCCCCTCTTTTATCCTAATATCGGATTCCTCCCGAAGATTGCGGCCGAAACCGCGCCTTTTATCGATAACATCATCAAGCAATTTCTTCACATCAACATACTGCCTCAAGCAATCAGCAACCCATCTACCATCCTCAAGATAGGTTTTCTCGTATTTATCATTAAACCTGGTTCTGTCTTTTCTATCCCTATCTGCCGGCGGACCGAGTTTCTTCTCATATGAGGGTAAAGCATAGACCTCGAACTCAAATAATAATATGGATTTTCCCCCCTCATCAGTCCAGTAACCCGATTTCATAACACGAAAACCATGTTCCTCAACAACTGAATCAACCGCTTTCAGGGTTTTCCTCAACTGGGAATAAAGGCTGTTTACGTTTATTTTAGGGTGAATGAACTCCATGCAATAAAAGAGGGTGTCCCTTGATTTAATCATTTTTTCCACATCCGAGGGGGAGGGAGGTTTAATCTCGGGTGGATAAAAAAAAGACCTATCGGGTTTATCAATAAACCTCTCAGCGCAAACCTTAAACAATGCAATCTTCTGCTTTGATACGGCTGCAGCAGCATTCCTGTAGCGGTCCACCGGGTCGATGATAACCAAATCCGAATCAGGGAATAAACACTCTATTTCTTTTGGGGAATCCCATTGTTTGCCGGGGTCAAGTATCTCCCCAAAACGCCAGTTAACCGATTCATTAAGCGTTTTGGTAAATGAGCCGTAGTTTAACACAAGCAGCTCCGCCAGATAACCGGAGAAACCCTCGACTTTGGTTTCAGCCCCATAAACATTCACACCCTTCATAAACTGCTTTAAAAGAAGTATACTGTCTCTTAGTTTCTTATTCTGCCTTATCTTTCTTTTGATATAAGTGGTGTGATGGGGTGTCCTATCAACAGCCGACTTGATTTCATCCACACCCACATCATAGCAGGGAACCAAATCCACATTATAGCCTTTATATAATCCCACAACATAAGGGTGCTGGGCGTATTCAATCTCATAATCCGCTTTCAGCGCAGCAAAAACCTTCTTCCCCGCCTCAAGACCTAATCTCTCAAGCTCATCCGGGCTCAGTGATTTATCAAACAAAATAAACAAATCAATATCCTTATCCCCTCTCAAATCCGTTTTCTTGGCTAAGGAACCGACTAAAAGAGACTTTAAACCCAGCTTTTCAAGCTCTTTCGTCACGTCCTCAATCAATTGCTTCTCTTTATTATGCTCCTTTTTCGTCGGCGTTATTTCCCTAAGTACGGACTCCAATAGACCATCCATCATAGCTTTAACCTATCCACCCTGTAGTATGTTATATCCCCTTCGCCGTCAACGAGAGCGTAAACCATATGCTTGTTGACGTTTGCCGATAGACGAACAGCCCTAGCCAGCTCCGGGAAAGAACAGGTGTATTCCTCCGGAACCACATGAACCAGATAATCAGAGTGCCCTGTTTTGATTGATACACCCCGCCCATATACCCTGAAATCAGCCCCGAATTTCAGCCCTGTTCTAACAAGCAAGCCCCGTTCACGTAAATCACGGTATACAAGATACTTGGAATAAAAATCCGCCTCAATCTTGTTCCCCCTCTCAACAAGATCTCTGAAACCAAGCTTAACCTTACCGTCACCCACCCCCAGCGTGTCCTTCTCAACAAGATAGAGGGCTTCGATTAATGAAAGCTGCTGCCCGCTTCTCTGGGCCTGTCCAAAGCCCTTATCCCTTAGAAAACCCTTAAGCTCATTATCCACCACAACAACCTTGGAACCAGAAAGCAGACCCGTCTTAGACATATAATTCTATTAATTCTAATTAATAAGAATAAGATGATTACGCTTGGTTTAGAGGGAACCGCACACACCCTGGGTGTTGGATTAGTGGATGATAAAAAAATCATAGCAGACGAGAGAGCAACATATCAGCCTAAAGAAGGCATCCACCCCAGGGAGGCCTCAAGGTTTATCGCAGATAACATGAAAAAAACCCTGAATAATGCATTCGATAACGCAGGCATTAACATGGAGGAAGTCGACCTGTATGCCTTCTCCCAGGGACCCGGGATAGGCCCCTGTCTAAGAACCGTTGCCACAGCAGCCCGCGCACTCGCCCTACATTATCGTAAACCCATTATAGGAGTAAATCACTGCATAGCGCATATAGAGATAGGTCGATTAATCTGTGATAAAAAAA
>NJDH01000015.1 GCA_002254405.1 Candidatus Altarchaeales archaeon ex4484_96
TAAAAATATTACAATATACTCTGCTGTGATAGACATTGATGGCAACCTAAACAACGTGTTATTGGATGTATTAAAAAGGCCGGACGGCGGAAGTGACATCGGCATACCCATGTCTTTTGTCGGGGGGTACTGGCAGGTAGAGTACAATGGGACACAAAGAGGAGAATACAACTATCGGATTCATGCGGTTGATACAATCAACGAGCAAAGCTATTCAGGCAACTACACCTTCTATAGTCTTTATCTGGATGACCAATCCGATGTGGTGAATGTCTCAGTAACCGTCTTAGCCAGCTGTTGCGGTGCAATAACCTACTTTTATGTGCCTGATAAGATAATCCAGAACCAGACCGTGGTTTTTCTTTTGTTCTTCCAAAACTGCGGGAACACTCTCCTGGATGAGAAAATAAACAACATATCCATCTACACAATAAACAACTCTTATGTAACTGGATGGACAGGCCCGGGAAGCCCCGCCGGAGGCCTGGATCCTATGGAGGAGAGTGTTTTCTGGGTTCTGTGGTCCACATCAGGTCAGCCGATTGGGAATTACAGCGCTGTAGGCCTGGTGGAATACTTTGGGATACTCTACAACGAAACAAACATAACAGAAAACCTAACGAAATTAAGCCTGGAAAACAACTGCACGGGATTAAGCCCACAAAACAGGTCAAACTGCACGCATATGGAGGTGCTGGAGTGCTATGATTCACCGTCCCCCCTAAATTCAACCGTTATTTCGACAAATCTGACCTCGCCAACAGCTAACGTAACGGGTATGAATCCAGGAACCACCGTCTACACCGGGGGTCCGATTGTGATAAATGGCACATCCTATGATGCATACGTGTTCAATATGACCTCCTGCAATGAGTACTGTTACGCGTGCCTTAGTGCGGACGCAACCATGGATTCAGGTGAATGCGCCTATGAGGGCTACACGATGAATGTGGAAAATTATTTCGTCTCTGATATTCAACCCGATGGGAGCGAGATAACACTACGCCCGGCAGAGCAACGATGCAACTACAAGCTGACCGTCTGGGAGTGTAAACAACTATCGCCCGACGGCACGGCAGTATGCAACAAGACCGTGTACTGCTATGGTACTGTATTGGAAATACGCGATTTCGAGATAGTAAGGCAGATAGGTGAAGCCGTAGTCAACATCACAACACCCTCCCCTGAATCAGGGCCCTATCCTCTGATTATCCGGGAGATGCCTCCCCAGATAAACCAGCAATCCGGCTGCAACCCGGCTGACCCGTGGAATACCTGCACCTACACGACAGTGAGGTTCATACTATTTAACGTGGGCTTGATAGGGAATGCCTCAAACATTATCCTGGAAGAGAGGGGGAGACTCGGCAACTGCGCTATAGGAAACTGCAACACTGTCGCCGTAAGATGCCGCAACACCTCGGATTATACGTGTAGTGTAACTCCATCATCCGTTTCGCGGCTGAGCTTCAACCTGACCAACCCCCTACCCCCAAGAGACTATGTCATACTCGAATACGAGCTTGTGCCAAACCAAAACACCTCAGCATACACCAACGCCTTCGGAAACAGCTACTATGTATTCAATTCCACTGTCTATTACCAAGATTTAAGCAGGCCCGACAGACTCAATATAACCTATGTGGTATATGAAAACCACCCCATCTACAACCCACCACCATCCAAGCTAATGGATTTGATGAACGTGGATGCATTCAACTACAACATAACGGTTTCGATGGGTGACAACTCAAACTACACCGGTAAAGGAAGAGACTTCTACACTGACACAAACACAACCTTCAATCTGACAATAAGCTCATTAACCGGACAAGCTCAAACAAACAACCCCTGGACCATGAATATTCCGATACCCAACCACTGGACTATCACAGGATGTGCGGTTCCATCATCGGCCTACTCATGTGCCTACACACCCAACTCCCTCAGTTACAGCGGGACTATTACGCCGGCTACAAACACCGACATAATGTTCAGGTTCAACGCGTCAGTGGATTACGAGCATTTTTACCTGCTCCCCCCAAACAAGAGCCTTGGGGTTGGCTTATATGAGGAATACATACCCGGGCTTTTTCTTTTAACCAACGAGGCAATAGAGCAGAATATAACCCAGAATATAACCCAAAACGTTACCGTGAATGTAACGGTCACAGTAACCACGACAGTGACAACAACCGTAACACAAACCGTAACAACAACAGTCACGCACACGGTTACGACAACAGTAACAACCATCACCGTATCCTCAACCATACTGCCCGAGGACCTGAGGCTGGCCATAGACATTAAGCCGGTTAAGAGAACCGTCAACGGAACAGAGGGTGTATTTAATCCCGTGGTGTTTAATGTTTCAAACATCGGCACCGTCCCAGCAGAAAACATAACACTATTGCCTATAGTACCTGAAGGCTGGGAATATAAAACCGCTTTAGTATCCTATCTGAATGTCTCGGAGACGGTTAACAGAACAATATTTGTCAGACCACCCTATGGGGTTACAGGAAAGTTTGTGATACCCGTCAAGGCCCTTATAGGAAACTTTACCGCCGACATGGATTACTTTTACATCAACGTCAAGCAGGCTGTGAATGTAACAATACTCGAGATAATCGAGGCCCCAAGGAAAATAGAGCTTTTACCTAACGAGAACCTAACGGGTTCGATTTTGATAAAAAACATCGGAAAGCTACCATTACATGACATAAAGGGCAGAATAGAGAACGCGGAATCCTGCATCGAGAGATTCAAATTCGAGAACGTGGGTGTGATAGCATCCAATGAAACCCGCCGAGTCTACTTTAATGTTTTATCCAGCGACCGGTCGGGTGGACGCTGTAATGCGACACTCATCATCTGGTCCCGGGAAAACGCTTACGCCTTCACAGACACTATGATAATCGTCAAACCGGCGCCGCCTCTAATACCTGCTTTGACGAAAGTGAATTTATTGATGTTGCTTTTGATATTCATGGCCATATTATATGTCGCCAGAAAAAGCGAACAGAAAGAGCAAACAAAAAGGAGACGAAGAAAAAGAACAACAGAAGAGAAGGTGGTTAGAATAATACTCTATCTCATAGCGAGTATAGTGATTTTCTTCATAATCTATCATGCATTCAACTACTTCGGGGGTTTCCCGCAGCTGATATAATAAGCTCAGCTCAGCTCCTCAACGGTTCTCTTAGCCAGGTTAAGCGCTTCCCCGTGATTAGCTGCGCCCTCGATGTTAGCGTACATCATAATCGATGTTGACTTGAAGAATCTGATAAGGGAATTACGTAATTTTTTGCTGATATCCCTCTCCCTGAGCTCCTGTATAAGCTCCATGTAGGTTAACTCTCTTTCGATACCGAATTTAATCTGTAGAAACTCCTTTAAAACACAGGCTACTGCGACAGTGGCTTTTCTTCTATCCCTCATCCCGTGTGTTCTCTCAAGATTATCCAGGGTCATCCTTCTAAGTTTCTCCTCCCTGCTTTCAACAGCGGTTTTCTTCACAAACCCTTTTATCCTGTCCAATAAACCCTCTTCCTCCTCGAATTCTTCCTCCTCTAATTCCTCCTCCTCATCCACCCGTTCCATAAACTCCTTTCTCAGGTCAAGGAGGTTGATGTCACCTTTAATGTCACCTATAAATTCATCACCTTTAGCCTCATCCACCCAACCACCTTCTGCGAGACTGCTTTCCTGTATACTCTTTAAAATATCTTCCACCCTGTCTCCCTCGGCTTCGAAGCTTAAACCCTCCCCTATGCCAAGTTCCTTTAAATCGATGATTTCTCCATCAAGCTGCATATCCCCATCTCGCTGGCAGACTACAACAGCAATCTTACCGTCTTTCCTGATAAAATGGACTTTAGAATCAGATGGTATCTCAATCTGGCCTTCCCTGAGAACAATACCTGGGGACTCATCAACCACCTTCTTTTTTTCCTCGGGTTTGATGGTCTTGGGGGATTCAATCTCTTTTTTCACTTCCTCAAAATCGTTTTTCTCCTCTCTATCGTCTCGCATCAGCTCCAATAACTCCTCATCATCATCCAAATCCCTCTGAAAATCCCGAAACAAATCATCAGCTGTTTTAACATTATCTGCTGGTTTTTCTTCAACTGGTTTCTCTTCTTCTGGTTTTTCTTGCTTTTTTTTACTCTTCCCCTCCTTTTGTTCACTAACTTCTGCGCTGCCTTTTAATCCAAAAATTGCGTTGAAATCTACTTCACTGTCTTCAGTCATTTTATGTTGTTAGTATATTGAACCATATACCGATAAATATTTTATGGGATGGGCCTGTATTTGGTTATCTCAAAGGCCCAATCCGCAAGCAACAGAACAGCTAAAACCAGCAGCATCTCCTTATCAAGGCTCTTCGTAACCTTCCTGTATTCAAGAGCTGTTTCAAAGGCATGCTTTATAGAGTCCTCATCGTCTATTATCTCATAATCACCTTTTGTTTCATTAGCTATACGCTTAAGCATCACAGTATCGAGGTTGGGGAATTCGCTGGCGGTTGCGTTTAAGGCCCGAAGCTCTGGAGGCACCTCGCTTTCTATCCCGGTTTTGCTGCCTACGCCAATAGCCAGGATTTTAATCTGGCTTTCGTTTATCGAGTCGAGAGCAGCGCTTATGTTAACGCCTGCGTTGTTTCTGCCGTCTGTCACAAGGATTATCGTATTGTTTCTCCTGGATGAGATATCGGCTCCGTTTAAAATGCTTGCAGAAGAGACTATGGCATCACCTATCGCAGTCCCGGCGGGCTCCTCCCAGTGGAGGTTATTTATCTGCTCAGCCAGTTCCTCCATATCAAATGTGGGTTTGGTTTTAACATAAGCTCTCCCAGAGAAAGTGACGAGCCCGATTTTAGTACCCTCAACCTTCCCAATCCAATCGATTAATGCTTCTTTCACCAACCCCAGCCGTGTTGGCTCATAATCGGGGGTCATCATCGAGGCCGAGGTGTCTATGGCAAGCACGAAATCGCTTTTGGCTATATATCCATCCTGAATCACCTCAACATCGGATAAAATCAACACCACCACAATAATAGCGAGAATCCGAAGCAATAAAATAAAAAAGCTCCATGGAAGCATTTTTTTACCCAAGACCTTCTCCAGGGTCTCGAAGTTACCGAAGGTAAGCACTCTTTTTCTGGCCGACAGTCTAGACAGAAAGTATAATACCAAAACCAGACCTAAAAGTAAAACCATCAGGTTAATGTACTTGTCTGAGTATACAATCTGGGGTATGTCCATTTTTTTTTTAAGCCAGTGTAAGGTATTTAATCAACGGCTCGACGAAGGGTTCGGTTGTATGTGCTTTCACAAAACCCAAACCAACGTCATGGAAGCTGTCTTTGATGTTATCCTCCTGTCTGAGGGTCAGGTAATTATATTCTTCCCTAATCTCATCTATGTCAACGCTCGCCATCTTGTTGGAGAACGGGTCCCCCAGTCTCATGTAACCAACGCCCTCGGGCAGTTTAGAATCCCTGATGTCCCTTGACATTATGCCAACCACCCGATCCAGTTTACCCCCCATCATCTTCAGGGAATCCTCCCAGTTTCTGTCCAAGCCGATGAAATCAGAGATGATGAATAATATGGTCCTGGGTTTAAGCATATTCAGCATATAATCAAGTGCTTTGCCGAGATTGCATTTACCCCCATAGTATGCGGGGTCTACAGCATGCCTTAGTATCCTATAATACTGGGTCATATCGCATTCTGGTTCAAATGAATTTCTCATTACGTCGCTGAACATGCCAAAGCCTACCTTATCCCCTGATTCGATGGCTGCATAAGCTATTGAGCCCGAGACTATGGTCGCATATTCGCTTTTCAGCTTATCCTGTGAACCAAATAGCATTGAACTGGAGCTATCCACCAAAATAAAAACCTCAAGGTCTCTCTCCTCCTCGTATTGCTTTACATAAAGCTTGTTTGCTCTTAATGAAGCCTTCCAGTCTATCCTGGTGGCATCATCCTGCTCGGGAATGTATTCTCTTAAACCCGCGAACTCCACGCCGGAACCCCTAAACATTATCCTGTATTTCAGCGCAAACCTAAACACATCCACCAGCTGTCTCACGTAGGCGTCTATTTTTATCATAAACTCCTCAATGTATTCCTCTCTTTTCAGTGGATTCGAATATTTTTTTTCAAAAGACGCTGGGTCCATAATCAAATCACAGGAACGTTTCGTATTATATCGTCGATTATTTCATCGGTGCTGATGTTTCTTGCCTTACCCTCATAGTTTAAACCAACCCTGTGCCTGAGTACATTATGTGCTATAGACCTAACATCCTCCGGGACAACAAAGGTTCTGTTGCTCATCATGGCATTAGCTCTAGCGCTTAATGCGAGATTGATTGATGCCCTCGGCGAACCGCCCCAGTCCATGTATCTACCCCCCTTTATCTCGTATTTTGCGGGATATCTTGTGGCATCAACCAAATCGACTATATACTGTTTAACCTCCTCGGAGACCTGGATTTTCTTAACACACTCCTGTATAGCGAGTAACTCCTTGGTATGTAAAACCTTTTCAAGTTCGAATTCGGCTATGGTCTTGATTACCGAGTTGTTGTTGAGTATGATGAATTCCTCCTCATCGGATGGGTATGTGACATAAACCTTAAAAAGAAACCTGTCAATCTGGGCGAATGGGAGTGGATAAACTCCCCTCTGCTCCAGGGGGTTTTGTGTGGCTAACACCACAAAGGGTTTAGGTAAATCAAACGTTTCTTTGCCGATTGTCACCTGCTTCTCCTGCATGGCTTGGAGCATAGAGCTTTGCACCTTGGGAGGCGCCCGGTTTATCTCGTCGCCTAATACGAAGTTGGCGAAAATCGGGCCCTTGACGGTGTAAAAACCCCTTTTTTTCTCGTATACTGTAGTACCCGTTATGTCGGTTGGTAAAAGATCGGGGGTGAACTGGATACGCTGAAACGATGCCCCGTCAATGGTCTCGGAGATAAGCCTGACGAGCAGGGTTTTCGCCAACCCGGGAACGCTCTCCAGGAGAACGTGTCCGCCGCATATTATGCATTTTAATACGGAATTCACTGTCTCCTTTTGCCCGGTAATCCCCTTCTGGACCTCGTTTTTAACCTTAGCCAACTTCTCGTTGTGTTTTTTTACCTCATTGGCAAAATCTTGATCCATTTTATATCACCGGAACCATTTTGATTATTTCTTTGATTATATCATCTGTTACAACACCCTTGGCTTTCCCCTCATAGTTTAATATAATCCTGTGCCTGAGTACATGGGGTGCGATAGCCCTAACATCCTCTGGCACCACGAAAATCCGCTCGTTCATCAAGGCGGTTGCTCTCGCGGCAAGAGAAAGATAAATAGATGCCCGCGGTGAACCACCCCACTGAACGTATCTGCCTGATTTCACGTCAAAATCTTCAGGGTATCTGGTGGCCTTAACCATGCTCACGATGTATCTGCCTATCTCATCAGACATATGAATGGTTTTAACAATCTCCTGCAGTGTCAATATCTCATCGAGGCTGATTACCCGATTCAGCTCGAAGTCTTTTATTTTTTTGACGGTTATGTTCTGGTCTATGATGTATATTTCATCCGATTTCGCGGGATAATCCACGTTGATTTTGAAAAGAAACCTGTCCACCTGAGCCTCAGGGAGGGGATATACTCCCTTATCCTCCAGCGGATTCTGGGTTGCGAGAACAAAAAAGGGGTTGGGCAGGTTGTATGTTTTTCTTCCAATGGTGACCTGCTTCTCCTGCATTGCCTGGAGCATAGCGCTCTGTACTTTCGGTGGGGTCCGGTTTATCTCGTCGCCTAATACGAAGTTGGCGAAAATCGGGCCCTTGACGGTGTAAAAACCCTTTTTCTCTTCGAAGACCGTAACACCCGTGATGTCGGTGGGCAGCATATCAGGTGTGAACTGTATACGCTGGAACTTACAGTCTCTGACCGTCTGGGTGAGCAACAAAATCAAGGTGGTTTTAGCCAGACCCGGAACACCCTCCATAAGGACGTTACCGTTACATACCAGGCACTTTAGAACCGAGTCTATGATTGGGTCCTGGCCTATAAGACCCTTTTTTATCTCATCCTTAACCTCCCTTAGCTTGGAGCTGTATTCTTCCACCTGGGTCTGCAATTGCGTGTCGGCCATTTTATACTATGCCCCTCCACGGGCTGATAAAATAAAAAAAAAAGAAAAAGGATTCAACCGTTTCGCTTTTTATCCTGCGGGATTCAACCCCTTTTTTTTCGCTCTAGCGCACGCCACATCACCTTGGTCTGCCCGAAGTGGTTTTTAACCCGCTTCATATCCAACACCCCAATCGATTTAAGCTTATAGCAGTGGGTGTTTGCCGTAGACCACGAGATGTTAGCGTTTTTCGCTATCTGGTAGGTGCTTAATGGTTTGTTCACTCTTTTCATAGCTAGCAATATCAGTCTGTCAACCGCGTTAATATGATCTTCATCCATATCCTTCACCTCATATTAAATTAATAATAATCCCCTCTAAGGGGATTCATTAATCAATCATACGTCGTTTACTATCGCTGTTATGTATCCCTTGTTTGATGTTCCCTCGTATATTCCGTAAGGCACCCTAACCTTGATTCCCATTACAAACGAGTCCCCTGGGGTCAGCGGTCCGTCTACGGTGCTGTTCCACGCGTACTCTGAGTAGGGGCTGTTGCACAGGTTAAACGGGAAGTCCTTGTTCCAGTGGGTGAAAAACATCCTGCTGCAGTTGGCTATGACCACACAGTAGTGTTCCCCGCTAATGTTTACTTCAGCGTAACCGTATTTTGTTGCTGATGGGCCTCCGTTCACAACAGAGTTGTTTGTGAATGTTCCAACACTGCAGTCTGTAACTCCTGGACCTACAGGGGGGCCGTCGGCTAATGTTCCAACACAGTTTCTGAAGTCAACCGAACCTGTTTTGGTCTTAGTGTGTGGTGCGTCACCTATGTAAAAAGCGTTGTCTTCGCAGCTTCCATCGGTTACGTTCACCATCCAGAAATACTCGGTGCTTGCGTTTCTGAACCTACCATACCACCATCTATTGTTGTCTGGTGGAAGAGAGCCCTCGGGGTCTGTTACGTAAACAAGCGCCCTGGTGTTGTTGTATTCCACCCTGTTAATAAACCTGTAGGTCTCGTGTAATGATATTGCAAAGGCTGTCTGGTTGCTTATCAGGCTGCTGTTCTGGGTTGGCGCAGATAATACAACATAGTTTCCTGAGTCTGTGTTCGCGGTGCTACCCACACCAAACGGGCTCTGGGAGGGGTAGGTTGCGTTAAACCACACGTGTGTGATATTATGCGAGCCGATGTTTTCTATCTGTATAGCATAGAATTCGTTTGTTTCGGTGTTGTTGTCTCCCACACCCCCTGGGTCAGCCGTCCAGTTGAATGCGGCAGGATTAACATCCACCATGGTCTTGGTTGCCACATAAACCGATACATTGCTGCTTTCGCTGTCGTTTATTGTTAAGTTTCCTCCCAGCGGTTGCGCGCTGGCTAAGTCAGCCATCAATACTCCCACAAGCAAACTCGTGAGTAACCCAATCCACAATCTCCTTTTCATTTATACCACCTCTTGTTTATATGATTTTTTTTTATATTTTATGCCTCACTCTTTTTATGAATTAACGCCTACTGCTTGAGCGATGACCGTCAGGTGTCCTGTTGGCAGGGTTCCTGCTATGGTACCATAGGGTACCCTGATTTTCACGTTAGCTATGATATGCTCTCCTGGTGTTAGGGCACCAACATGGAAATACTCTTGGAAGCTGTTTGAGCTACCTATTGCTCCAGCAGCGTCTTTATTCCAGTGCCAGAATCTAACGCTTACGTTGCTTCCGCCGCATACTGCGGGGGTGATGATGGTGTAGTTTTCGGCTGCTCCAGCACCAAGTGAGAGGTTCAACATACCCCAACCCCCTCCTAATGTGGGCGTGAAAGACCCGGTCCTGCAGTCTCCTGGAGTGCCAGCTCCGGTTAATGGGTCGCCGCATGCTGTGAAATCCACCGTCCCTGTTGATGCCTGCGAATGGGGGTCGTTTCCAATCCAAAATTGGGTGTCATTGCATGAGCCATCTGAGATGTTCATCACCCAGAAGTATTCGCTGTCTGCACTTCTAAGCCGACCGTGTGCCATACCCGGGACGTTAGAGCCTCCTCCTCCCGGGAGACTCAGGTAGATAAGTTCTGATTCATTGAATTCTTTACGGTCGACGAAATACCAGTTATTGCTGTTGTTTCTTCTTATTATGACGAAATTACCTGGATTGTAGTTGTTTATATCACCTGAGCCGAAAGGCATTACATCAGGATGAGAAGTGTTAAACCAGATGTTTGTGATGTTTGTCGAGCCTATGTTCTCTATTTGTATGGCTTCTTTGTTGCCTGCTGCCGCGTAGGTTGAGTTGGATTCGGTTCCCGGGGGGATGTTAATCCAGCTCAGGTTAGCGGGATTGATGTCCACCAGAGTCAGGTTAGAGACTGAGACAAATATATTCAGGGTGTCTGATTGGTTGACATCAGCTGACGCTGACCCGATAAGAAGGAATAAGATGAAAGCGTAGGCTAACGCTATCCTGTGTTTGTTGTTGCCTGATACCATATTTATCCTCTACCTGACCCCTCACCATATAATTATAGAGTGTATCTCTCTATGGGGTGGTGGTGGGATTAAGATTATGGATGGCTCTGATATAAATACTTTACGGTTTTATTTAATCTGATAAGGTGCTATGAGTCTTCAGGCTAACTGTTTAATCTATGCATAAAATCATATGCTTATGTCAAAATATGCATAATATAATAAAAGAAACAATAAAGAGAAAAAAAGGAAGAGCAGTAAACTGCTCTCCAAGACAGATATGGTATCAGGCAATAAAAGAAGGAAAATTAAGTTATCCCCTTTATGGTTTGATTATCCTCCAAAGCATTTTACTCTGGCCTAAATGGTTGTTTACGACCTCCATATCAACCTTACCTAAAGCCTTCAACTTATAACAATGAGTGTTCGCTGTAGACCACGAAACCTTAGTTCTCTTACCTATCTGATATGTGCTGAGCGGTCTCTTGCTTTTATCCAGCACATTCAATATGAGCTTGTCCACTGCCGACAGATGTCCTTCCCTCATTTTTTCATTTCTCCATCTCTTTAAATAAACACATTAGACCAGCCTTGCAGGCTGGCCTAAGCTTTTTCTATACCTTATTCACTATCGCAGTGATTTTTCCTGTACCGGAAGCTCCCTCATATATACCATAAGGTACGTAGGCCTTTATTTTCATATAAAAAGACTCTCCCGGTGTTAAATCCCCGTTAGCAGCTGAATCCCAGGCATACCCTGAGTTGCCGCATAGGTTAAAGGGCAGGTCTGCGTTCCACCTGGACAGGAAAAGCCTGCTGCAATCGCTGGTTACAGCGGCACAATAACCGTTGAAGGGCCCGGTTGTAATATCTGTGTAGCCCCAGTCCTGGTCATCTGGGTGTATGGTTAATGTAAAGCTTTCCACATCCCCTGTCTGGAAGTTAGCTGTTCCTGTTTGGGTCTTATGATGCGAGGTATTACCTATATATAATGTCGCTGTTCCGTTGCAGAATCCTGTCGCCGACTTGTTTATCATCCAGAAGTATTCGTTGCTGGAGTTATGTATCCTGCCGTAAACGAACCTGGTGTTATCTGGTGGCAAAGCACCCTCCGGGTCCGTTAAATAAACCAGTGTTGTGGTAGCATTATATTCAACCCTGTTGATGAACTTATATGATTCAGTGGTTGAATTCGACAATACTATATAATTGCCCGAATCTGTGTTAGCCGCACTACCAACACCAAATGGGCTGCTTGTCGGGTAGGTAGCGTTAAACCACACGTGAGTTATATTTTCCGAGCCGATATTCTCTATCTGCAACGCAAAAAATTTGTTGAGTTCAGTATCATTGTCTCCAACACCACCTGGGTCAACACCAGTCCAGGTGAATGCCGCCGGGTTAATATCCACCATTGTGTTAGTATTAACTGATACTGAAACATTAGCGCTTTCGCTGTCGTTTATAGTCAAGTTTCCTCCAAAGCCCTGCGCGCTGGCTAAACCAGCCATCAATACTCCCACAAGCAAACTCGCGAGTAATCCAATCCACAATCCCCTTTTCATTTATACCACCTCGTGTTTATTCGATTTTTTGTTTTATGCCTCACTCTTTTATGAAGTTACACCAACTGCTTGAGCGATGACCGTTAATTGACCTGTCGGCAGGGTTCCTGCCATGGTACCATAGGGTACCCTGATTTTCACATTAGCTATGATGTGCTCTCCCGGGACGAGAGCTGTTGTATAAAAATAATCAGTATAACTTCCACTTTGTGCTCCGGGAGCGTCCATGTTCCAATGGTTGAATCTAACACTAACATTAGTTCCGCCGCATACTGCGGGGGTGATGACTGTGTAGTTTTCGATTGGAGTATCGCTTAAAGACAGGTTCAGGGCCCCCCATGCTCCTCCCAGAACGGGTGTGAATGAGCCGGTCCTGCAGTCTCCTGGAGTGCCAGCTCCGGTTAATGGGTCGCCGCATGCTGTGAAATCCACCGTCCCGGTTGATGTCTGAGTATGAGGGGCGTTTCCAATCCAAAATTGGGTATCATTGCATGAGCCATCTGAGATGTTCATCACCCAGAAATATTCACTGTCCGCGCTTCTAAGACGGCCGTGAACCATATTGGGGTCACTGGAGCTACCTGTAGGCAGCTCAAGATAGATAAGCTCTGATTCATTGTATTCCAATCGGTCGATGAAATACCATTCGTTGCTGGTGTTTCTTCTTATTATGACGAAATTCGCGGGATTGTAGTTGAGTCTGTTGCCTGAGCCGAAAGGCATTATGCTGGGGTGTGTTACATTAAACCAGATATTGCTGATGTTTGTCGAGCCTATGTTCTCTATCTGTATGGCTTCTTTGTTGCCTGCTGCCGCGTAGGTTGAGTTGGATTCGGTTCCCGGGGGGATGTTAACCCATGTCAGGTTAGCGGGGTTGATGTCCACCAGAGTCAGGTTGGATACGGTAACAATAATATCCAGACTATCTGTCTTGTTTACTGTCTGAGCAGAAGCTGTTTGGAAGGCTGCTAAGATCAAAACTATTATCGGGATTATCCTCTCTGTTTTTGATTTCATGTTACCCTCTACTAAACCATTTGATTAACTTATATCTCGAGGTATTAGCGTATTATTGCTGTTTCACCTTACGGTGATTTCACGCTTTTATCTCGAGATATCACTATGGGCTTATACTATTTGAACAGCTCATATAAATACTTTACGGTTTTTTCCCTGCGTTTTTTCAAAACAAGTTTACATGATATCTGTTAGAATTATGCATAATATCATATGCGAATGCTGAAATATGCAATTTAGTATATGCAGACTACAATATCTGAGAAAAAAATAATGCAAAAACAAATCACACAAAAAGATAATCTATTTATACTCGTAAGGCAAATATTTTAAACAAGATGGACAGATACATGGTCTATGTTGAGGGAGGTGATAAACCCTCCGTGAACGTCTGTCGCCTGGGTGAAGACAACAAAGAGGAATTAATCGGCTCATACGAGGACGCAGCCGAAACCCTGGATGACATGGCTGAATTGATTTTGGTGGACAGCAAGGTATTCCACCAAATGAAAAACAGGTAAAAACAGACATCCAAGCAAGATGCCTGTATCTGTTAAAATAGTACACTAAAAAAAACACCTTATTCTATTTCACGAAGAAATAGTTAAGGGATGGATTATTTCTTAAACCTATACTCTCTTTTTTCGATACTGGGCTTATCAGTCAGCTTCTTCATCCTAGTATACGTTTTATCCAAGGGATTTAATAAGCCTAATCTGGTTTTTGGTTTAACGATTTTTTCCATCATCTTATGGTATTGAGGGTTTTGAATAACCCTTGTTTTTATGGTTAGATATTTGGTTTCCCAAATATTTAAGTGATAGCTAGGTGATTGATTAGGTCTTGTGACATACCTTAGA
>NJDH01000059.1 GCA_002254405.1 Candidatus Altarchaeales archaeon ex4484_96
ATACCATACATCATGCTTAACAGGCAATGGTCACATAGGTTCTTTGCTACATCAAGCAACTTGTTTATTTCATCTTTAGAAAATATTTCCTTTCGAATTGTATTCGCTGTTTCTTTTACATTCCTGTTGCCTGTTTTGAAAATACCCGTTGTTGGATTGAAATCTATCTTTTTTTGGACATACAAGAACCTGAAAAACGCCTTAATCGCTATCTTTTTTCCATTGATTGTATTTTTTTCCCCATAGTATTTTTTAAGATACACCTGGAATTCATCAAGGTCGTCTACAGTGACCTTATCGTATTCCTTATTCACTACATAAAAGAAGTCATCAAGTGCGGTCTTGTATTGGTGCATACTATGTTTTGAGAACGTGCCATCACCTTTACTATTACCTAACATCAGGAAACGTTCAATCATTGCATTGGTTTTTGGTAGTTCCTCATAGCTCCTTTTTTCATAGGTTACCTTACCGTTTTTACTAACAAGCCTTTGTCTGGGTTCTTTTTTTGATTTAACCATTCAAGTCACCTCATTACCATTCCTAATGCTTCATCCAATAGGACACCATCCGATAGCATAAGTTTCTTCACAGCCTTTCGCTTTCCAGCAGGCAACCGATTGAATTGTTTTTTCAGGTGTTCAAGATTCCTATATTCTTCAAATTGTGCTTGCTGGTTTTGTTTTCGCATTACAAGAATTGCTTCAGCGTCCTTTGGATTAACCCAATCAGGGAGGTCATCAAGCACTTCTTTTTCATAGTCCCTCCATTCATCCCTTTCCTGCATTCGTTCATCCACAGCTTCAACTAACCTATCCAATCCTTTGGTTGTACCACCCTCCAATAGAATCAGTTTTTGTCGTAGTTTAGCGTTTCGTCTTTGAGTGTTTTCAGGTTGCTATATCCTATATTTTCACACTCGATTTCGTTGAACATGGTATTCCTGACCGGCCCTGAGATAGTGGTTTTCCTCTTTCTAGCCAGTTCTCTCCATCGTTCTAAATCCCGTTTAGAGGCACTAATCAATATGGTCTTATGTTTTTTGTTGCCTATTCTTTTCTTTCCATGTACCTTGGCTATGTGAATCGCCAACCCATGCTCACTTTTTATTTCCTTACCGCAATAGTTACATACCGGCATTTTACCAACAAAAAAGTGTTAATAGATATATTGATAGCATAGTATAAAGAAGAATATATATCTCGTGGACTATAATCGTATACATATAAGATAAGCATGAGCGCGGAAAAAAAAATACGGGCCCTGAAAAAACAAGGCATAATGGACCGTCAGCTGGGGGATGAAAAAAAAATAAGAGACTACAGGAAGAAAAAACAAATAACTCCCACCTACAAGATGGTGGACACCTGCAGCGCCGAATTCGAGGCAAAAACCCCCTACTATTACTCCACCTACGAGAGGGAAAATGAATCCAACCCCTCAGAAAACAAAAAAGTCATTATCCTCGGCTCCGGGCCTATACGGATAGGTCAGGGGATTGAATTCGACTGCTGCACAGTGCATGCTGTTTTCGCATTAAAGGAGCTGGGATTAGAGACCATAATAATAAACAACAACCCTGAGACCGTATCCACGGATTTCGACATATCCGATAAGCTTTATTTCGAACCCCTCACACTCGAAGATGTGTTAAATGTGGTAGACAACGAATCCGTGAACCTGCTGGGTGTGATGGTGCAGTTCGGGGGGCAAACCTCCATCAACCTCGTCGACGACCTGCAGAAAAACAACGTAACCGTCTTGGGGACCACCCCTCAAAACATCGACCGAGCGGAAAACAGGGATGAATTCGGGAAAGTACTGGATAAACTAAACATCCCCTCAGCCGAATGGGGTACAGCCTACAGCTTCACTGAAGCAAAAAAAATAGCAAACCGCATAGGATATCCTGTGCTGGTTAGACCCAGTTATGTGTTGGGTGGAAGAGCTATGGAGATAGTCCAAGACCAAACCCAATTAGAGGAATACATGAAGGAAGCTGTTAAGGTATCGCCCAAGCACCCGGTTCTGATAGACAAATTCCTGCAGGATGCCGTTGAAATAGACGTTGACGCCGTCTGCGATGGAAAAACCGTTCTCATCGGCGGAATAATGGAGCACATAGAGGAAGCCGGAGTGCACTCCGGGGACTCAGCGTGTGTTCTACCCCCCCAGACCCTCACCAAGAAAACAATCAAGACAGTGAAAAAATACACTAAATCCATGGCATTAGAGCTGGGCATAAAAGGCCTGCTCAACATACAATACGCTGTTAAAGACGATAAAGTATATGCGCTGGAGGCTAATCCCCGGGCCTCAAGAACCGTGCCCTTCGTAAGCAAAGCCGTTGGTGTGTCATTAGCTAAAATCGCGGCTAAGGTTATGGTAGGCTACAAGATAAAAGACCTGGTAGATGATTTAAACCCGATGGATAAAATAAATCATGTGGCTGTGAAGGAGGTTGTTTTCCCGTTCATTAAATTACCTGATGTTGACCCTGTATTAACGCCTGAGATGAAATCAACAGGTGAGGTGATTGGAATGGACATGGATTACGCTATGGCCTACTATAAAGCCCAGATAGCAGCCGAAAACGAGCTGCCGCTTCATGGTAGCGTGTTCTTAAGCGTCAACAAGAAAGACCGTAAAAAGATTATCTCATTGGCGCGTAAATTCAATGAAATGGGTTTTGAGATAATAGCCACCCCCGGAACATCACGGAACCTGCGTGATGCTGGAGTAATAAACCGCAAGATACTGAAAATCAGCGAGGGTTCCCCGAACATACTGGATTTGATGAAATCCAAGCAGATTAGTTTAATAATCAACACCCCGACTGTTGGGAAAAACCCCATGCGCGACGGCTATAAGATTAGAAGCAGCGCCGTGAAACTTAACACACCCTATATTACCACAATAGCCGGCGCTCAGGCTGCTGTTAACGCAATAGAGAAGGTCAGGGAACGCGAGATTGAGGTTAAATCCTGGAACGAGTACTTTAATTACCCTACTTAATAGAATCTATAACCTCGTCTGATGCCGGATTCCGTGGACTGCTGTTTTCTCCCTCCCTTATATGATAAACCATATAATGCTCCAACAATCAAACCCCCCAGGTGACCTGACCATGCTATCCCGGGCATGAAAGACATCACCAGCATGAAACCGAAGACCGCCAGGTAAAGCGGCATCGGGAAGGGTATGGGGAAAAGGAAAATAGTCAGATTAGGCCGCAATATCGCCAGACAGGCTGCGACAGAGAAAACAGCCCCTGAGGCCCCCACCACCGCGACATCAGGGCGCATCAGGCCGATGTATGCCATGATTAAAGTCAGTATTCCGCCACCTAAACCCCCTATGAAATAAACCCGCAGGAAATTTTTTTCCCCTATTATGCGCTCTAGATAGCTTCCAAGGAAAAACAACGCTATCATGTTGAATAGCAGGTGGTTGAAGCTAGCATGCGTGAACATGCTCGTCAGAAGGGTCCATGGCTCGAAAAAAAGCTGCGACGGCATTAAAGCAAACAACAAAAAAAATGTTTCATCAGCTAATGTTAGGATAAACGTTAAGGTATTTAATGTTATCAGGAATTCAATGACTCCCACGTACATGCCAAATACTCTCATTTTTTTTTAGCTGTATTTTGCGTTTATTTCGACATATTCTGGACTTAGATCACATCCATAGGCGGTTGCTTTATATTCGCCTTGGTTCAGGTTGACAGTTAATTTTATTTCACGTTCCGCGAGCACTTTCCGGGCTGTCTCTAAATCGCCTACGACGCCTTTCTCTAAGACAAGCGCTTTCTGGGCACCGGAACTAAATATTATATCGGTTTGCGCAAATAAATAACCTATTTTAGAGCCTAAGGCTGCTGTTATCCTGCCCCAGTTGGGGTTTTCACCATGTAATGCTGTTTTTACCAGATTGCTTGATATGATGGCTTTAGCTCCCTTGCGGGCTTGTTTTTTGGTTAACGCACCCTTGACCTCCACCTGAAGGTATTTAGTTGAGCCTTCACCGTCTTTCGCCATTTTTATGGCCATCTCTCTTGTGAGATAATTCAGGGCGTGTTTGAAGTCTGATATGTTGCATTCAGCGGTTGCGGTGCTGAGCAATAACACCATATCGTTTGTGCTCATATCCTCGTCTATTGACAGCATGTTAAAGCTTTCATCAACCGATTCTGTGAGAGCATCCTGTAGCTCAGATACTCTAAGGTCGGCGTTCGTGGATATGAAACACAGCATAGTCGCCATATCGGGAGCTATCATCCCGGCTCCCTTCGCTATTGCACCTACCTTGATGCCCTTGTATTCTATTGAAAGCATTTTCACGGTCTTGTCGGTGGTCATGATAGCCTGTGCTGCTTTAGTGCTGCCCTCAGCAGAGCTCGTTAGCTGGCCTGCGGCTTCCCCTATAAGCTCGTTTATTAAATCCATGTCAAGGCGTTTACCGATTATGCCTGTGGATGCTACGCCAACATTTTTTTTGCTGATATTAAGTTCCTCAGCTGCCTTCGCGCACATCATTTCCGCGTCATCTAATCCCTCCGAAACGCAGGCGTTGGCGTTGCCTGAGTTGGCGACAACAGCCTGAAATCCAGCATCTAATTTGCGCTTATTCAGCTGTAAGGGGGCGGCTTTGATGTTGTTTCGGGTGAATACTCCTGCGGTGCGGCAGACTCTGTCACATGCAATTAAAGCCAGCCCGTATCTACCTCTCCTAACACCAGCAGCCTTAAACCCGTCGATGCATATTCCCTCATCCGACTCATAAACAGCCATATTATCTTATGCTATTTAATCCAAAAAAAACAGTATTGCATCCTTTTTATCCCCTCATTCAATAAGTATCAATATGAGGGAAAAGTGCGCTGTATTCGGAATACGCTCAAACCGTAACGTATTCGACAGCGTCTACTACGGCCTTTATTCACTGCAGCACCGGGGTCAGGAGTCAGCTGGTATGGCCTTATACCATGATGACGAAATACACGTCCACAAGGGGATGGGTTTGGTTTCATCAGTTTTCAAGGATGCTTTTTTTGAGGGAAAAATAGGTATCGGCCACGTCAGGTACTCGACCCAGGGCGACACCCAGATAGAGAACTCCCAGCCTATAACCATAAGATACGGGATGGGGAGTTTAGCCATAGCCCACAACGGCCATCTTATAAACGGCTTTGAGCTGAAGGAGAAGCTGAAAAATAAGGGGGCGATTTTCACAACAGATACGGACACCGAGGTTATAGCTCATCTG
>NJDH01000060.1 GCA_002254405.1 Candidatus Altarchaeales archaeon ex4484_96
CATTCATCCATAGGATACAAAACACCAGATGAATACGAAAAAGAGGTGATAACACAAAATATAAAGTTGCCAACCTAATGGTATACTAACAGGGGGTCAGTCCATTCACCCCCATCCCGAAAAAATATATAAACCTAAACGAATAAATCAATAACATGAAAAAGAAGCACCCAATAGGCATCACAATAATACTACTTTTAGCCTCCAACACCAAAGCATACATCGACCCCGGCACAGGCAGCATGATATTCCAGATGCTGATAGCAAGCCTGGTTGGACTAATTTTTATGCTGAAACTCTACTGGAAAAACCTAAAAAACCGCATAAAAAAACAGCTAAACAAAAACCCAAACAAAAAAAAGAATGAATGAAACCCGAAGTTCATTCCGTGACCCGGACGGTTTTGTTTACGCTGAAGAAGGCGTGGTTTACAGGCAAATAAACCAAAGCTACAAAATCAACTACGACCACCTCATCGAATCAGGATTATATGATGAGCTAGTAGAAAATGATTTGCTCATCAGCCACAGTGAAGTGAAAAAAAAAGAATTGAATGAAAACGCATACAAAATCATTCAACCAGAACAAATTAGTTTTATTTCATACCCCTATGAATGGTGTTTCAGCCAACTGAAAGATGCTGCAATAACAACACTTAAACTACAGGAAAAAGCACTTGAATACCAGATGTCCCTTAAAGACGCCAGCGCATATAATATACAATTCATCAAAAACAAACCTAAACTAATAGATACTCTCTCCTTTGAATTAACAAAAAAAGGACAACCCTGGGTAGCCTACAAACAATTCTGCCAGCATTTCCTAGCACCACTAGCTTTAATGAAATACAAAGACGCTAGATTAAACCAACTAACAAAAGCATACTTAGATGGAATACCCTTAGACCTAGCTAGCTCACTATTACCTGCAAAAACATCCCTAAAATACCCACTCCTACTACACATACACCTGCACTCAAAAAGCCAAAAAAAATACATCAACAAACCACAGAAAACAAACAAAAACATGAGCATGAACTCCCTACTAGGCCTAATAGACAGCCTAAAATCCAGCATCAAAAAAATGAGAACAGATTCCAAATCAAGCCACTGGCAGCAATACTATGAAAAAGAAATAAACTACGATAAAAAATCAATGGAAGAAAAAAAAAGGATTGTGAAATATTACCTGAAAAAAGCAGAACCCACAAATATCTGGGATATGGGGGCGAATATTGGAGTATTCAGCAGAATAGCATGCGAAAATAACGTGCCAACAATATCCTTCGACATAGACCACTCCTGTGTTGAAGCAAACTACTTAAGAACAAAAGAAAAAAACGAAAAAAATATAATGCCTCTCCTGCTTGATTTAACCAACCCGAGCCCGGGCATCGGATGGAATAACCAAGAAAGGATGTCACTCATAGAAAGAGGTCCAGCAGACACAATCATGGCATTAGCTTTAATACATCATCTTGCGATAACCAACAACATACCCCTAAACTTGCTTGCATCCTTTTTCAATCAACTATGTAATAAACTGATTATCGAATACATCCCCAAACAAGATTCCAACGCGAAAAGGCTTTGGCAAAGCAGAGAAGATATCTTCCAACACTATACTAAAGCAAACTTCGAACACGAATTCAGAAAATATTTCATAATCAAGGAAAAACAAGAGATTAAAGGAACCCAACGGATTATGTATCTCATGGTGAAGAAATAAGATGATGGGCTTAACTGATAAACCACTACATCCTTTTCTTTTCGCATTATACCCCATTCTATTCCTATACACCCACAATATCGAGGAAGTTCCCTTAACAGCCACGTTTACGCCGTTTATTCTAGCATTTGTTTTTACCACAATCCTCTTAATATCCTATAGATTTGTTTACTCTGATATGGATAAATCTGTGACAATGACATCTATTACTATAATATTATTCTATTCCTTCAGTATATTGACAAAATTATCTGACACAATAAATGTATTCGAATCCAGTGAAACAAAAAATGGTTACATGATTGCTTTCTCATTATCTATCGCATTACTCATGGCATATACTATATACAAAAGCAGGCGAGACTTTACTATGATTACAAAATCGTTTAATGTTTTCATCACAACCTTAATCTTTCTCCCGATGATTAATATAATCTCATATTATGCTACACTACAGGGCACACCATATGCTGGGGATAAACCAGTGCCAGGCGATAAAAATAAAGCGTTCATAAACCAAAACGACATCTACTATATAATACTGGATGGTTACACCCGCGAAGATATCTTAAAGAGCGTATATGGGTTCAACAACACCGAATTTATCAGGGGGCTTGAAGACAAGGGATTTTATGTTGCATCAAAAAGCAGGAGCAACTATCCTTTAACTTACACCTCACTTGCTTCATCACTAAACATGGAATACATAAACTACCTGAGTGAACAATTAGGTACGGATTCATCGAATCGAAACATACCCTACCAGATGATTAAAGACAGCAATGCTGCAAGAATCCTTAAATCATTAGGCTACACATACATTAATCTAAGATCCGGGTGGGGGGCAACAGACCATAATGAATACGCTGACCTAGAATACAGCTACAGTGGTTTCGGGAAACAAGATGAGTTTTACTCAAATTTAGTAAAAAACACCATACTACAACCGATTATTGAACCGCTTATGGCGAAAGACCTCAGTAAAGCACGCATTTATACCTTTGAGAAACTGAAAGAAATAGCAACATTGGAGGGAAAAACATTCACGCTAGCACACATACAACTACCTCATCCACCGTATCTATTTGACAGGTGGGGGAACCCCATCCCAGCCGAGAACCGGGAGTGGGATAAATCAGCGTGGGGGGAGAAAACAAAATACGTCGAGCAACTAAGTTACACAAACAAAAAAATCAACGAGACCATAGACGAGATACTCGCCAGCTCAAGCACAGCCCCCATAATCATCCTGCAGGCAGACCACGGCACAAGCCCCATCGCACAAACATGGATGGAAGACATCAGGAAAGTAAAAAAAGAGCAATTAGACGAGCGAATAGCAATCTTTAATGCATATTATCTACCAGATAATGGAAGTATCATGTTGTATGAATCTATTACGCCCGTGAATACCTTTCGGGTAATCTTTAACTATTATTTCGACGGAAACTTTACGCTACTGGAAGATAAAAGTTTTTTCTCTAATAACCAGAGACCTTATGACTGGATAATCGTGGAAAAATGAAAACAATACACCCTTTTTTGTTCGCAGCCTACCCGATACTCTTCCTATACGCTCATAACATAGATCAGGTCCCGTTGATGCATGTGCTCTACCCGCTAACACATGCGCTTTTTTTTACTCTACTCCTCTATCTGGCCACGTTTATGATATTAGGAGACAAAAATAAAACAAGCGTGATGGTTTCCTTAACGGTTGTGCTTTTTTTCTCTTTCGCTCATTCAATGGCTTTGATGGACTATATGGGCGTTAAAGCCACGTTACCTGATGCTGGAATAAACATCTCAGCCCAACATAAGCTTGAGATGCAATCAATGATGGAACAAACCCACCGCTCAGCTATTGTATACATCATATACTTGATTCTATTAGTCGCATCATTCATCCTATTGAAGACAACCGAAAAGAATCTGGAGGATGCAGTGAAGATATTTAATGTCATATCGCTCGCATTAATTTTGATACCTGCCTGCAGCATAATAATCTTTCTGTTGACACATAATCCAGATTACACTATAGATGAGGAATCCAAACTAGGGGATGAATCATATGTGACTAATCAGCCAGACATTTACTATATCATAATAGACGAATATGGGCGAGCCGATTATCTAAAACGGGTTTTCGGATTCAATAACACAGAGTTTATCCAGAAACTTGAAGACAGGGGATTTTATGTGGCTTCAAGCAGCAGAAGCAATTACCCGATCACATATCTCTCGCTTGCTTCCTCGCTGAACATGAAATATATCGAAAACCTGGATGAGAACTCACGCGATTGCTCTATTCCCTATCAGATGATAAAAAACAACAATGTCTCCGCCTACCTTAAAGCTTTAGGGTATAAGTACATCAATATGAAATCCACGTGGGGTCCAACAGACGATATGGGCGCTGATTTGGAGTTAGGGTATGGAGGCTATGAACTAGGTGAATTCTATATTGTGTTGCTACAGTCCACAGCTTTGCAGCCTTTTATTGAAGAGTTAATCGGACGTGACCTGAGGAAATCACGTCTGTATGTGTTTGATAAAATAAAGGAAATCCCGGAATTGAGGGAATCAACATATACTTTCGCTCATATCATGCTGCCTCATCCCCCGTATCTTTTTGACAGGATGGGTAATGCTGTAACACAAAAAAGATTGGATTTGAATTACTGGGAGATGAGTGAAGAATACGTGAACCAACTGGTTTATACGAATAAGTTATTAATGGAAACAATAGATGAAGTGCTTGCCAGCTCGGATACGGCGCCCATAATCATTTTGCAGGCAGACCACGGCACTCAAAGCATACATCAACATCATAAAATCAACATACATAACCTAACCAAAGACCAATTGAATGAACGTATGGCTATATTTAATGCTTTTTATCTGCCTGACGGTAAAGATACACTATTATATGATTCTATTACCCCAGTAAACACGTTTAGGATAATATTCAACTCTTATTTTAATGGAAACTATACGCTGCTTGAAGATAAAAGTTTTTTTTCGAATGTCTACTACCCCTATGATTTTATGATTATCCCGCCGGAAGATAAATTAATCAGCTGAGCTGCTTTGAATCCTATGAGCGGGTGGAATATTAGAAATGATATCCTATAATTCATATATACTCTTGGTGTGCTCAAGATAAGACGAAAAAAAATAGTCCCTCATAGCAAAAAAATACAATAGAAACAGTATATTTTATTCCTCTGGCATCGGGTGATTCAAAAAAAACTCCCAGATTTGATTAAAAGAAATATCATGGGAAACCGAACCAACCAATGAAGCAGGCAAATACTGTGAACCACAGGGATAAGTATGACCCATCCCCTCAACCATACATAACACAACCTCAGCATCACCTGAACAATCTCAGAACAATTATTTATTTTCTTCCAGGAATCAACCACCTGATATGGGCTCATCCTCTTATAGGGCATATGCAATAAACCCCCTTCGCCGAAAATCCCGCTTGGTTCGCTACCATCCGCTGGATTAGCGGGGTCAGCGGACCCGTGAACATCAAACACAGGCATCGGCCTGCTTGGGAAACAATCAGACATTATAGCGGCTGGAGCTACAGGGGCGATAGCCGCTATTTTATCCGCAAGCTCGCACCCGAGTCGATTCGTCATCAAACCCCCATTGGAAATACCGGTCGCATAAACTTTTCTTTCATCAATATTGAATTTACCCCTGATATCATCAATCATGGCCGAAATAAAACCCACATCATCCGTAGTCTCACAGCATTCTCCTGTCTCCCATCTCCCGCCATTCCAGTTACCTCTGAGCTCACCTAATTTAACCTCGCCGGTGCCTTCAGGCGCAGCTAAAATAAAACCGTGCTTATCTGACATCTTATCCATGCCATCAACATACGCTGAGCGCTTATTGCCGGCACCACCATGAACATAGATAACTAAGGGGGTTGCATCACCCTCATAGCTGGCTGGGATGTGTATCCTATAATATCTAATCAACTCATCGTGTGTGATTGAATAATCATAATCTTCTGGGCCTAAACCATCGGATTCAATCGGCTGCTTCTGTGCGCAACCTGATAAAAAAAACAACACCACCAACAAAAACAACAACCTGCGTAACATTTTATACTCCAAAACAGTTATTAAATATTATCCGATAAAAAACAGAGATTATGTTTTATTGATTAACCCCTGCAGAAGACCATATTTCCATAATAATTTATGACTACAACCATCCATCTTTTGTAGTCACATGACTTAAAGCATCTTGTTCAACCGCATATATTCCCTCAGGATAAGCTCAATAGAAAGCCTCAGATACCCTCTTAACCAACTGTCAATGAATCAAGAATAATAAACCAACTAATATGAAAATCAATCCAGCGATTTTTGAAATCAATTTATCATCTATCCTATCTGACACAAATCTACCCACATAAACCGCCATCAACGAAATAACTGTTAAAGCTGTTATCGCCCCAACCAACACCATCAAGGGATTATATTGTGTGGCAAATAAAGCCGAAGCAATCTGAGTCTTATCCCCCCACTCAGACAGAAAAATCAAAGTGAAACCCGAGGTGAAAGCACTCTTTAACTGGATTTCATTATGCTCTTCCTTCATGCTCTGGCAGACAACCAATAAACCGAAGAAAATGAAGATAACCGCCGAAACAATCTTAAGTAAGGTTTCAGGGAATAATCTCGTAATCCATGAACCAAATAATATCGCAACCCCATCCACCACAAAAAAAGCCAATATTATGCCAAAAAACAATTGTATGTGGTTTTTATATTTAGAGGATAAAAGCACGACTGCGAGTTGTGTTTTATCTCCGAGTTCTGCTAATCCAACCGCGATAAAGGGAACTAGAATATCCTCAAACATTAAATATATTATTCTCCTTTAAGAAGATAAAACCGGTTTAACTCAAACATGTTTTAATTCTTTCATCAACTAAATAATAATGTGGCTCGAAATAAATACATATTATGTAAGAAACCAATCCTCAACTATCATCCTGAATTTAATCGATTAGAGATTGATGAGAGCATATCAGCAGATTTTTGCTCTAACTGCATCGATAAATTTATTAAATGGCAACAGAAAAACTATGCTAGACTCTATCCTACACATGCGATGAAAAAAAGATACAATAAAACCTAAAAAATCAAGCGAAGCCAAGCAACAGCCCCCCCTGATAAACCATAAACGACGCAATCCAAGCAACCACAGTAGTATACGCTACCGTGAAAAAAGCCCACCTCCAGCCTATCTCCCTCTTTATTGTTGCAACAACCACCATACAAGGCACATACAACAACACAAACACAAGAAACGAATAAGCGCTTAAAGGCGTGAACGAATCCTGCAACGCCGCGATAAGGCCCGCT
>NJDH01000002.1 GCA_002254405.1 Candidatus Altarchaeales archaeon ex4484_96
GCCTTCCCCGCCCTTATCAACCCATCCGAGCCCCCCTAAAGGAAAACTTGATGCGGCTGTCGGGATTTGAACCCGAGTCGCAGGCTTGGCAAGCCCGAGTGATAACCAGGCTACACTACAGCCGCATAAGGGATGATATTATAAGATTAAATCAATAAATAAAATATAATAGCATATATAATAGCATAAAAAAAAAAAGGATAAAATGCTAGCTTATCTTATTGTTTTCGTGGTATCCTTTCTAAGCACATACCTGAGCGCCCCATGGATTATGCCCAAACTAAAAAGAGCCGGATTAACCGGGGTCGACGTGAACAAAAAAAACAAACCAACACTACCCGAGATGGGGGGATTCATAATAGTCGGAGGATTCTCAGCAGGAGTGCTGTCTATGATTTTCATGCACACCTTCAGCCAACACATACAATCCATCCTAGGCATCAGCCTAATAAACGAATTAGAACTAAAACTCGTATTAGCCTCACTTAGCACAATACTAATCATGACCATCGTAGGAATCTTCGACGACCTGTTCGCAATGAGACAATCCATTAAAGCACTCCTCCCCCTGTTCGCCGCCCTCCCGCTGGTTGCCGTGCAAGCAGGAATATCAACCATGAAATTCCCCTTATTGGGGACAATAGATTTCGGGATACTCTATGCCCTTGTACTAATACCTGTTGGCATAACCGGAGCATCAAATGTGACAAACATGCTAGCCGGATTCAACGGATTAGAGGCGGGTATGGGTTTTATTGCCTGCATGTCTCTAGCATTCATAGCATGGCATATTAACAGCGCAGAGGCATTGCTTCTATTGCTTTCAATGGCAGCGGCATTGCTTGCTTTCCTCAGATACAACTGGTATCCTGCAAAGCTATTAATGGGGGATATTGGAACCCTCTCCATCGGGACCGTATTAGCCGCATCAGTTATAGTGGGGAACTATGAGACAGCGGGGGTTATCGTCACCCTACCCTACATCATGGATTTTATTATCAAATTAATTAACAGGTTTCCAAGCGACAACTGGTGGGGTGAGCCGATAAACGATAAACTAACCTGCAACAACAAACCAATAAGCCTCTGCCAGTGGATTATGAAACTAAGCGGGGGAATAAAAGAAACACATTTGGTGATATTATTAATCTCTATCGAATTAATATTTGGAGCAGCAGCTATTTACTCAGTGATTTAGGATGGAGAAAAAAGATTTTATCGTAATAGGAGGAGGAGTAAGCGGATTATTAAGCGCATTAGCCTTAGGCAAGGAAGGCCATGATGTTCTGGTGCTGGAAAAAGAAGAACACCTTGGAGGAGTATGCCGCTCTTATAGGGTTGAAGGATACCAGGTAGACACCGGACCACATATAATAACAAGAGTAGCTCAAGGCCCCTTAAAGCATCTAATAGACAACTACTTTGACATAATCCCCAACTTCACACCACACGGACGCTACTATGTAGTATTAAACAACAGAGTTAAACCATTCCCCTGGAACATGAGAGACTGGGTTTCATTCGACCTGCTACCTCAAACCGACAGAATGTATCTCATGAAAACACTATTTAGCATATCATATCTATTCAACAAAGGAGAGGATTTATCCAAGAAATCAGTTGCAGACTTCATAGGAAACGGATTAAGCCAGTCGACTATCAGGTTCCTCAACTGTATGTCTTATTTCATGACCGGAGCCCCGATGGAGAAAACACCTGTTGAGAGATTTATTGACTCAGAACACTATAAAAGCCAGTCAAGAGGGGTGCTGGATAAAATATACAATATCCTCATGAAGGAGGGAGCTCAGGATCAAGTATACCCCAAGGGGGGTGTACAGTCCATTATTACCTCTATCATCTCATCATTACCCAAAAAAAGGGTTGAAATAAAAACAGGGGATGAGGTTTTACGTATCAATCATGCCGAGAAAACAATAGAATCAACGGGAGGGGAATACAGGTATAATACCTTAATATACTCGGGTTTCGCATCTGATCTACCGAAGCTGACAGAAAACAATCTACCCGAGAACTACAAGCATTCTCTCAGCAGACTAAACAGGATTAATGCCTTAACTCTATGGTTGGGTTTAAATGAGAAAATATTCAACAGAGAAGGCTCCGAGATATGGGTGGACTCCAACCCCTACACCTGGGTTGTTCCGGTCTCAAACTATGATCCTAATCTCTCACCTAAGGGTAAACAGCTGGTTGGTTTCGCCTTCAGCCTGCCTCATGGATTCAACGAAAACAAAGAAAGAAAAAGATCCCTAAAAAGCATATATGAGATAAACCCCAAAATAGAGGAGAAAGTGGATATGATACATTACCAGATGCTTATACCCGAGAAGGCGGTGTGGACTATCGACACCCTTTTTGCGGATGTTAAAACCCCCATGGACAGCCTGTATCTGGTTGGTACTGACACGGAAGGCAGGAGTATGGGTGTCACCAGAGCCTCCTATTCAGTGAAGAAACTGCTTTCTAATCTAAGAGAAGATAAGGTAATCTAATCACTGATTATTTTTTCCGAAACTCAGTGTAACCACATTTACCACAGGTATCCCTGTCGCTGTGATGAGCCATAAACACACCATCACCGCATTTAGGACATGTCTTGTTTTTTCTCTTAACCTTATCCCCTGATGTATCATATTGCTCCCATTTGTTAACCATAGCAATCACCTAATCCTCCTTGGACTCGGCCTTTACTTCCTCCGTAGAGTCAGCCTTGGGTTCATCCGTGGGTTCAGCCTTAGACTCATCCTTGGGTTCATCCGTGGGTTCAGCCTTAGACTCATCCGTGGGTTCAGCCTTGGGTTCATCCGTGGGTTCAGCCTTGGGTTCATCCTTAGACTCCTTCTTGACTTCATCCTTGGACTCCTTTGGGAAGTTTCTTGCAAGCCTATGCTTGGGTTCGACCCTCATACTCTCAGCATCAAAATAAACCTTCACCAAACCCTTCGCCGAATTCATACCATACTCTGTACTATATGAATCCAATATAGTCAATTTACTATCTGAGCTCAGCACAGATAAAAGCTTTTTCCTCACATCAGCCCGGGAGGGCGTAATACCCTCAAAGCTGATTATGAAATCATACTCCTTCCTTTTCAAAAGAGGATTATCTCTTTCTTCGATTATCTCGATATTCATTTTAACCCATCCGCTCCATCATATTATTGACCTTCACTCTCATACCCTCAGTTACCTCAACAGCAACCAAGCCCTCACCAGGCTGCCCGTAGACCACCACCGAGCCCAGGGGAGCAAGCTTGATAGCAACCAAGGTAACCAAATCCTCCTCACCATCGATATATAATTTATATTTCTCATCAGAATCAAAAACCTCACCCAGCACCCGAAAAACCTCAGGAGTTAACAAACCAGCTGGGTTTTTGACTTCCAACAACTTAGCCTTAAACTGCTCAATAACCGAGGACACCCCAACATACTTCCTTTTTATTCTACCATCATATACTATGAGCCAGGGATAAAAACCAGCCTCCAAGGCATCCTGGGAAACCCTATCCCCCACGCACACAAGATTATCTGATTCAACCCGTAAATCACGGATATCGCAAAACACCTCACCCAAGGGTTTTTTCAGCCCCTTACGTAAAGAGGGGGGAAGCCTTAAAATCTTATACTCCATAATCACCTGACCTTCAAAGCATACTCTCCAGGGGTTTTAATGCTCATCTTAGCTGCTATCTGTGAATTATCAGGGTCAACAACAGCTAAATAACCACTCCAATACTGGGAGGTATGCGCCCCGCATACGGGACATACATCTTCTTCCGCAATCCTCATGCACTTCTTACATGCTCTCATTTTTTCTCAATATCCCCGGTTTTCTTATTTTTGACCTCATCCAATCGCTTCCTCTCATCCTCAAGCCAATCCAGCTTACCCAGATAAGGCTGTCGCATCGTCAAACCCACCTTAGAGTCCGAGAACCGAGGTTTAAGGCTGACCGAAACAATCCTGGCTCTCACCATATCATCCTTTTTAAGTATCTTCTTGCTTTCCTTACCCACCAGTGAAGCATTTTTCATATCATATCCTACAAAATCCTCTGTAACCTGAGAAACATGAACCAATCCATCCATTGGACCAAAATTAACGAAAGCACCGAATTCGGTTATCTCGGTTACAATACCCTCAACAACCTCATTAAGCCTAGGCTGATATACGAGAACCTCAAGAAGGCACTCATAGTATACCGCACCATCCCCCATGACAATCTTGCCTTCACCGGTATTTTTTACCTTATTCACTGCCAATATTATGCCAACGTTTTTATCTATCATACCAGCTGAAGTGGACTCGTACTCTGAGACAATAACCTTATCCAACTCCTCCCCAAAACGCCTTGGAGGGACCCTGACCGTGTCCTTGATTGTAAGTAGTTTATACATTATACCACCAAATAATAGATTAATATTTTGCTTTTAATCTAAAAAACCCCCTCAATTAATGGGACAATCTGCTTTTTCCTTGACATAACACCATCCAGATAAACCCTGTTGTCTTTAACCTCAACATCAAAAGCTGCCTCTATTTTATTTGATAAGCCGGAAACCAAAAGCTCGGAGCCCTCATCCATTATGTTAGTCACCATCAAAACCAGCAGATCATAATCTTTGGATTCTCTGATATCATTGAGTTCATCTAAAAGCTCATCCCGCCTCATCTCGGATTCCGCACTATCCACCACCTCAATCTGCCCTATGCCCACTTTGCTGTTTTTGAAGTCGAAGTCCTTGAAGTCTGAGTAGATAATCTGGTTGGCTGATAAACCCTCAAGAGAGGATTTAGCTTTCTTAACCTCTATGCCGAAGGCTTTGATATCATTTATTTTAGCCAATTGAGCCATCTTCTTTGCGACCCTCCAATCCTTCTCGGTGGTGGTAGCGGACTTGAATACCACGGTATCCGATAAAATAGCGGACAACAACAAACCGGCTATTCCTTCATCAATGTTTTTCGCGGTGGAAAGGAACATGTCTCCCAGTATGGTTGCTGTTGAACCCACAGGTTCGTTAAGATAGTATATGGGCTCAGAGCACTTGAAGTTAATCTTATGATGGTCTATCACCTCCAATATCTGAGCCCCATCATATCCCTCAACAGACTGGCTTTTCTCGTTGTGGTCGACTAATATAATATTCAATCCAGTAGCATCCTCAAGTAAAACAGGTTCGCTGAAACCAAACCGCTCTAATACATAAGCTGTCTCCGAATTCATCTCACCCATTCTGGCCGCAATATATTCGTTTCCGGGATCAACCTGGTTTTTGAATTCAGCGTACGCTAAAGCCGAACATATTGAATCAGTGTCCGGGTTCATATGCCCTATCACGTATATTTTTTCGCTCATTTTTAACATAACCCCAAGTTTTTACCTGAACGCATGCATATTATATCAACACCCCTATCTCTCAGGCTTTTTTTCAACATCGCATCAGCCGTGCAAACCATTATTTTTTTATCTTTGTTCAAGTCAACATATTTGATTATGTAATCGTCCACGTTCCCTATGCTTTCCAGGAGCTTGAAATCTTTTTTTTCTATCAGCTCCAAAGCAACCCTCGCAGCCACACCATCAACTCCCCTGGATGCATTGGATATCGATTTGAGCTCCTTCAGCACACCCGTGAAGGTAATAATCTCATGTCTTTCGCTTACCAGCTCATTTAATGCATTTATTATATCGATTTTGTTTTTATGTGATATCATGAAAAAATTTGTGTCAATGATAATATCAATCATCTTATTTATTCAAACACCGTTCCATAGCCGATAAGACGCCATCTGGCTCCGAAACGTCTGCTTAAAGCCAGCCTGTCACCCCCCTCAACGCAAATAGGCAGCTTCAAACTTAATTGGGTCTTCCCAGGGTCCTGCACTACACCCACAGTAACAGCAGAGCCCGCAGCAAGCATCAGTGTTTCAGATTTCGCCAGAGGTTTGATTTTTATGTTATCCTTGCTTCCAATAAGCTTATCCAGCAAGCTAACCTCAAGATTTATTTTATCTCTAGCAGCCGGGACACTGCCAGGGTATCCCATAACATTCCCTGATAGGTTATCGGCTTTGGTTAAAGCAGGATCAAGCTTTGTTCCAATAGCAATCAACCCACCCGGACCCGCCTCCTCAAGAATTGCGTTGCCTGCGTTCAAGCTGACTATCTCGCTTTTCAGAGGATAATAACTGTTTTTCTTTTTCACTCCAGGGGATAACTCTATTTCATCACCTATCCTGAATCTACCCTGATAAAGCGAGCCACCCACAACACCGCCTTTTATCAAATCAGGTTCCGTTCCGGGACGGTTTACATCAAATGAGCGCGCTATCCTCATCTTAGGCTCCTTTTGCATATCTCTTTCGGGTGTGGGAATATACTGCTCAATAGCCTTGATTAAGACATCAGTGTTTATGTCATAGTGCGCTGCTATGGGGATGATAACCGCCTGCTTAAGGCTCGAATCCTCGATAAAGGACTTAATCTGCTCGTAGTTTTTCTTGGCCTCCTCTTTTGAAACCAAATCAATCTTGTTTTGGGCTATGACTATCTTTTTAACACCCAGTATCTCCAATGCCATTAAATGCTCTGCAGTCTGAGACTGAGGGCACTCCTCGTTTGCTGCGATAACCAACACAGCCCCGTCCATTATAGCAGCACCGGACAGCATCGTAGCCATCAAGGTCTCGTGCCCGGGTGAGTCAACAAAAGAAACCTTCCTTAAAAGCTTTGTTTCAATACCGCAGTTTGGGCATATTTTTTTGACACAATAACACTCGGGTTCATCGCATTTAGGGCATTTATAGAAGGAACAATCAGCGTAACCTAAGCGGATGGAGACCCCCCTTTTAATCTCCTCAGAGTGTTTATCGGTCCATATACCAGATAAAGCCTTTGTCAGGGTTGTTTTACCATGATCGACGTGACCGACGAGGCCGATGTTTATTTCAGGCTGAGCATTAGATGACATTCTATGAGATTATTCCTTTTTTTCCTCCTTGGTTTTTTCCCCGGAATCCTCGGCTTTACCAACCCCAAGAAGATCAACTATGCTTTTTTTACCTGACTTTAAGACTTTAGTGTTAATCTGCGCCGTGTTCTCATCCACACGCCCCCCTCTAACTGTTTTCTTCTTTCGGATTTTGCCTTTAGGGCGGTATCCACTACCCCCCTTCAGTAAAACCTTCACCATCGCAGACCCCCTAACACCTTTTTTCAACGGGAAACCGGATTTATCGCTTCCCCCGGTTATCTCAAGGCTGTATCCGGTGAGACCCAGAAAGGAAGCATCAAATGATTCACCTATTCTCATCCCATTAAGTCTTTTCGCCTTCTCGTCTTTAACCTCCTGCTGGTAGCTTCTCCCATCCTTTGGATTTGATATCGTAATCTTGTATTCCATTTTCAAACCAGATAAAAAAAAAACATTAAATCAAGAAATGTGGTCTAATGATATAAGAATAAAATAATAAAAAAGGGCTTAAACCCCCATTTCACTTATCTTCTTTTTTATCAGAGCGCTTACGGCTTTGCCGTCGGCTCCTCCCCCAAACTCACTTAATACCTTGCCAGTTAAGGGGCCAACAGCCCTTAAACCCTGTTCTTTTATGAAAACCTGGTTTTCTTCAACTATTTTATCAACAACATCAAGCAATCCCTTATTGGATGCCATACCCAGTTTTTCATCCCTTACAATATCCTCCACGGTTTTAGCGGGATTACGCGCTATTCCAAGCAGAACCTTAATAACCGAGTCCCTCGATATTTTACCCTCACCCAGATAATCAAATAACATCCTAAAATGATGCTCCCCCAGGTGTTTGACCTCAACATCAAACCTCTTTTTGATTTCCTTCGGCGTGGAGGTTAAGGTTGTAGCCATAAAAGTCGGGTCAACATTAGGGTACTCATCCACCAACCCGATAAACCTCTGATTTACCGCAGACCGCAACACTTGGTTGGCTAATTCCTCGCTTAAGCCCACCCTAAGATAATCCTTAATCAATTCATCCGGTTTTTTCGGCAGATTCTTTTTTAATCTAGAAATCGTTTTATCGCTTAATTTGATAAGAGGCTCATCGGTCTCTGGATACATCCTGGCTGAACCGGGCAGAGGCCGCATATACACTGTTTTACCATCCCCTGTTGATCTGCGGGTTTCCTCGGGAACGCCCTCAAATGCCTTAACACACCTGTTAAACAGAGTATTAGAGACCATCTGTGCTGTTTTTTTGTTCTCCAGGAAAATAGCGTATGCGTCGTTTACGCCCTCGCATAATCTATTGCCTAATAGCTTAACCTCCTTAGAAGAAAGCCCGTAACCGGGTAGTTCATCAGAGTGTATAATGCCTTTAACGCCTGAGATGTTTTTTGCATACTGTGCCAGCTCTGGGCCCAGTTTATTTTTCAACAAACCCCTGAAACCAGGTAATCTCATAGCATACACGCGGGCTTTGGAATCCAACCTTTTTATGAAAAACTTCGACTTTGTTTCAGAGAAATAATCGGTTAAATCAATCAGTTCATGCACTAAATCGGATTTCTTAACCCCCCTGTTTTTTAATTCCTTCAATACCTCAAGAAGCATCAACTGCCTTTTAACCTCAGCTGCCATCACCTTATCTATTAATTTTAAATCCTGCACCCCCTTGATTTCAATGCGCTCACCCCCCTTAATCGAGACATTCAAATCCTGCCTGATAGTGCCCAAACCCCTTTTAACCCTGCCGGTTGCCCTCAAAAGCAGACCAAGTTTCTCGGCAACCTCCCTGGCATGCTTTGGGTTTTTTATGTCGGGGCTGGTCCCCAGCTCCACCAGGGGAATGCCAAGGCGGTCAAGGCGGTATACTGTTGTATTGGATTCCGTCCTTATTTTACGCGCCGCATCCTCCTCCAGGCATATCAGGGGGATGTCCACCCGCCCCTCGCTCGTTTTAAGAAACCCGTCAACTGCGACAAGCATTGTTCTCTGGAAACCCGAGGTGTTTGAGCCGTCTATCACGGTTTTTCTCATCACCTGCATCTCATCCACCAAAGAGCCGTTAAGCAAAAGAGATATCTCACATACTATCTCCAAAGCCTCCTGATTAAGCAGGTGAGGCGGCTCTTCGTCCAGCTCAACAAGGCAATTCAAATCAGCGTATGCTTCATAAACAAAGCGCCTGTTCCTATAAAACTCATGCAGGGCAGCCGGGTCCACCTCGCCTATTTCGCCCGCAACAGCCCTCATCCGCCGCTCCACCCTAAAATCAGGTTCATCCTCAGCTATCACCGAAGGACAGCCGCAGAAAAGCTTATGGGTGTCAAGCTGCTGGTGTATTTCTATCCCCGCCTTAAATCCAAGTTTCTTATAGTCCATCTGTGAGTATATTTTTATGTGATAGAGTATTATTAATTGAGTGATGGAGGAAGAAAACCAGCTGAACCTGAGGGAAGAATACAGCAGTATAATAAATTCCCCGCAGGATAAGGGCAGGCTGAACCCAAGACATGTTTTTTTCCCCGCCATACTCGCCGGCTTAAGCATCAGCGTAATAGCATACTTTTGGGATATAACCCAATATGGTATTTTATTCGCATCCTTTGGCTCATCAGCTTTCATATTATATGTCACACCCAATGCCAAACAGGCTCAACTGAGAAACATACTAGGGGCTTATCCGCTGGCGGGATTCTTCGGTTATCTGTCTGCGACCTACATAATGCCTTACATAAATTTCGCGGATATCACATTCGATTACGCGGTTACGGGGGGTATAGCCGTCATGTTGACCACCCTGGCAATGCTTACCACCAGATTCGAGCACGGGCCGGCGGCGGGAGCAGCCCTCGCCTTCGTGATAAAGGAACCTGATGTGATAGCTGTTTTTCTTCTGATAGGCGGAGGCATCACCCTGCTGATAATAGCCAGAATATTAACCTTTATGGTTAAGGAGGAATACGAGCTAGAGCAGGCCATTAGACATACACTGCATCTGGGTGAAACAAAATAACTTAACTCGCTCCCTAAATAATTAAGTGAACACTAAATCAAAGATTTACCTGAAAAAAAGATTCAAAAAATATTTCTGGGACAACATAATCGATGCACCTGATGACATAGAACACCGTGAGTTTGGAACAGGGACCCTGGATGCTAAAATAAAGGTAAGGCATAAATCCTTCAAATCAGCTAAGGAACTCTCAGGTTATCTGAAAAGAGAAGCACCCTACTTCATCTCCTATTCTGCAGCATACTATCGTTTCCCGGAAAACCAGCCTATGGAAAAAAAGCAATGGATTGGAGCAGAGCTGGTATTCGACCTAGACAAGGAAATGGATTATTTTATTGAAGAATCACTCAACGAGGTGAAAGAGGAGGCCTTAAACCTATTCGAGTTTCTATTAGAGGATTTTGGTGTTAGAAAAAAAGACATCAAAATCAATTTCTCAGGCAGCAAAGGATACCACATTCACGTCTCCAACCCCCAGGTGAATGCCTTAGACAAAGACTCAAGACAGGAATTAGTTGATTACGTTACCGCCAACGGATTTGACCTCGATTATTATTTTACCAGAGAGGCTGTAAGCGGCGTAAACCTAGGGGGGCGGGGAGATTTCCACTCCAAAGACGATAATACCGCAGTAGTCAGAGGCCCAACCGAAGGGGATACAGGCTGGGCTAAAAGAGCATATGATGTTGCAATGGACCTGGTTTCATCTGACGAGGATAAACTGAAAAAAGAATATAAACTAAGAACAAAACAGGCGAAAATAATAGCCAGCAACCGAGAACATAACCAGCGCTTTCTAAGGGAGGGTAAATGGGATGCACTAAAGGGTTTAACCAAGCATATGAGAGAAAAGATTATTGAGCGCTATGCTGTTTCAATGGTAGAAGACACCGACCGGATGGTCACAGCCGACACCTCACGACTCATCCGGCTCCCCAACACGCTTCATGGAGGAAGCGGGTTAATAGCCAAAAAAACAAAAAACCTGGAGTCATTCAATCCGCTGATTGATGCAATAGCATTCAGCGAAGACGAAGTTGAAGTTATTGTGAAAGAAAATACACCCGCATTCCACCTAAACGAGAACACATTCAAACTTCGGAAAGGAAAAAACAGGATACCAGAATATGCAGCAGTCTATCTGCTTCTCAAGGATAAAGCCGAAATCGCGTAAAAACTAGATACCATAAAGCTTCGAGATAAAATCAGGGGCGATAATGTCTCTAACCAGAATCGCACCCGTATGCACGTGTATATCATCGCCTTCTATTATGATGTTTCCTCCATCGAATGTTATCTTATTGGATTCAGAGCTATTGAACCTTATCGAGGGCGTTAATTCACTGCAATCAAATAATTCCCCTGTTTTGTTTACCTGCTGCAGGGCGCTGCTAAAAGGCTGGCTAACGCATTTGGAGCCGTTCATCGAATAGGGGAAAATCAAAAGCATGTTTTGTTCCATCGACTCCCTCATCTCCTCGGGTGTTATCACCCCATCGTTGTCTAAATCTTTAGCCTGGGCTGTAGCCGCCTGAAGATAACCTAAAGCCCCCAACACATCACCGTATCCTGATACTGCATCAACCCCCAGCCTTGAGTCAAGCAAAACATTAACACGCTTCCATTGTCCTGAAGCACGATAAATAATATCAAGATCATCAGGACATGATATGTTATCCCTAAGGCAGGCGAAAGCATGACAAGCGTTAAGCAGGCTATGAGATGAATCACCCTCTATCAATACAGAATCCCCTTTAATGTAGACGCCAGTGGAATCTGCTTTTCTTACGTCGATAACATGACCCTGGCGGTCAGGCAGTGAAATAGCAGACAACTCAAAGTTGCAGGTCAGTATATCCCTATCTGCTGAATCCCTCAGATTGATGTAGCGCCAGAGCGTAACCTCACTAAAAGGTATATCCGACTTAATGCTCACCCCCGCAATATTGGTCTGATAGCTGTAGTCCGGGGTGCTGAATAGATAATATACTGCCAAAACACCGGCGACAAAAAAAAACACCGCAACAGCAATATATTTAATCCTCTCCGCGTTCATCTTGACTTATATCATCCGACCCGGTGATTAAATATCATATCTTTTCGAGCCATAAAGCTTGTTCACTTCTCCGACGACGCTGCTGAACGCAACAATCTCCCCCTCACATAAGCCAAAATATATTTCGGTGACCACAGAACCGACCTCGGATAAAACATTAGCTAGCTTCGAATCCTTCAGGAAGGGGGCGCAAATCTGGGAGTAATATGATACACTTTCAGCGGAATCGGCTATAGATTCCAAAAGTTTTTTGTTTTTGTAGGCGGCCGCCAGATTACCTATCAGGCTGTTGGGGTCTAGTTTCGAAAGTCTTGACTTTATCTTCTTAATGTTGTTTTTATCCTCTAGTTTCTGTAAATCAGATACTAAATCAGTTAATAGCGTTTTTTTTGTGCCGGCATCCCCCAGCAGAATCTCCAGCGCCTCATCTCTTATGGCCTCATATTCCCTGTCAAAATCCTTCTTTGGGTTAAAGTTATCCACAACATAGGCCTTAAACTCGTCCAGGCTCTTGTTTCGTTTGTGAACCGCTTTTCTGAACTCATCATCTGATTCATAATCCTTTGAAAGCACCCTCTCAAAGGCCTTAAAAAGCTCATCTATTCTCTCCTCGTCCAGGTTCTCCGGTGCCGTACCCAATAAAAGCTCTAATCCTGTGAAAAAAACCTTCTCCAGCTGAAATATTCTCTCAGCAAGTATCGAAGCGTCTTCATCGGACATATTGATACTATATTTCTCAGTCTCATATAAATAAACAAGTAACTGAAAATGCATCTGAAGGTGAGGAAAAAAAACGGGGAAGAAATCAGGAATAAACTCCTTAAAATGGATGCATTAGATAACATGCGCAGGGTGCAATCAGACGATGAGTATATTTATTTCCCTCTGAAAAAAAAGATGGTATTGCCCAGCACCACAATAGTTGAAAAAGAGGGATTAGCCAAAAAACATAAACCCCGCAGCCTGCGGGAAAGCCTTGAAGGTAGGCTCCCCGATGAATTGATGAATAATCTGCCTAAATCATTTGACCTGATTGGGGACATCGCCCTGCTTGAGATACCTGCGCCGCTATTAAATAAAAAAACCATTATTGGTGATGCACTGCTTAATTCCTTCAAAAACATCAAGGTCGTAGCCAGGAAAAAAACATTAATCAAAACCAGATACCGCACAAGAGAGGTTGAGGTTCTCGCAGGAGAGAATAGAACAAAAACAACCCACAGGGAACACGGCTGCATATACCTGGTGGATATCAAATCCGCTTATTTCTCACCCAGGCTAAGCCACGAGAGAATGAGGGTCGCTGAACAGGTAAGTGAAGGCGAGAGAGTTCTGGTCATGTTCGCGGGCGTGGGACCTTATGCTATATTAATAGCCAAAAAAAGAAACCCTAAAAAGGTTGTTGCAGTTGAATTAAATCCCGAAGCCGCAGAATACATGAAAAAAAACGTTGCCTTAAACAAGGTTAAGGTTGATGTTATTGAAGGGGATGTGAGAGATATAACCCCAAAACTTGGATTATTTGATCGCATAATCATGCCTCTTCCCAAAGACGCCGGAGATTTTCTTGATGTGACTTTACCGGCTTTAGATGAGGGAGGAACGGTTCATTACTATGATTTCGCAGCCGATGAAACAGAAAGCAAAAAAAAATTAGATAATAAAACAAAAAAACTCGGATACAAGATAAAGATACTTGATTCAGTTAAATGCGGCAGCTACAGCCCCAACCTGTATCGGACATGCGTGGATTTTAAGCTATGATTGCTGGATGTAATAGTATTCGCCTGTGCTTTTCTGCTCCCGGTCCTTCACAGAACCCGGTTTATTGGCTCTAGGCCGCCCTGAATCAATATCTCTCCTGAAGGAAACATCCATCTGCTTCAGAAACAGATTCATCCCATCCCTCAGGCTAAGAGAACCTGAAGCACTGCCTTCAACCCCGGATTTGCCTGAGAAAACCATCAGCTCATCGGATAAATAATCAAGCAGCAGGATGTCGTGGTCTACCACAAGCACCGTGGTTTTTTTCTCCTGGGCGAAATGGGTCAGTATTTTAGCAAACCTAAGCCTCTCCTCAACATCAAGATAAGCTGACGGCTCGTCCAGCAGATACAGGTCGGCTTTTTTACTCAAGCAGTCAGCTAATGCAACCCTCTGCAGCTCACCCCCCGACAGCTCATCCAATGAAGAAGCAAGAAGATGGGATAGATTCAGTTTCTCGATGAAATAAGCGTTTAATTTCAGCGAATTCACGCTATCAGAGGATGTCTTAATATACTGTGGCTTATATGAGACCAGCATGTCAATATCCAGTTTAATGTTATCAGGTGATACAACATCAGCCAGCATCTTAACGAAGGTTGTTTTTCCGGTGGCATTAGGCCCAAGTATACCCAACACCTGAGGTTTATATAATAAGCTGCCTTCCACTATTAAATCAAACCCGGGGTATTTCTTCTCCAGAATAGGATACTCTACCAGCTGCCTTCTCTTGACAGCCTCGTTGGGGGATGCAATAGTATACGATAATTCACCCCTGAATCTTACGTTCTCTGATTTAAGGAAACCAGACAGATACTCGTTTAAGCCCACCCGAACCCCCTTTATGTTGGATACGACCCCGTATGCACCGGATTTACCATATAATATGTGAACATAATCCGATAGATAATCTAACACCACAAGATCGTGCTCGATGACGAATACATTACTGTCGGATAAAGACCTGATAGTGCGGGCTACATTAAGCCGCTCCCGAACATCCAGATAGGAGGAGGGCTCATCCAGCAGATAAACATCGGCTTCCCGGATAAGGCACGCTGCGATAGCCAGCTTCTGAAGCTCCCCCCCGCTGAGTGAATCAACCTTTTTATTTAGGAAAGAATCCAACCCCAAAGCATCTGTTAATTCCCCCAGCTTACCTAACTCATCCCGTTGCTTGAGCACATCCCCAGCAGAGCCCTTAACAATACGGGGAATCGATTCCACATACTGGGGCTTATAGACTGCCTTAAGCGTTCCATCAGCAAGTTTCGACAGATAATTTTGGATTTCATTGCCGCGGAATCTCTCTAAAACCTCATCCCACCTAGCATCGCCTCCCAGATTAGGTTTAAGCTCACCGGCGAGTATCTTTAAAACAGTGGTTTTCCCGATTCCGTTGCTGCCCACAATCCCCACCACACCATCTTTTGGGGTGGGCAGGTTAAATATCCTGAAACCGTTTACACCATACTGGTGTATTGGTTCGCTTAGTTCCTCAGGCAGATTTATTATCGATAAAGCACCATAAGGGCATTTTTTAACACATATCCCACATCCGCTGCATAGTATTTCACTTATCACCGGCTTACCTGAGTCCTCATCCACTGTTATGGTCTCATCACCTGTTCGGACTTTCGGGCATACCCTCATGCAAAGCATCCGACAGTCACCGGGCTTGCATCGGTCCCTATCTAAAACAGCTATGCGAGGCATTTTATTTTATATTAGAAGAGTACATTAGATGGTTTTTCTCCAGATCCCTGCCTTCCCCCAATGGACCGTGTCCTGGCAGTAACCGTTTCACTCCGTCTTTGAGATATAGTTTATGCAGGTTATCCAATGAAATCATAAGTTTATTGAAGTCCCCCCCTGGCAGGTCGCTTCTCCCTATGCCGTCCCTGAAAACAACATCTCCGCTGAATAAATAACCAGAGTCTCTCTCATATAAACAGACGCTTCCAGCACTATGACCTGGGGTGTAGATTACCTTAAGCCGGGCCTCACCTAAATCAATAACATCCCCGTGACCTAATATAACATCAACTTTAATCGGAGGGTATTGGGTGTTGAACAGATCACATAATATGTGTTTGCTGTCCCCCACTTCAAGATACTCTGCTGCCAGCTGATGAGCGTAAACTCTTGTGTTGTAGTTTAGCACAATCTGCGATGCGAGGGCAACATGATCATAGTGCTCGTGGGTTAGTATGAGATAGTCTATTTGGATATTTAACTTACTAGTCTCTTTTATTATATTAGCGTAATCTGTTCCAGTATCCACTAAAGCGGTCTTATCTGATTTCACAAGATAGGAGTTGGAGCCATATCCCACGCCCGGTATCGGATAAACCTTCATAGATAGATACTGTGAACAGGGGATTATATACAAAAATATAAGCCGACGACAGACGAGCCACACACGCAAACGCTAGTGGCTCAAAAAAAGACAAAACAACAAAAAAAAAAGCCGAGGTGGCAGAGTTCGGACAAACGCGCGGGACTTGAGAAATCCAAACCCCAAGGGGGTTTGATTCCCCCCTAAATCCAATGGATTTAAGAGATCCCGTTCCCCTCTGGGGAGCTAGGGTTCAAATCCCTACCTCGGCGTCGGAGTATGCCGACGACAAATGGCGCACACCCCCAACCCAGGGAGTGCACCTTAATCCTTAATAGGTCTTTTCAATCATACAATCTATATAAAAAAGAGGAGAGAGTGATCCCCTCCCACGGTTTAGGTGAAAATCCTTACTCGACATCCACCCAAAAAAAAAACAGGGGAATAACAGGATAGAACCGCTTATTTTTATATACATGTTCGCTATAATAATAGTTCGTTCTGGTTTAGCACACGCATCTAACCAAAAAAAAAAACCGGCGAGCGGAATATAAGACCGCGAATGGAGTTGGTTTACTCTATTTATCCGGTAATCACACCACAACACCAACAGAATAAATAAACAAAATGGCGAAGAAACCCGAGAAAAAAGAAGAAAAAAAACCCAAAGAATCCAAGAAAAAACAAGGAGAGGACTTCAAATACAGACTAAGGCTAGCAGGATTCATACTAGACGGAAACCAGAACCTGGTAAAAGCATTAACCGGAATAAAAGGTGTGGGAAGACAAACATCCTATGCAGTAATCAAATCACTAAACATGGAAACCCACAGAAAACTAGGCACACTCGAAGACGACGAAGTAACAAAAATAGAAGAAACACTCAAAATCCTGGATAAAAAACTCCCCCCATGGATGCTCAACCGCCAAAAAGACCCATACAGCGGAGAAAACAAACACGTAATCGGCTCAGACCTTGAGATGGCCAACAGAGACGACATACTCAAGCTGAGAAAAATCAAAGCCTACCGAGGAGTCAGACACTCAATCGGATTACCCGTCAGAGGACAACGAACAAGAACCTCCTTCAGGAAAGGAACCACAGTAGGCGTAAGCAGGAGGAAGACCAAATAAAAATGGGCGACCCCAAAAAACAAAGAAGGAAATACGAGAGACCCAGACACCCCTGGAAAGAAGAAAGAATCAACCAGGAAACCCAGATATCAGAAAAATACGGGCTCGTAAACCGAAAAGAAATATGGAAAGCTAAATCCAAGATAGACCGCTTCAGAAAAGGAGCCAGAGAATTCATGGGCTCAGAAGACCCAGAAACAGAGAAAAAGAAAACCCAGCTGTTAAGCCGCCTAAACAAACTAGGACTCATCGAATCACACTCCCTGGAAGACGTATTAAGGCTTAAAACAGAAGACCTGCTGGAAAGGCGACTGCAGACTATAGTATACCGCAATGGCTTAGCGAACACAATAAAACAAGCAAGACAATTTGTCGTCCACGGCCATATACTCGTAGGAGACAGGATAGTAAACGTACCAAGCTACATAATAGAAGATGGGGTTGAAAACCAAGTGAAGCTGAAAAAAGAAATGAAAGCAGCCGAGAAACCCAAAAAAAAGGATAAACCAGAGGAAAACAAGGAAACAAAAATAAAACCAGCTAAATCAGAGAAGAAAAAAAGATAAAGATGACGGATGAAAAAACAAAACCAGATGATAAAGAAACCAAGATAGAGAAAAAAGAGGAAGAAACAGAACCAAAGACTGTAGCTAAACCAAAAAAGAAAAAACAGCTTTGGGGCGTACTACACATATATTCCTCCAAAAACAACACAATACTGCATGTCACAGACATAACAGGATCCGAGACCATAAGCTTTAAATCAGGAGGGCAGATAGTGAGATCCCAAAGAGAGGAATCATCACCTTATGCCGCGATGAAAGCAGCCAGCTTAATAGCTGATGATATCATAGGCAAGGGAATAACAGGATTGCATATTAAAGTCAGAGGGCCAGGCGGACACAATGGCCCAAGATACCCGGGTAAAGGAGCGCAGGCTGCTATAAGAGCAATATCCAGAACACCCCTGACCATAGGGAAAATAGAGAATGTCACCCCCATGTCAAGGGGAGGCTGCAGGCCTAAGGGAGGTAGAAGAGGCAGAAGAGTGTAATAAAATGAAGCTCAAAATAAACAAAAAAACAGATAATAGAATAGAATTCAATTTAGAGGGTATTGACTCCTGCATGGCAAACGCGCTGAGGAGGATAATAATATCAGAGATACCTATTATGGCAGTGGAGGAGGTAACATTCTATGATAACTCCTCTGTGATACACGATGAATTACTGGCTCATAGGATGGGTCTGGTTCCCCTGAAAACAGATCCAGCAGGCCCAGACAGCATTAAAATAAGCCTGGATGTCAAAGGCCCTAAAACAGTGTACGCCGGTGATTTAAAGCTGGCGCAGATAAAAGCCAAAGGAGCAGACAAGAAAACAGATGATATAGTAGTATACGATAAAATGTTGCTGGTGAAACTCACCGAAAACCAGAAAATAAAACTCGAGGCAACAGCTAAATTAGGCAAAGGAAAAGAGCATATGAAATGGCAGGGTGCTCTAGCATCATATGAGCAAGTAGACGATGAAAAATTCGTTTTCTTCGTTGAAAGCTACGGCCAGATGAAGATTGAGGATCTGATAAAAAAATCCCTTAACATATTCAAAGAAAAAATTGAGGGATTCAAGTCAGGTATTAAATAAAAAGCGGGGGTGCCCGAGCTGGTCAAACAACTATGCCTTACATTCAAAATAAAACCTGGGGGCTTGTTGGGCTAAAGGGGCACGGTTGAGGGCCGTGTGGTGTAGGCCTACGCGAGTTCGAACCTCGTCCCCCGCATCAGACTACAATAAAATAAGATGAGAACACACTACGCTGAAGACGTGAACCGGTTAAAGCTCATAGAAGAGCTGAAGAAAGCAGCTAAAGAAAAAGAAGCTGCTGTGTGGGATAAGATAGCTGAGGAACTATCTCGCTCCAGAAGAAACCGAAGATGCGTTAACGTGTGGAAAATCAATAGATACACAGAGAAAGGTGATATAGCCTTAATTCCCGGGAAGGTTATGGGTGATGGTATACTCGACCATAAGGTAGAGGTAGCCGCATTCAAGTTCACCGAAAATGCAAAACAAAAAATTAAAAGCTATGGGGGTAAAACGATATCAATCCCCGAGCTGCTTAAGAAAAACCCCAAGGGTTCGAAAATCAAGATAATATCATAAAATGATTATTGATGCACGTGGATGTATTGTAGGGCGGCTGGCCTCACACGTAGCCAAGAAATCGCTCGCAGGAGAACAGGTCATTGTGGTTAACGCCGAGAAAGCGATTATATCGGGAAGAGATAAAATGATATTATCCGAGGAAAAAGACAAGCAGGATATAAGAAATCTCGGCAACCCCCTGAGAGGGCCTTTCCATCATAAGAGACCCGATAAATACCTGAGGAAAGCGATAAGAGGGATGCTTCCCTACAAGAGATACAGGGGCAAAAAAGCCTACGAGAATGTGATGGTTTACGTGGGTCTGCCAAAAGAAGAAATCAAAAAAAGGCATGGTATAGAAGTCAAGGACTCGGATTTAATCGAATTAAAGGATGCAAGGAAGAAGGTTAGAAATCACCTGACACTCGGAGAAGTATGTTCAGCTATTGGAGGAAGATGGTAAATGGTCGAAGTCGTTAACACAGCAGGTAAAAGAAAAACATCTATTGCCAGAGCATCAATCAAGAAAGGTGCGGGTAATATGAAAATAAACAGGGTTCCATTAAGCGTATACGGAACCAAGATTGCTAGGATGAAAATAAATGAGATTCTGGTAATAGCATCAAATTACATTAACATGAATAAGATAGATATAGACGTTAAGGTAGCAGGAGGGGGGTTCATGGGACAGACTGATGCTGTGATATCATCCATCGCAAGAGGTCTTGTTAAGTGGAGCAAGGACGAGAAACTACATAACGCGTATCTTGAGTACGATAGGACGGTTATAGCCGGGGATCACAGGCAGACGGAGCCGCATAAGCCCTCCCAGAGCAGGAAGGGCCCCAGGCATAAAAGACAAAAATCATACAGGTAGATTAAAAAAAAAATGATTATACCAATCAGGTGTTTCAGCTGTGGTAAACCCATAGCACAGGATTGGGAGGAATACTCCAAAAGAGTTGAGAAAGGAGAAAACCCGAAGGATGTTCTGGATTCGCTGGGGCATACCCGATACTGTTGCCGCAGGATGTTCATATCTCACTCGGAATCCATTGATGAGATAATGAAATATAAAAAGATATAAAAATGGTTGAAGAAGCAACATACACCAGATACGAGAAAGCAAGGCTCATCGGGGCGCGAGCCCTCCAGATAAAGATGGGGGCACCCCTACTAATGAACCCGCCCGAAAACGTTAAAAGACCGATAGATATCGCCAAGCTAGAGCTTAAAGCAGGCATATTACCTATTACTGTTAAAAGAAAAACAAAATGACCGAGGAAACAACAGTCAACATAGAGGACGAGCTACTGGTGCCATTAGATGATTATCTGTCTAATGGAGTGCATGTAGGCCTAAAATACAAGATGGCTGACATGGAGGAATTCGTCTACAAGACCAGGAGAAACAAGCTTTCGGTTTTTGATGTCAGAAAAATAGATGAGCGGATACGTATCGCCGCAGATTTTATCTCCAGATACACACCAGAGGACGTATTGGTGGTCTCCAACCGGGTTTATGGAAGAAAACCGATAAAAAAGCTGTCAGAATATACGAAAATAAAGGCTATAACCTCCCGTTTTGTTTCAGGCACGCTCACCAACCCAAACATACAATTTTACATGGAACCCAAGCTTTTGATTGTAACAGACCCCAGCAGCGACCAGCAGGCAATAAAAGAGTCCTCTGCGATGGGCATACCCGTGGTGGCTATATGCGACACCAACACCAGAATCAAAAACATAGATTATATAATACCATCCAACAACAAAGGGAAGAATTCGCTTGCCCTGATTTACTGGATATTAACAAGAGAGATACTTAAAAGAGGGGGTGTTAAAAAATTCGACGCCAGCATAGAGGATTACATATCAAAGGCTGAACCCCAACCTTATCTCATAAAAATGCAGGAAATCCAGAGAAGACAGAGGATGAAAAGAAAAAGAAAGAGATAGATTATAATCTTCCCTGGTATGCTGTTTTATCTGCGAGTTCCTCTTCTATTCTCATAAGCTGGTTGTATTTAGCGTTTCGCTCAGACCTGCATGGAGCGCCTGATTTAATCTGGCCTGTACCTAAACCTACAACCAAATCGGCTATGTATGAATCCTCTGTTTCTCCGCTTCTGTGTGATACCATGGTGTTCCACCCATTTTTTGATGCGAGAGAGTGGGCTTCGATGCTTTCTGTTATGGTTCCAATCTGGTTTATTTTCAATAGGAGGGCATTACAGGCTTTTTTATCTATCGCCTGCCTTATCCTTTCCACATTAGTCACCAGCAAATCATCCCCCACAATCTGGAGTTTATCTTTAAAGTATTCTGTGAAGCGAATCCAGGAATACCAGTCATCCTCAGCGAAAGGATCTTCAAGCGAGACGATTGGATATTTGTTGAGCATCCTCTCATAGAGGGTTCCCAGCTCAGACCCGCTTATTTTCTCCCCCCCGATAAGGTATTTACCGTTCTGGTAGAAACTGGATGCGGCTGCATCCATTCCCAGCTCGATTTCCTTAGAGTAGCCTAATTCATCAACAGCCTCAAGTATGAGCTCAAGAGGCTCTTCTGGTTTAATCAGGGGAGGTGCGAATCCCCCCTCATCCCCAACGTTAATCGAGTTCATGCCGTATTTTCTTTTAAGTAAGTCTTTAAGCTCAATATATGTTTCAGAGCACATCATAACAGCCTGTTTGAAGTTGGCTGCCCCGGTTGGAAGAATCATGTACTCTTGGATATCAAGTTTATTACCCGCGTGCTCTCCCCCGTTTATCACGTTCATGGAGGGGGTGGGCAGTATCAGTCTCTTGTTTGATGCAAGCTGTCCTATTCTCTCATAGAGGGGGATATTCAATTCTCTTGCGGAGGCTCTTGTAAGGCACATGCTGACTCCCAGTATAGCGTTAGCGCCTAATTTGGATTTATTTACGGTGCCATCCAGTTCAATCATCAGGTTATCGATTTCTTTTTGGTTGCGGCAGTCCATTCCTGCTATTTCCCTGGATATTATGTTGTTTACGTTATCTACTGCCCTAAGCACTCCCTTGCCGTGATAGTTTTGATTGCCGTCTCTTAGCTCCAAGGCCTCGTGTATTCCCGTGCTGGCTCCCGAGGGTAGTATAGCCCGAACCTGTGATTTATCTGTTGACATCTCCACCTCGACCGTGGGGTTGCCGCGTGAGTCTAATACCTGCCTTGCCTTGGTTTTTGTTATTTCATATGCCATTTTATCTACTATTTTATGGTTGAATATTTAAAAGATAGATTATAATGATTAATCATTATGAACGGTATTTAAAATGGCAGACATACAAATCGACAAGGAAGCGTGTATAGGATGCGGAGTATGCGTAAACAGCTGCCCTGTGGGAATATTCGAGATGGAAAACGACAAAGCCGCAACCAACGGCAACGTAGATGACTGCACCCTGTGCAAGACATGTGAAAGCTCATGCCCTGCTGGAGCAATAACCGTTACCTGAGTGAATCCCTAATTTGAGAGAGACCAGGCTCATCTAATCTATCGGATAACTGGCCATCCCCCATCAGATAAACGCTATCGGATAACTCAGACAGCGCAAGATCGTGGGATGCGATAACAACAGTATGAGTCCTCTGAAGCTCGTCTATGAGCTCCATGAAATCCCCCCGAATCCAGGGGTCAAGACCGAGAGTAGGCTCATCCAATACCAGAATATCTGGGCCCATTGATAATACGGTAGCAATAGAAACCCTTTTCTTCTCCCCGAAACTCAGGTGATTCGAGGATTTAACCCCATACCCCTCTAAACCGACGACATCAAGGGCTTTAGCCACCTTATCCTCAAGCTCTTTACCCTTGATGCCCGCATTAAGCGGACCGAATGCAACATCCTCATAAACCGATGGCATGAAAAGCTGGTCATCTGGGTTTTGGAATACCACACCAACATTACTGCGAATTAATTTAAGGTTTTTTTCATTCACATCAAGACCCACAACCCTAAGCTTACCCCGGGCAGGGCGCAAGATACCATTGAGATGTAAAAGCAACGTTGTCTTGCCTGAACCGTTGGGTCCGATAAGGCAAACAGACTCGTTTCGTCTAACCCTCAGGTTAATATCTCTCAGAGCCAAGCTACCATCAGGGTAGGTGTAGCCTAAACCCGATGCCTCAATAACATATTCCATTTTACCAGATGGATACAATAGATGAAAAAATAAACATAAAAAAGACATAAACAAAGTCTGTGTAGGTTAAACAGCTGGTTTTGATTGGTTTAATATCGCCTGTGAAACCCCGCGAGCACATAGACTGATAGACTCTCTCCCCGCGCTCATAGCTTCTGATGAAAAGAGCACCTATTATGTTGCCTGCAGTTCTAAGCGAATCAATTAGCTCCATATGGTGCGCTCTTGAATCCCTGGCCTTTTTCATCCAATAAAACTCATCAACAAGAACAAACATATAACGATACATGAAGGATACGACCTGGATTAATACCCTGGGTGTTTTTAGTTTCTCAAACCCGGCCAGCAGATCATTGAAGGATGATGTTGATATAAGCAAAATCATGCAAAGAAGCGAAAGCGATGATTTAACCAACACATTAAATAAAAGCATGAAACCGCCTTCCCCCATAAAAGGCAGGGATAAGACAACCAGTAGGCTGAAAGGCAGTAGCACAACAAAGCGTTTTAAAGCAAATACTGGCGGTATTCTCGAAGCAATAAACAAAACCAGCAATATGAAAAAATACAATATAAACCTGTGTATCGCTTCAATCGGGGTTAGTACTATAATGAAGACAAGCAACAGCAGGGTTATTATCTTGGATCTGGAATCCAGCCTGTGCATAAACGAGTTAATCCGGGTGTGTTTGTCTAAAAACTCATGCTCCATTTTTTTTCTCAAGTAAACTGCCTATCACATAGACAAACACAAACATCAATAAAACCCCGGTTAACCCGGCAAAAGAAGCCGCCAGGCTCTCGTTTGGTAGCAAGCTTAGCTCATAGTCGGGCATAGGTGATGTAAAAAGCGGCTCTGATTCCAGGGTAGTCCATTGACCTCTCTCACCTAATATTTGCGCAACCCACTCAAGACCATCGGGATCGGATGAGGCATAAAGTGAGACTATTGAAGATAATAATATAGCAATAACCAAACCCCATATAACATAATCATCGCCCATCTTATATCTTCTCCAGTTTAAGCAAATCAGGTCTCACCCTCATAATATAAGCGAGTGATGTGAAGGTCAGCGCAGCCTCAATCAAACCCACAAAAGCGTGAACGCTTACCATAAGAGGAACCGAAACCCCGAGAGGAGAGAAACCAGATAAGGATATCTCCATAGCGCAGAAAAAAGAGGCTAAAACAACAGAAATCCATGCTGAGGCTGCCGCCCCGATTAATAATGCGTTTCTCCCTTCTATTTTTTTACTCAGCTGGCTGTAAAGGTAGTATCCCCCTATTGTTCCGATAAAGCCCATATTGAACATGTTAGCTCCCAAGGCGGTTATGCCTCCGTCCTGGAATACCAAAGCCTGAACGATGAAAACGCAGGCCATAACAATGGAGGCTGTATAGGGTCCCAGCAGAACGGCTGCGAGTACTGAGCCGAGTATATGGCCTGATGTGCCCCCAAAAACAACCAGATTGACGTTAAGCATCTGTCCCGCGAAAATGAAGGCCGCCAGAACACCCATTAAGGGAACCTTCTTTTCCCCCAGCCTATCGTTTGTTTTTTTGATGGCATAGGCTAGTATGATAATGCTGATAATCCACATCAGTGTCCATATCTGGGTGCAAAGAAACCCGTCAGGTATGTGCATTTTATCTATATAGTATTACGATAATAAGAAAGGTGTTACCAGGTGTTAAGTTTTTAAATAAACGTGCTACCAATATATTCTAATGGACAAACAACACACGCAAAGAATAGGAGTCTCACTACCACCTAAACTGCTGGATAAATTCGACAACATGATAGGAGAGATGGGATACAACAACAGATCAGAGGCCATAAGAGACGCAATAAGAAACTACATGCTCAAAAACCAGCTCAAAGACGAAGGAGGGGATGGAGTTGGGGTAATACTGATAACATACGACCACCACAGGCGCGGAGTAACCGAGTTAATAACCGATATACAGCATCACCACATTAGTGTCATAGAATCCAGTACCCACCTGCACCTGGACAAAAACAACTGCATGGAACTGATAATAGTGAGAGGAGAGATACGGGAAATACAAAAAATCAAAAACAAGCTAAGCTCGGTGGCAGGAGTCAAACAAACAGAGCTGATAATCACATCAACAATCAGATAATACATATCTTATTTCGCCTTCTCCCACCTTTTAATCTCAAGAACCTGAGAAAGAGTGGAACCCTTTTTTATCTCGGACCTCACCCTGTTTTCTCTTTCAAACACATCCATGGCACGATTAGCCACCTCCAACGCATCCTCTTTTGGGACAACCACCACACCATCAGCATCCCCCACCACCCAATCACCCGGCCTAACGGTCATTTGGCCGCATGATATGGGTATGTTTATTTCCCCCATACCCTTGGGTTCGCCTGCAGCAGGCTTAATCTCCCTGGCAAAAACATTAAAACCCAACCCCCTTATCTCTTTAATATCCCTAACCGCACCATCAACAACAACAGCAGCAATCTTCTTTCTAACACAGCTTTCGGATGCCAGCTCACCCCACACAGCCTTCCCAGTGCCACCAGCATCCACCACAATAACGTCTCCCTCACCGGCTTCATCAATAGCCTCAATAGGTTTAGCCCAGTCCCCAGGATAGGTTTTCACCGTAACCGCAGGCCCCATAAAACCAGCACCCGAGAAAAGCCTGATACCCTCCATAACACCAGCCCGATGCATAGCATCGCTTATATTAGCTGTTGAAACCCGCTTATAAACCTCGCGCGGTTCAATGAATCTCTTATAAAGCGTGCTTTTAACTGGTTTCTTCAAACTCATCGCCTTTTTAATATCTTTTGTGGCCTTAGCAGCATCCGAAGCTTTAGTAATCGCACCACCCACTATGACAATACAGGCCCCGTTTATTACGGCTTTAGCCGCAGACTCCGAGTTTAATCCGCCCGCAACAGCTAAAGGAGTTTTTATTTTACCAGACAGCCTTAATAGAACATCCAAGGGATCTACACCAGACATCTGCTGGTCTATGCTAACATGCACGCAAATGAAATCAACTCCCAGCTCCTCAAGTGCCAGGGCTCTATTTATGGGATCGGCTACGTTCATCAAATCGGCCATAATCATGCAACCATAGTTTCTGCCAGCTGAAACAGCCTCCCTTATCGTGGAATCATCAGTAACCCCCAAAACAACGACAACATCAGCTCCCGCCTTACAAGCAGCTTCAACCTCAAAGCGGCCGGTGTCCATGACCTTCATATCAGCAACAATTTTTTTGTCAGGGAACAACCTGCGCAACTCCCTTACAGAATCAAGTCCCTCGCTTTTGATTAATGGGGTGCCCACCTCAATCCAGTCAACCCCCCCTGCAGCCGACTCACGGGCTGTCTTAATCGCTCTTTTAAGATTGACATAGTCTAGTGCAACCTGCAATATGGGAAAAGAAGTGCTCATGATAAATAGATTAGAAAATAAAAAGAAAAAAGAAAAAAAAGAGGGGGGTATTTTAATGCCCCTTCTTTTCCATCTCCTGGATTTCTTTCACTATTTCAGGGTTGCTTAAGGTTGTCACATCACCCGTGTCCTCGTCGTTTGAGATGGCCGCAAGAACCCTTCTCATAATCTTACCTGAGCGGGTTTTAGGCATGTCGGGTACAATCCAGACATGCTTTGGTCTTGCTATTTTACCTATCTCATCACAGATGGCATCCGATACCTTAGCAGCAATCGCCTTATCAGGGGTGATTCCCGGCTTCAGAGAGATGTATACGTCAGGTAGCATACCCTTTATATCATCTTTAACCGGTACAACAGCTGCCTCAGCCACCTCCTCAACAACAAGAGACGCGGATTCCAGTTCCTTCGTTCCCAGACGGTGACCTGCTACGTTAATAACGTCGTCAAGCCTGCCCAGTATCCTGAAATAACCGTCTTCAGCCAGCAAAGCAGCATCTCCAGCCAGATACGGCCAGTCGCGCCAGTCCTTGCTGTTCTTGTCCTTGCAGTATCTCCCGTAGTAGGTGTCAACGTACCTTTCCCGGTTGCCCCATATCGTCTGGAAAGCTCCAGGCCACGGGGCTTTAATGCAGATATTACCTGCCTTTCTTTCACCGGGTTTGATTTCCCTATCCTCGTCATCAAAGATAACAGGATGGATACCAGGTACACCAGGTCCTGCACTGCCCGGCTTCATCGCATCCAACGCGGGCAGGGTGCTGCAAAGGAAACCGCCTGTCTCGGTCTGCCACCAGGTGTCGACAATCACTGCCTTACCCTTACCAACCACATTATAGTACCATCTCCAGACCTCGGGCTCAATCGGCTCACCAACAGTCGTCATGTGCTTGAAGTTGTAGTTGTACTTTTTTGGTTCATCCGGACCAACTTTTCTTAACGCCCTGATTGCTGTCGGAGAGGTGTGGAAGATGTTCACGTCAAGCTCTTCTGCTATCCTCCAAGGCCTTCCGGGATCCGGGTAGGTTGGCGCACCCTCGAATATTACCGTCGAAGCGGCTAATGCAAGAGGTCCATACACTATGTAGGAGTGTCCCGTAATCCAGCCAATGTCTGCCATACACCAGTACACATCCTCGGGATGAATATCCTGGACATACTTTGATGTGCCCGTAACATAGGAGAGATAACCTCCCGTGCTGTGCTGGCATCCCTTGGGTTTACCTGTTGTTCCGCTGGTGTACATCAGGAAAAGCGGGTCTTCTGCTGGCATCTTCACCGGGTCAACCCTGGCTCCGCGGTATTTCTTAAGCAGGTCGTTCACGAAAACATCCCTGCCATCGACCATCGGAGTCACAGCCGAAAATCCATTGTAATAAGGATATCGCTTTTCGAGTCCTCGATTCTTTCACCAGCTGCTTTGCCGCTGAATCCACCGAAAACCACTGAATGGATTATACCCAACCTTGCGCAAGCAAGCATGGTTATCGGAAGCTCCGGGACCATTGGTAGGTGGACCGTTACCCTATCACCTTTTTTCAATCCCATGTCTTTAAGCAGTGCAGCAAATTCGTTGACGCGCACATAGAGTTCCTGAAATGTTATGTGCTCGATTCGCTCCTCTTCGTTCTCCGAGACGAAATGAATCGCTGTCTTGTTTTTGTGCTTATCAAGGTGTCTGTCAACACAGTTGTAGCAGACGTTTATCTTCCCGCCTACAAACCACTTCCAGCATGGTGCGTCGCTTGTGTCAAGTGTCGTGTCCCAGTACTCATACCAGTCCAGAAGGTCTGCGTATTCCTTGAAGCATTCCGGGTAATTATCCAGACTAAACCGCTCACGTATGTCGCTGTCGGTCATGTTCGCTTGGGCAATAAAGCTCGTGGGAGGTTTAAAATATTGCTCCTCCTGCCAGTGAACAGCTATCTGTGCCTCAGATGCTTCTGTTTCTTCATCTGTTTTTGTCATCTCAATTCACCTCCGTTTTATATTGTATTATCTTTTTTTACTCGTTGTGATGTGGTGCCTTTGTAAGGAAGGCCAGTACTGCCGCTATCACACACATTACTCCGGATATGATAAAGGCCATATCGTAGCTTCCTAGTATGTCTTTAGCCTGTCCGGCCAGTATCGGTCCGATGATTCCTGCCACACCATAACCCAAAAATACCATAGCATAGTTTCCGCCATAGTTCTTTATTCCGAAGAAGTCCCTTGTAGCTGCCGGGAACAATGCGAAGTTTCCTCCGAACATGAAACCAATCCATGCCGCGGCTACCGCCAGTCCTGTGGTGTTCGAACCAAGACCCAAAAATATCAGGGCGAACATCATCAAGGCCTGTAGGAAGAACATCAAAGCCATAGCCATTGGTCTTCCCAGTTTGTCGGATAACCAGCCCCATACTATCCTGCCAGCTCCATTAAATATCGATAGTATTCCGACTGCTGTTCCAGCAGCAGCTGCCGCCAGCCCGGAGTCGATTCCATAAACCTTAAGTATTCCGATTGTCATCAAACCGGCTGATGCGGCGAACACGAACATCACAAGAAGCATCCAGAACTGGGGTGTTTTTATCATAGCCCCACGCTCCCAGTCCTCTGATGTCGCGGTCTTGGCTGACGGTGCAGGTGGCACCCATCCTTCGGGTTTCCATCCAGCAGGTGGATTGCTCAGCAGAAATGCTCCAACACCTCCAACAGCTAAGAACATTATACCCCATATCTGCAGGGTACCGCCGAGGCCGTATTTTGCCAGAAGTTGTATTAAATCAATCTGTATTCCTATCATGTTTATTCCCTTACCTGAGAGAACGGATATGAAAAACGCTCCGCCCCCGAATCCGGCTACTGCTAGACCTGTTGCCAGACCAAGTTTATCCGGGAACCACTTTCCTAGTGCCGCAATAGGGCATACGTAAGCTAATCCGATTCCTGCACCAGCTCCTATACCCAATGTCAGCAAGAACCACATGAAGTTTCCGGTCATGAAACCCGATGCCACGTATGATAATCCAAGCAATCCCGCACCTACAAGCGCGATTTTCTGGGGACCCATCTTGTCCTGCAACTTACCAGCCCATACCATAACCAGAGCAAATGTTGCTAGTGCCACAGAGAATACTATCTGGGTTTCTGTTACACTCCATGCAAAATCTGCTTTCAGTTCAGCGGCAAAAACACTCCATGCATAAACTGCCCCTAAACATAATTGAAGCATAAGCGCCCCAATCATGACCAACCATCTATTACCTGCTTTTTCAGCCATTTAGATACCTCGTTTTATTTTTTTTCCCTAAATAGAGATAATTTATCATTATTAATCATTGATAATAAGGTTATATAAATAAAAGATGAAGAATATTCGACTAAAGACGAAATATCATGATTAATCATTATATTTATTGGAACCCGCGGATTAAAGACGGCTCCAATAGGGTTTCCTCAAATAATTAAAAACCGAAACCCCCGCAATAGCACCCTCCCCCACAGCAGTCGCAACCTGCAATACGCCACCGGTAACATCACCGGCAGCATAAACACCATCAACATTGGTTTTCTGGCTTTCATCCACTATAACATATCCTGTTCCGTTAAGATTTACCCCAGCCTCCTGGGCTATCAGAGTGGAGGGCACATAACCTACGGCGATAAAGACCCCATCCACGTCAAGTTCGCTTTTTTGTTTTGTTTTATTGTTCACTAACATAACAGAATCAACCATCTTATCGCCTTTAATCTGCGTTAGCTCAGTATCATACAATATCTTCACTCCCTTCTCAGCTAGTTGCTCGCACCTCACCTGCTCGGCTCTCAGCATATCCCGCCTGTGGATTAAATAAACAGTGGATGCCATCTCAGAAAGAGTCAATGCTTCATCCACAGCTGAGTTGCCGCCTCCGATGACAGCCACCTTACGGTCACGGTAGAAGGGAGCATCGCATGTTGCGCAGAAACTCACACCCCGCCCGATGAACTCAGCCTCTCCTTTTATCCCGAGCTTCCTGTGCTCTGTTCCGGATGCGAGAATAACAGTCTTTGTTTGAATCTTTTTTTCCCTGGTTGAAACTTCTTTTATTTCGCCTTTAAGCGAGAGCTGAACTACCTCATCGGGCATTAACTCAACATCAAACCCCTTAAGCTGCTCGCTTAGTTTCGACCCGAAATCCATCCCGGATATCGAGCTAAAACCAGGATAATTCTCAAGTGACCTGGCGTTAACAATGTATCCGCCTATGATTCCTTTTTCTATGAGCAGGGTTTTCAGCCCGCTTCTTTTAGCATATAACGCGGCCGTGCAGCCAGCCGGCCCCCCGCCGATAACAACAACATCATAAACCATCCTAGATAAGTTAATACTATTAATGTATTATATATCAAGCATCAACCAAACAGCTCATCTATTAATTCCAGATACATGGCGCTGCTCCATGCCTGCATGCCGCAGCCAGCGGATTTTCTCACACCCGCAGGCGACAGCTCCGAATGATGCCCGAGCATGCCATCCCACAAAATATCATCCGTTGAAGCCTCAACAATAGCGTCAACATAACTCCCAAAGCCTTTCGCATCAGTCCTATGCAAAACAAGAGCAGCCAGATTATTCAAATAAAACCAAGAATCACCCCGATGATAGCTTGCAGGATTCTCCCCCGTATGCTCATCCAAAAAAAGCCCGCTTTTTTTATCAATAGAGGATAGACCACCCCAATCAAGCCAAAGACGAGCCAAAACATTGCGAAAACACCTAGCCCACAACCCCCGAGATAAAATCCCGGGATAAACATAAGCCGCAATAAAAACATTAGGTCTGATAGTCGCATCACCCACCCCATCCAGCAGAAGACCATCCCGGTAAAAACAACGCCTTATCCTGCGAACAAACTCATCCCTAAGATAAAAAAATACATTAGATGACTTATCAAATTTCTTAAGCCTAGTAAGCCTATAACCCAAAGCATACATCCTCAAAAGAAACGCCTGAATCTCCAACCTACAGCCTAACCGACCATCATCTGCGTAAACCGAGTCCATCCAGGTTTCCTTAGACCTGTTCATAAGAAACTCATCTGTCATATAATTCTCGTTCATCCTGCAAACACTTTTGATAAAAGCCTCCAAAACAACATCCCTCTCCTTCATCAACAGCTTATTAAAGCACTCATCGAATCGCAGAAAAAGCCAACCAATAGAATCGGCGTTTGTCGCAGACACCACACCCGGTAGATTAGGTAACCTCCCATCTTCAGCAATCAATCCAAGATAATCGAATAAAATCTTTTTTTTAACAGGCCAAGACACACTCTTTAACGAAACCAGCTCATCCCTGCTCCACACCTGAAAAAACCAAGGCAAACCCGCATGCACCCGACCATCCACTGTAAGCTGCTTCAGTGATAATCTACACGCATTATAGGCGAAAAACACATCCTTCGTCTTTTTATCCTTGCTCTTGAAAAAATCACCGCATACAGAAGACTCAACCTCTCTTCTATCCTTGCTCTCAAGGCCTCTTAGGTTTTCATAAACATAATCCACCTCATCAAGAGCCTCATTTTTAGCCAAAGAAAAAGAAACCGCGATTTTTTTGGTATTTAATCTCAGCAAATCATAAACACCCAATTCCACGGGAGGGGAATTACGCTCCCTATCCAGCTGATAATGAGCTCCAACCCATCTCTCAACCCTATCGTAATCCAGATGCTCGGGTTTAAATGCAACATAAAGCCGGTATTGTGCCTCACCTGATTTAGGGTTATTCTTCGTGTACTCGATAAGAAGCTTATCATCCACCTCCGACAGCCCATAAAACCTGCCCATCGCAGCAGGCTCATAAGAGGGTCTGATATCCAAACAGATTCTTATCGGTTCTTTTTTCCCCAGACGATAAACAAAACTGTTTATACCCGAAGGCATAAAAAAAACCTCCCGATTAGAGCTAATAAACCTATCCACCCTATAGAACTTATTCAACACCCGCCTGACCTCAAAAACCCTATCCGGACCCAACTCGGCGATAACCCGATAAAGCATGTTATCATGTGAGAAAAAAACCCCCATATACCTGCTCAACCTGTGAGATGATGGGTTGTTGGGAAAAAAAGTATAACCCAGCCTGTTGTTTGATAAAAGAAAGGATGTTTCTTTATTGGTTTCCTTCGATGTTGTTTTTTTCCCGAGTTTGTGGATAATCTGCATCGTAGTGCATTCTTTTAGTTATATACTTTCTTGATCGCTGAATTATGTGCCATAACATAATTGTTTATCAAAACAGCCCAATCAACCATCAAAGCGATATTGTATGCTTCCACCTTGTTTTTAACCCTCTGGTTTACGCTGAGTTTCGAGAAATCATAAAGACTATTATAAAGGATGTCTATTTTTTTCTTATGTGACTTATTGAATATCTCAAGGATGTAAACGCCCCTGTTGACCCTGCTCGTATCCTGCATAAGGTACCTGCCGAATCCAGCGTAATCGGTTGTGATAGAGGCAACACCCAACGCAGCAGTTTCAAGAGGCGTGTACCCCCAGGGCTCATAGTATGAGGGGAAAACACCAAGATGAGACCCAAGTATCGCTTCATCATAGTTTAAGTCAAGCAAACTATCAGCCCCCGTCAGATAAATAGGATAGAATATCGTCTTCACCCTGTCTTCTTTGGCGTTTAATAGATTGTTTTTCTTCAAATGAGACAATATAGGGTCGCTTTCCTCCTGAGGCAAATCATGCGTACACAACGGAGGAACGCCTTTTTTATGGAATTTCAGGACCTTCTTTTTGGTCTCAAAGCGGATTTGCTCCTTGAGTATGTGATTCACTGCAGTGGATTTGCCTGAAATCAGGTTCCTGATAATCCTGTTTTTTATGTCATTAATGCTGTCCTCAATAGACTCCTGTATGTCCTCAAAGTAGGTCCTGTTATGGGTTATCTCGGGTTTAATTCGCAGGGTGTCCCTTGGAACCCAAAAGAATGCGACAATGGTTTTCTTGGATTTCTCCTTTTTAAGTTTTCTGTTAAGCTTCGCCAGAGACTCAATAAATAAATCAAATCCCTTGTTGTGGAACTCATATCTGCCTGTGGTGAAAAAAATGAGTGTTTTGTTTAAATCAAACTGATAGTATGGAAAGAAATAATAGGTTAGAAACTCCTTTATCTTCTCCTTGTAGGAGAGGTGGTCAACCGATATCTGCTCGAATGTGCGGTTTTCATCGATGTTCATACCATTATAAAGCAGTATATCGGGTTTTTTCCTCAGAAAATTATTAACCTGCAAAGCCGTTATCTCGCTTACCGTGGTGAAAACATCCGCTACATGAGCTGAAACCCTCTCCACCTGATGCTTAGGGTGTACATGCCAATCATAAGCCTCCTTTTCAGGGTCCATATTATTAATCTTATGATACAATTCCACGTTGTTACCTGCTAATGCGCGACCCAGCATTGTACCGTGTGTGGTGAAAACAGAGGCAATTTTCACGTCATTCATTTTAAGGTGTAGTAGGGCTCCGCATGAAAGCCACTCGTGGAAGTGGGCTACAATCTTCTGGTCTCTGAACTGCTTTGTCTTAACCAATTCCTCAAGAAGCTCCCCTGCGGCCGCACCCCACAGCATTGGCTCATCAAAGTCGTGAAAATAGGTTCCCAGTGAATCAATCTCGAAGCTTGTCCACAGCTTGCCTTTAAGCTCATAGTTGCGGGATGTATAGCCCTGGTAGTCTACAAGTATTGTGTTAGGTTGTTTGTGGGTAAGCCATTTACCGAAATGGCATACAATACCTTTCTTTTTAAGTTTCTCGAAAACCTTACCTAACGCCTTAGGCGGTATCTTCTCCTGGAACTCAGATACTGCTTTTTCATGAAAATAAGGCCCAATTAAAAAATAATTGCTCCCGTATATTCTCAGGGTTGCAGGTATCTTTGATTTGATAACTGTGTTTATGCCACCTACCTTGTTGCAGACCTCCCAGCTTAACTCGAAAAGATAATCTGCTTTCTTTTTCACCATCTTTTAAGTAGCCACCTAACCATTTAATTGCTTTATTTTTTCTTTAACATGGCGGCTCGTGCTTTTTCTGGTCTTAAGTTTGCGGATTTCATCGGCTAATTTAGCGTCCCCTATTACCTCCTTAATCCAGTTAGCGAAATCGTTTTTGTAGGGGTTCACATGGTAGTGGAATGTTTCAAAGCTCATCTTTGAAAGCTCGTTCGCTAGATCCTCCAGATTCTTCAGCACCGGCCCATCATGCACCCAGAACACCTTGTCTTGGGGAACATCAACTATGGCTTTTTTTTTCTTCCTTGCTTTCTTCTTTTTAGCAACCATTTTCTTAATCCTCTTTAAATCAATTTCGTTCATTTTGTATGGAGTGGTAAATATCCATAGTATTTTATATTATACTTGTTAGATTAAAAATAAGGCTTCAACTGATGTGTGTTAGAGTCTTTTTTATTCAGTAGAATACTGTTCTATGGATGAAATAAACACCTAAATAATGCACAATGACCCAATAATGCCACAACACGGGGTTTTTTGTCTCAATAATCCCTTAATGCAATTTATGTCACTAATATTTATACGTCCTTAAACCATTAGATTTACATAAAATGACCTCAATACTAGTGATAGAGGACTCGATATTCGAGAGAAAAGCAATAACAGGACATCTCAAGAGACTAGGATACATTCAAATAACAGAAGCAAGCAATGGAGAAGAAGGACTGAAGATAGCCAAAGAAAAGATACCAGATATCATATTGCTGGATCTTAGGATGCCGGGCATGGATGGGATGGATGTGATAGAAGAGCTTAAAAAACACCAAACGAACATAAAAATAATTGTAGTAAGCATAATCAGAAACAAGAGAATAGTGGAAAAGTGCCTTGGACTGGGCGCAGACGACTATCTCAGTAAACCAGTATCCCAAGAGAAACTAAAAGAAAAAATTGACAAAGTATTAGGTTCTGGCTCCTAATTTAAAGCCCGCCCCTTAAATAGATAAGAAGATGAAAAAAACAGTACTTGCCTTTTGCCTGCTTATTTTAATTGCAACAGCTAACCAATGCTTTGCAACCCAGATAATAGTCATCAACGAAACACAAGAGGATATATACACCCTGGAGCGGATAACACTATCAGGTGACCTAGAAAAAAACCTCCTAATAATCCAGGGCACAGGTGAGATAATCCAGGGAGAGAATGTAAAGGTCTATCTATTCGGGCCAGCATCGGATGTGCTGGTAACCGATTTAAAGATTAACGGCCAAGAAACAACCGTATCATTTGATGATGGAGGCTATTTTTTTATCGCAGACGAGGGGTTGATAAAGCTTGAAGGCAAGCTGATAATCAGAACCATAGGACAGATTATACTACACGTCAACGGGCCGATAAACAAACTGGAGTTTGATTTAGAGCATGGGTATGCCATAGACGGAGACCGCTTTGGAGTCTACAAAAATAGAATCACACTACAGAGAAGTGAAAAAGTAGCCATGTTGATAGACGGTAACTTCAGATACACCTATGCTGAGAGAAACAGCTTCAACTATCTCATATACTTCAAGGCCTACGGCAGCTCACTGGGAAGCTACACCCTGGACCTTCCGAACAATGAAATAGTCTCTTCGGTTAGCGGAGCTATGAAATGGGAGCAGTCAGGAAACAAGCTACTGCTTGATTTACAATCCAATGAAGCATCAATCTCAATCACCGGATTATTTAGCACCCGGGAAATCAGAGTACCATTAAAAGAGGATAAACACCATGTCTTGATTGAATCAGACCCTGAGAAGAAAATCAGCATCTCAACCAACGCCAGGGAAATAGACCTCTCCGAGTCAAGCATGAACTCACAGTACTCAAACGCCAGAGCATTCATAGCATCAAGAAATAACGGCTTTTCCGTAACCGTAAAGCAGCTCGAGGTTCTGCCCTCACTTTCGGCCTCTGTAAGAATGGCAACCAACCAGATAGCCATAACAGAAAAAGGCAGCATCGTTGGTGAAATGAACTATGACTACGCGAACACCGGAATGGACTACATCGAAATAGACGCTCCGGGAACCCCGCTTTATGCTTCAACCGACAGGGCTGCTGTGAAACTAACGAAAGAGGAGAAATTATTCCTGTCTTTTCCTAAAACCGAGCACGGAAACCTCGACCTAGTGTATTTCACCACCACCAACCCGCTTGGTCCGATAACAATGATTGAAATACCGCTTGCGAAAACGGATTTACCCATTACCACAGCCAACACATACATATACCTTCCTGCAAGCTATAGGGTACTTAATACATTCGGTGCCGAGGGCGGAAGCGAGCTACCGGCTCCTGAGACAACCATCCTGTTCATTATTATACTATTCCTTCTTTCGGCAGCCGTTAAACAAAACAAGAAATTCATCACAGGCTATATTGTTTTTTCCATAGGATTATTCACATTCAACCTGGGTTTGTTTACCCTGCTGGTTGGGTTAACCCTGGCCGCCATAGCTAGAAAAAACCTTCCCGCGGGTTTCAACCTCAGATGGGTTCTCGCAGGGGCCGCATTACTTGTAGCAGTGTTCATGCTTTTGATTGTTCCAATACTCATCTGGCAGATGGGGGTTTTCAGTATGGGCTCCTCCCAGGTTACCCGGATGGAAGGTAACTACGCCACGGTCGACGAGGCAACAGCTCCAGGAGCGCCCAAGGGACTTCAGATCATAGGAGAAGACAGCGAGGGAGCCATAACAGTACCAACAAGGACAGGAGTCTACCCGGTAAAGCTGGAACTGCCCAAGACGGGTAAGACAATCACTGTGAGAAACCACCTTGTGACCAAGGAGAAACAAATAAGCCTTACCGTTCTATTAATAGCCGACTGGTTTAAATACCTGTTATATGTAATTTCATTAATAGCAGGATATCTCACTTATCGGGAGTATAAGATGGAGGAAAAAATTGAGTAGAAAGGGTTTAATTGTTGGCAGGTTTCAGCCTTTTCATTTCGGGCACCTGAAGTTTATTGAATGGGTGGCAAACGACGTAGACTACCTTATCATCGGAGTAGGCAGCTCACAGGAAAGCCACACGCTGGAAAATCCCTTCAGTGCCTCAGAAAGAAGGGATATGATAAAAAAATCGCTGAAAACAAGAATCAGATACGAGATAGTGGAAATAAACGATATCAATAACGACAACCGATGGGTATCGCATGTTGAAGAAATCAGCCCAGAGTTTGATGTAGTATACGCCAACGGGGAAAAAGAGAAAAACCTGTTCAAAAACGAAGGCTATGAGGTTAAGACAACCCCGATGTTTAACAAGAAACAATACTCTGGCACAGAAATAAGAAACAGGATGATAGACGGCAGACCATGGCATGATTTTGTTCCGCAGGGAACAATCGAGGTTATTGAAAGAATAGATGGAGCCGGCCGAGTCAGAAGATTATATGAGAGTTATAGCTATAGAGATTAAAACCAGTATCCACCCGGCTAAAACAATAAACTTCAAAAACCGCTTGAATCCCTCAACGAACTCCAGTATAAGCCACAAAGCGGTTACCGGAATCAGCATGGAAATAGCGTCCGCGTACTTTTGCGCATAAACAGGATTAGCCTGATATAATGTGATACCAAGCAGATATTCTATCCCCTGCCTGATTAGATCATACAGGAAATAAAATACATTAACCATGAAAGCAATCTCTTCGGCCATAACGGTTAATTATCTGATAAACAGGCTAATATATCTATCTTTTATTTCAGGGATTCAACGAACTCATCGAATAGATAATAATTGTACCAGGGACCTGGGTGACCCTCAGGATGATACTGGACAGCGCTAACAGGCAGCTCCTGATGCACTATTCCCTCAACCGAATTATCGTTTAAGCTGATATGAGATACCTGAAGGCTATCAGGCATGGACTTCTCATCAACAGCGAAACCATGGTTTTGGGAGGTGATATGCGCTCTCCCCGTATTTAAGTCCTTGACCGGGTGGTTGCTGCCCCGATGCCCGAACTTGAGCTTATAGGTTTCAGCACCCAACGCTAATGCTATCAACTGCAGCCCAAGGCAGATACCGAACATCGGCAACCCCTCGTCTAAAAGATTGCTTATGGACTCGATTAGATACGATGGTCTCTTGGGGTCCCCAGGTCCGTTGGAGACCAGTATGCCATCCGGCTGCATGTCCATGATTTCTTCAACACCTGTTTTAGCCGGCACCTGAATCACGTTAACTCCCCGGCCAACAAGCAGGTTGATTATGCTTCTTTTAACACCGCAATCAATTAATACAACGGTTTTATCCCCGACAGCATCATGTTTGATTATCTGGTCAACTGATACCATATCAACCAGATCAAGCTCCGATATGTTTTTTAGCTTGCATGCCCGCTCCCTCAAATCAGAGAGCTCACCCGCCTCAAACGGATACTTTAATATGCCGTTTAATACCCCATGTAATCTGATTTTCCTGGTCAGAAAACGGGTGTCTAAACCTGCGATACCGGGTATCCCATATTCGCTGAGAAAGCCATCGAGGTTGTTTTTTTGGGCTGAATCTCTTGCGTTATAGTTCAGCTCCCGTATGATGAAACCCTCGGACTGTATCTTATAGGACTCAAATGCCTTATCGCTTATGCCATAATTGCCTACAAGAGGGTAGGTCATTAATAGAATCTGGTACTTGTATGAGGGATCCGTTAAAGCCTCCTGGTAGCCCGTCATCGAGGTGTTGAATACGACCTCACCCGATGCCTCGCATTCGGCGCCAAAGCCGGTTCCCTCAACTACCGTACCGTCAGCTAAAACCAATACCGCATTTTTTTCCATCACATAAATTATTGGATTAGGGATAGATATTTAGCCCATCTACAGTATCGGCAGGTATTTCTCCAGCTCGTAATTACTAACACGCGTCCGGTAATTATCCCACTCGATTTTTTTATTGTCTATAAATTTCTCGTATATATGGTCTCCTAGGGCTTTCCTGACCAAATCGCTTTCCTCGGTTCTTTTAATTGCTTCCCACAGGTTGCTTGGCAGTGTGTTTATGCCCTTGTTTTCTCTCTCATGATAATTCATCTCGTATATGTCTTCCTCCACGGGATCAAGCAGGGAGGTCTTGTTTTTTATCCCATCAAGTCCTGCTGCGAGCATAACAGAAAACGCCAGATAGGGATTGCATGCCGGATCCGGGCTTCGAAGCTCTATTCTGGTGGATTTTTCTTTGCCAGGCTTATACTCGGGTACTCTAACCAAGGCTGAACGGTTCTTTTTAGCCCATGAAATGTAGACCGGAGCCTCGTATCCGGGGACCAGTCTTTTGTAGCTGTTAACCCACTGGTTCAGTATGGATGTCATCGATGGTATGTGGTTTAATATGCCGGCTATATAGTGTTTGGCTAAGTCCGAAAGGTAGTATTCTCCGTTTTTCTTGAAGAAGGCGTTTTTGTCCCCCTTAAAAAGAGACTGGTGGACGTGCATTCCGCTGCCGTTTTCCCCATATATTGGTTTCGGCATGAATGAAGCATATACGCCATGCTGCATTGCTACCTCCTTGACGACCAGGCGGTATGTCATTGCGTTATCAGCCATTTTCAGGGCTTCACAGTACCTTAAATCTATCTCATGCTGGGAGGGGGCTACCTCATGGTGACTGTATTCAACCTGTATGCCTATGTTTTCAAGAGTTAAAACAGTCTCACGCCTGAGGTCGCTTGCAACATCAAGGGGTGTTAAGTCAAAGTAGCCTCCCATGTCAAGTCCCTCGGGGCATTCGGCGCTCTTGAAGTAGAAATACTCCAGTTCAGGGCCGACATAAAAGTCGTATCCCATTTTTTTGGCTTCCTCAAGATTTCTTTTTAAAGCCCACCTAGGGCATCCGTCGTATGGTTTGCCGTCCGGCTGCAGTACATCGCAGAACATTCGGGCTACTGCGTGTTCTTCTTTAGGCCTCCAGGGTATTATCTGGAATGTCTGGGGGTCTGGCATGGCTATCATATCGCTTTCATGTATCCTGGCGAACCCCTCTATTGAGGAGCCGTCGAATCCCATCCCGTCTTCCAGTGCGGTTTCGAACTCGCTTGATGTTATCGCAAAGCTCTTCAGGGAGCCTAGGATGTCGGTGAACCATAATCTGATGAATTTCACTTTTTTCTTCTGCACCTGTTCCATAACATAGTTTTTGTTTTTTTTCTTCATTTTAATGCCCTCAATATTATTTTTTATGAATTTTATATATAAAAATTAATGATTTCTTTAATAAAAAATAAAAAAATTAAAGAATCGTTTAAATCGCTTTTATTCCATGTTCCTTTGTTCGAATCCTCACCACATCACTCAACTCATGGATGAAAATCTTGCCGTCACCGACATTATCCGTACCAACCGCCCCGCATATCAAATCAACCACCCTGTCCACTTCATCTGCCTTAACGACAATTTCCAGCTTGATTTTCTCTATTAAATCCACGCTGTATTCACCAGCACGCCACTGCAGCTTAATACCCTTCTGCCTGCCCCGGCCTCTTACCTTAGTCACGGTCAGGCCATGGAATCCCGCATCATCCAAAACCCCCTTCGCTTCCTGCAGTTTCTCGGGTCTGATTATTGCTTCAATCATGTACATCATAATCACCTCACGAATAGGCTATCTCCCGGTGCTGGGCGATATCCAGCCCAAGATACTCCTCTTTTTCGGATATCCTCAATCCAACCAATTTATCTATTAGCTTCACCAGTATATAGGTCACCACAAACGCATATAATACGACGGCAATAACTGACAGTAACTGAGCTATTAACTGGTTGAGATTCCCTGCAACAAGGCCCCCGCTTATATCCGGGTTCACTGTAGTCGATGCGAACACACCCGTCAACAACGCGCCCAGGCTGCCTCCGACCCCGTGTATCGCAAAGGCGTCAAGCGATTCGTCAATCTGGGCCCTGGACCTCAGCAAAACAGCGAAGTAACATAATGCCCCAACCAGGAACCCCATCACAACAGATGAACCCACATCCACATATCCTGCTGCAGGCGTTATGACAACCAATCCCGCAACGGCACCCGATAGCATTCCAAGCAGGGAGGGTTTTCCGTCCAGATACCATCCGATAATCATCCAGGTTAAGGCTGATGTTGCAGCTGCCGTGTTGGTCACAAGGAATGCGTTAGCTGCCAGCCCGTTGGCGGCTAGTGCGCTTCCAGCGTTGAATCCAAACCACCCGAACCATAAAAGAGCGGTTCCAATAGCCGTCATGGGCAGGTCATGGGGTTCGATGCTGTATTGCCCGTATCCCTTTCTCTTGCCTATGACAAGCGCTATTGCCAGGGCAGATATGCCGCTGGATATGTGAACAACCGTGCCGCCTGCAAAATCAAGTGCTCCCAGGTTCCCAAGAAATCCTCCCCCCCCAGACCCAGTGGGCTATTGGAGCGTAAACTATCGTGGACCATAATACGATGAAAAGAATCCATGAGATGAATTTCACTCTTTCGGCGAAGGCACTTGCTATGATTGCCGTGGTTATTATAGCGAACATCATCTGGAACGCCGAAAACACCATATGCGGGAGATTTGAGGCAAGCTCTGATGCTTCCTGACCCACCCCATTCAATAACAGGTAATCCATATTTCCGACGAATCCCCCGATATCCGAGCCAAAGGCCATGCTATAACCAAAGAAAACCCATTGTACGCTGATGATTGCCATTGTCACGAAACAAAGTGACAGCATCGATATTATGTTTTTTCTCCTGACCATCCCCCCATAGAACAATGCCAGACCGGAGGTCATAAGCATTACCATTGCCGTGCATACCATTATCCATGCGGTGTCTGCTGCTATTATCTCACCCATTATTTCACCTTATATGAATGTTTCTTTAAATAATATTGTATTTGTTATATAAATATGCAAGTTTTTTCTTAATAATTAATTAAATTAATCATATAGATATAGTATTTTTGTTGAAATCTTCATCATAGGTTTATGTGCACTTGCTGAATTGACAAAAAAAAACCATAAAATAAAAGGTGATTACTCAAAATCCGTACCAGATCACCCATAAATTATTTCGAACATCGTCTTAAATATGTCAGAGTTTCGGTGGTTGAACCGAAACTCCATCTCTTTGAGATACAGATAGTAGTTGTTTTTGTGT
>NJDH01000016.1 GCA_002254405.1 Candidatus Altarchaeales archaeon ex4484_96
TTCAGCGACCAGAAAATGGCTTTAATCGGCCTTATGGCCTCAACATCATCCACATATTTGCTGATAAAAAAAAAAAGCATTAAGTGATATGTTCAAACACACTCTGCTATTTAAAGACTTATGTTCAAATAAATAAAAATAAAATTCCTGTATTTTCTGGGAGAAAAAAAAAATGAAAAAAACAACCACATTAGGGATAATAACAACACTACTAATAATCAGCCTGCTAAACACAGCCAGCGCACAATACTGCAGACCCTGCCTCCAAGACGACCTATGCACATGGGATAACACCCTACCCCTAGGCTCAGAAGACACCAGCGGATGCAACCTACAATACAACACCTACTGGCCGGTTGACACAACCACAACAGCAACATGCACCTTCGAAGGAAACCAATACCAAAACTACGACCTTTTCATCTCAATAGACAACGACATAATGGAATGCACACTAAACGGGGTGAGAATAATGGGGGAAACAATACACGAAAACTGCGCCCCAGAAGACCCCAGAGACGGCTACCACGTGAACATAAACCCACAAACAGGAACAAACACCCTAATATGCGAACTAAGAGATAGAGGAACCATGAGCCACTTCGATGCCTGCATAACAGGCACAGACCCAATAAACGCACCAGAATACGCCAGCCTAGCCATAGCACTAGCAGCACTACTAACCACACCAGCGTTCGCATACCTGCTGGTTAATAGAAGAGAATAAAAAACTCTTCTTTTTTTTCTTTCTTATTCACCAGAATGTGATATGTTCAATGACATTCCGCTATTTAAAGACTTATGTTCAAATAAATAACAATAAAATTCCTGTATTCTGAAAAAATGAAAAAAACATTAGCATTCCTGATGATAACAATCCTGCTAACAGGAGTTGTTACAGCAGTAGAAGAAGAAATCGAAGCCGACCCCGGACCGACTAAAAGCGCAAGCGAAATACTATACTTCAACACAATAAAACTATTAGTCGCACAAGACACAGACGGGGACGGGATACCCGACGCAGACGACAACTGCCCTGACACACCAAACCCCGACCAAACAGACACTAACGGGAACGGCGTAGGAGACGCATGTGAAGAATATGCCCCTGTGGCGGATGCAGGATTCGACCAAACAGTGAACATCTGGCAAACCGTAAACTTTGATGCATTAAATGAAGACGGAAACGGCGACAGCCACGGTAGTCCCGAAAGCTACGACCCCGATGGAAGCATAACATACTACGGCTGGGATATCGATGAAGACGGAACATACGAGCTCACCGGCTCAAACCCCAGCGCAGTATTCAACACCGCAGGAACAATCACAGTAGAACTCCTCGTGCAAGACAACAGCGGACTAACAGACACAGACACGATGACCCTGACCGTTGCCGGAGAAGATCTCACCTGCGACGGAGTGGTAATAACGGTAACGGGAAATAATGGTTCAACCGATAATGAAGAATGCCTTGCAAGAGGATATGATGGAGCATCATACCACTGCTGCGGACACTCAGAGTGTGTTGTACCGGCAAGCGAAGTATGTGACCTGGCAACCTACCTTGAATGCGTTGAAGTATTCGGTGCCGGAGGATTCTGCTATATAAACCCAGACGATGACGGCTCAGACTACGCATGCTGCAACTGCTATAAAACAGAGTCAGGCAGATGCAATGATACATTCGACAACGACTGCGATGGACTAACAGACATGGAAGACCCGAACTGTAGCACACCAACAACACAACCATGCCCATGCTACGCACCATGCGGTAACGCATGCTTCTGGGAGACAGCTCCAACAACCGCACTCGAAACACTTAGAGTAGACTTATGCCCACCAGGCTCCAACCCAATGATATACGAGTGCGCTGAAGAATGCTACTGTGATAATTCCACACCATACGATGACATATGGGGTATGGGATGGGCTACCGCGAAAGGAACATGTAAACCCCAAATATCCAGCCCGGAATTCACAAGCCTGGCTATACTGCTGGCAGCACTTCTGACAGCACCAGCATTCGCATACCTGCTATACAAGAAAAAATAATAAACCCCTCTTTTTTTCTTTTTTATTTACTTTCAGCCCTAAGGCTAAATGAACCACGTTCAAATAAAAGCATATTTAAGGTTGAATGCAGCGGAACCATAACAAAAACAGGACAAAACAGCATAAGCCACATAACATTCTGCGGAAACGAATACAATGCACCAGAATACAGCAGCCTGGCCATTGTACCTGCTTGTAAATAAGAGAAACCTTTTTCTCTTTTTCTTATATCCTATAGCCCAAGGAATACACCAATAAACCAAGCTCCTTCAACTTCACGGGATCAACCACCTGACGCCCATCCACCACCACAGGATAAGATAATACCTTAGAAATAGTATCCCAGTCAAGAGACCGAAACTCATGATGGTTGGTGGAAATCAACACACAATCAAACCCCTTAAATGAATCAGCATATGATACCCCAAAAGACTCCACCTCATCTCGGGTATACAATGGGTCCATGCAAGAGACTAAAGCACCTCTCTGCTTTAAATGAGCGAATAAATCAAGGGAAATAGATTTAATCGTTTCTTTAACCCCCTCGCGGAAAGACAAACCCAAAACCAGCACCCGAGCCCCATCCAAAGACCGGCTACATTCACCTAATAAGCGTTCTGCTTCATCCACCAGCTTTAAGGCAACTGAATCATTTAATGCCCGAGCCACCCTAAGTAAATCGGTTTCATCATCCATCACAAAAAAAGGATAAAACGGGATACAATGCCCTCCAACACCCCCGGGGCGATGAATATGACAATATGGTTGGGAGTTGGCGACATCAAAAACCTCTAATGAATCCACACCCAAGCGCTCACAGACGAAGGTAAGCTCATTAGCTAAACCAATGTTCACATCACGATACACCCCCTCAAACACCTTCACGCACTCAGCGGAGCGGATATCAGATACATTAATAACCCCCCGGAGGTTAATAACAGAATAAATACCATAAACAGCCTTAGATGAAGCATCATCCAGGCAACCAACCACCTTAGGGTATTCTCCTTTAATATCACGTAAAGCTGAACCTGACATAGTGCGCTCAGGGCAATGCGCTAAACCAAAATCAACCCCCGCCTTCAAACCTGAACCCTCAAGCAACGATATCAGAGACATTGTTGAACCAGGAGGCATAGTGCATTCTGTGACAACCACATCACCTTTCTTTAATCCCTTGGATAGCTCTGAAGCAACAGATTCAACCACCGATAAATCAACAACCCCGTCTTTCACCAGAGTAGGGACTAATATGACATGTAAAACAGCCTTGGAGGCTACCTCAGATAAACTTGTTGAAGCGCTTAATTTACCTTCTGAGCTAACCCGGGATATAAGCTCATCCAGGCCGGGTTCTCCGATAACAGGATTAGTTCCCTTATTGATTGAATCCACCACCCCCGGGTTTATGTCAGCGCCAAACACCCGCGCACCGGATTCAGCGAACACCCCAGCCAAAGGCAACCCCATCTTGCCCAGACCATACACTCCAACAGGAAGACCATCTTTTAATGCCTTAGCGGCCTCATCAGTGGATAAACCATATAAGCTCATCTTCGATAAATCCTTATCGTATCTACAATATAATCTAGTTCCTCACGGGTTAACATAGGGTGAACCGGCAAAGACACAACCTCAGATGCCGCTTGCTCGGCGACAGGATAAGAACCATCATAACCCAAGCTCTGATAATAGGGTTGAGAGCATATAGTAGACGGATAATGGATGCCGTATCCTATGCCGTTGTCGGAGAGATAGGTGGTGAAAGAATCCCTATCAGCTACCCGCACAGTATACTGGTGGAAGACATGTTTACTCCCAGGGGGCACAGCAGGTGTTTTAAGCCAGGATAAATCAGATAAACCATCAGTTAAGAATGAAGCGTTTTTTATTCTCACCTCATTGAACCCGTTAAGCTTTTTAAGCTGCTCTAAGCCTAAAGCAGCCTGCAGGTTAGTTAAGCGGTAATTGAATCCCAGAACATCATGCTGGTATCGGATTTTCTGCCCGTGATTGATGTAAAGCCGGCTTCTGTCAACAAAATCATCATCATCTGATACAATCAATCCCCCCTCGCCGGTGGCCATGTTTTTTGTAGGATAAAAAGAGAAACAACCAGCATCCCCAAATGAACCAACTTTTTTACCATCATATAATGCGCCGTGGGCTTGAGCACAGTCTTCAACCAGATGAAGCTGGTATTCACGGGCGAGCTTCAATAAAGGCTTCATATCGCAGGGTAAACCATAGAGATGAACCAGAAGCAGTGTGGTGATTTTATCATCCTCCGATAGTTTTTTTTCAACCTCCACTGGATCAAGATTAAAACTATCCTCTTCTATGTCAGCGAAAACAGGTTTCGCTGCGCAGTATAGTATCGAATTCGCGGTTGCTATGAAACTAAAGGGTGTCGTCAACACCCTATCCTCTCCGGATACGCCCAAGCATTTTAAGGCAACGCATAAGGCGCTGGTGCCTGATGTTGTTGCCACACCATGTTTAACCTGACAATATGATGCGAACTCACCTTCTAACTCCTCCACGACACTACCACAGGCTATCATCCCAGAATCCAGCACCTGCATTACGGATTTCTTCTCCTCCTCGCCTAATGCTGGTTTCGCTATGGGTATTCTCATAACAGATTACCTCCCATAAGATTATCAGGTAGTTTGGTGTTTTTAGCAGGAGAACCGATAGCTAATGTTTTAGGGGGCACATCTTTTGTCACCACAGAGCCTGCTGCAATAAAACAGCCTTCACCCAGTCTCACCCCAGGCAGGATTGTTGCATTAGCGCCTACTGAAACGTTATCTTCAAGTATTGGACCCGGTAAATCGCCTTTAATCCGAACCGGGTATTTATCGTTGGTTAAAACAGCACGTGGTCCGATGAAAACATTAGAGCCGATTGATACGTTAAGTGGTATGTAGACCGCCGACTGGATGCTGACATTCGACCCGATAACGCAGTGGCCGTCTATTATAGTATGTGAGCCCACCAGAACCTTATCCCCTAACTGTGTTTTCTCGCGTATGAGGATGTTATGCCCGCATCGAAAATCATCGCCTATCACCACATCACAATATAATATGGAGTTAGAGCGGATTACTGCGTTAACGCCTACCTTCAGCGGAATGCAGCCTTTTTTGTATACGAGACCCAACACCACGTTATCCTGGATAAGGCAGTTTTTGCCGCATGAAGATAATGTTTCCATGATAGTTTAGTGATATTGGATTCAAGCTAAATATTTAACCGCTCGTATACTAATTAATAAACAAGATGAAAACACGTGTGATGTTAACTTTTTTGATATTTATTTTGTTGGTTGACTCGGTATGCGCCTATAAGATAGCGGTTGGGGGAACAGTAAAATTAGACGATAAACCAGCGCCCGACGGCATTAAAATAACAGCCCAATTAGAGGGTAAAATATTAGCTGAATCCACGACAAAACAAGGAGCATACATGCTGACCATAGAAAACGCTCAAGAACTCATGTACAAGCAAATAGATTTATTTGTTGAAAACAAAATCACGGCACAAACCATGGTAACCGAAGATAAATACATAGAAAAAAACATAAAAATAATATCACAGAAAACAACCACATCAACACAAAAAGCACAGCCTACGACAACCACAACCATACAGGAAACAGGTATCGTGGGATTAATAACCCAGTATGCTCCCGTGAACATAGCAACAATACTGGGGCTGCTGATTCTATTGATTCTTTTCATATCCATTATACGGGATTTGAGGGATTAGGATGTTGGTTGAACTGGCTCAGACAAACATTAAGCTGGGAGATAAAAAAAATAACCTGAATAAGGCTGTCCGGTTAATCAGGGAATCCAACGCAGATTTGATTTTATTCCCGGAGCTGTTCACAACAGGCATGGACTATGAGCATATTAGGGAATTAAGCGAACCGATTGATGGTGATACAATAAAAAAACTGCTCAAGATAAGCACAAACAAAATCATAGCCGGAAGCATTATAGAACAAGATGGTGTTGACATATACAATACCCTTGTTTTTGTTGAAGACACGAGACTTGTTGGTTTCTACCGGAAAATCCATCTCTTCAGAAACGAAAAAAAGTATTTTAAATCAGGTGATGAAATTAAAGTAATCAACACACGATATGGGCTTATGGGTTTATCCATCTGCTATGATATCAGGTTCCCCCAGCTATACGGGAAGCAAACAGATAAGGGAGCGATTATCATGCTCGTATGCGCTAACTTCCCAAGGCAAAGGATAATGCACTGGCGTACGCTTTTAGCCGCTAGGGCGATAGAAAACCAGTGTTATGTGCTTGGATGCAACAGGGTTGGAGCAGATAACACCAACGAATATAACGGATACTCGATGATATTAGACCCCTACGGCAGGATACTTGCTGAAGCAGGAGGTAACGAGCAGAATATAATGCACGAAATAGACTCTGATATTGTGGTAGAATATAGGGAAAAATTCCCGATACAAAAGGATAATAAGCTAAGATAATATCTTCAGCGCCTGCCGTCCGCTCATACCTTCTTTTAATCCAAGCTCCCTGGCTTTGATGGAAACCTTTATTATCCCGGCGTCTAACACATCATCGAAAGATGATACCCCCGAAACCAGAGCTAAAGCATCACCTAACCTGTCGGCTGTTTCAACAGAGAAATAACTGCAGGCCAGCAGCCCACGCCGGGCCTTAAACAAAATAACACACACATTATCCAGCTCCACCCTGAAAGCGGTCGCCCCCATTAAACGCTTTACCTCAAACATTCTTTTTCAGTTTAACATATTTAGCGTAGTCCTCATTTGAGTCAAAAACAATCGGGAAACCGATGAAACCACAGTCGCTGCATTTATATTGGCCTGCCAGCGTTAACCTAATCTCTAGCTCCATCTGAGAGGGTATCTTCAGGTTTCTACTACCGCATCGAGTGCAAGCCTTAACCTCCATCATAGTTTTTCGGCAATCAGCTGAGCTACTTTTTTACCTGATAAAAGCATCCCCCCGAAAATCGGACCCATCCTCGGCGAACCATAAACCGCGTTAGCGGCCATACCAGAAACATAAAGCCCGGGGTAAACCTCACTTGTGTTCTCAACCACCAGCTTCTCGGATAGCTCAGCCCACATCGAGCCCTCACCCATAATACCCCCAGAAGGTGTATTCAGTTTACCTACCTTATCGCAGACTATAGCGCATACCTCAAGAGGATGGCCGGTTGCGTCAACACAATATTTTGATTTAACGGCTAGGGGGTCGACATGCAACCCGGTTGATTCAACAGCACTCCAGTTCAAAACAAAACCGCAAACCCGCTTCTTTCGTATCATCACATCCTCAATAGAGATGCAGTTAAATAAATTAGCGCCTGAATCAATAGCCTTGGACACGAGCTTGGCCACTGACTCAATGGATGAAGCAACATATTGTTTCCCACTCTTGCGATATTTGATGTCATAATCATCCAACACACCCTTAGCCTCCTCCTGAACAACGATTTTTGGGTACATCATACCCCCACCCCACATGCCGCCGCCCAATGAAAGCTTCCTTTCATATAATGCAACCTTAACCCCTGCTTCAGCCAGATATCTTGCGGCAACCAACCCCGAAGGCCCCCCACCGGCGATAGCTACATCAACGTTCAAGCAATCCAGGAAATCCCCCACAGCCTCCTCAACAATAGCCCTTGATACCTCAGTCTCCTCAATCATTTTAGATACACCATCGAACCCGTTCCCTTCGAGGTTAAAACCTCCTGCAGGAAAGCATGCTCTCTTGATTTGATTATATGCGCTCGGGCGACTCCCCCCTCAACCGAATGAATGCACGCTTCAAGCTTGGGTATCATACCCGCGCTTGCAGTACCCTCGGCGATGAGTTTTTTCGCCTGCTTAACCGTCAGCTTAGAAATCAGCTTATTTTTTTTGTCCAAAACACCCTCAACCGAGGTCATGAAAACAAGCTTGCTCGCACCCAGAGAAACAGCCAGCCTGGATGCAGCCGTATCAGCGTTGATGTTTAGGGAATCACCCCCGGAATCGAATCCCACGGGAGAGATAACAGGAATATAATTTTTTTCAAGCAAAACACTCACCAACTCCGTGTTGACTTCCGTGATATCCCCCACGAAACCTAAATCGATTTTTTGTTTTCTGCGCTGAGCCATAAAAAGCTTGCCTGATTTACCCGACAAGCCCACTGCACTGCCTCCCTGCTTGTTTATTTTGGCCACTATGCCGGTGTTTATCTTCCCAATTAAAACCATTTTCACGATATCCATGGTCTCAGCATCAGTGACCCGCAATCCCTCGACAAACTCAGGTACCTTCCCGAAGCGTTTCATGGCATCAGAGATATCACGCCCCCCGCCGTGCACCACAACAGGCTTGATGTCCATGGAATTCAACAAAACAAGGTCCTCGGCCAGGCAGTCCATGACCCTCTCATCGCACATCACCTCGCCCCCGAGTTTAATCACGAAAACCTGCCCCCGAAAGGACTTAACATAATGCAGGGCTTTGATTAAAACCTGTGATAATGTTTTTTCTTCCATCCTAAAACCGCAAGTATTTATTATCAGACATATATGTATTTATGCTAAGATACCTTATACTTGATAATTAAAGTTAAAGAATAATATAGAATACCTGATAAAAAAAAAAAATTGCGTGATATAAGATGTATATTATAATCATAGGTGGTGGTGGCACCGGAACAGCCCTCGCTAAGGTTCTTGAAAGCGAAAACAACGAGATAGTGATAGTCGAAAAAGATGAGGAACAGGCTAAAGAATTAGCTGAAAGCATGGATGCTCTCGTAATCCACGGCGACGGAAGCGACAGCCAGATACTCAAGGATGCCGGAATAGAGCACGCCGATGCCGTGGTGATATTAACCAGAGAAGATAACACAAACCTCACAATATGCCAGATGATAAAGAAATTCGATGTTAAAAGAATAGTTGCTAGAGTAAACGACCCCAGCAAAAAAGAGCTGTATATCGGGTTGGAGATAACAGCGGCGATAAGCCCTATTTCGGCCGTGACAAGCTACTTCAAGAACGCCATAATGCACGGAAGCAGCAGGAGCATGTTTTCCATAGGCAAGGGTCAGGCTGAAATCATCGAGCTGGAATTCAAAAACGAGAAACTCGACGGCCGCATGATTAAAGACATCGACATACCATCTGGGGCCATAATCGGGGCTATAAGCCGAAACGGCGAAATAATAATCGCTAAAAGAAAGGAGATACTCAAGAAAAACGATTTATTGACTGTTATAACAAAAACAGACGTATCAAAAGACGTTATAACAATACTGAGAGGCGGGGAATAAAAAAAAATTAGGAAACAGAAGAGATGGGGTATTTCTCCAATAAACCCCCTTTCTCCAGTTTCTTCACGAACTCATTGTATCTGTTTCTAATCGAGGTCTCTGATATGTTGGATACAGGGATTATTTTCTTGGTTTTCTCATCCCCTATTATCTTGCCGGCTACGAATATCGCTGCTGCGGCCATGCTCATCGGCACCTTCCCTGATGTTATGCCTACCTTCCTCGCATCCTTAAGCAGCTGTATGGCCTTGGCTTCGGTTTTGCCGCTTACCTCAAGGGCGCTTGCGAGCCGGGGTACGTAATCTGCTGCGGTTACCACAGGCATTTTCATGCCCAGACGCCTGCAAATAGTGCGATAGCTTCTACCAATATCTTTTTTGTTTACGGATGATACCTTCTCCAGTTCTTTCAGTGTCTTCGGGAAATGGTGTTTTCTTGAAACCAGATATATTATTGCTGCGATAACAGATTCAATGGATCTGCCCCGCACAATGCCCTTGTTCACGCATTTACGATACAGGCGGGCGCATTCTTCTTTTATGTTCAAGGGGACGTTTAGATGAGCTGACATACGGTCCAGCTCAGGTAAGGCTATGGATAGATTCCTGTCAACCGAGGTGCCCATACGGCTGCGTCTCTGCCATTTGCGTAATCGATAGAGTTGGGCTTTTCTCTCGGAGGGGATGGCACTTCCCTTGATATCCCGGTCGTATCGGTCTATTTCGGTTGTTAAACCCATGTTTTGTTTAGCATGCTTAAGCGGACCCCCTGCTCGAGCCCTCTTGTTCATCTGCTCTTCATCGAATGCACGCCACTCGGGCCCGAAATCAAATAACATGTCATCCAGTATTAGCCCGCATTTCTTGCATAATATTTCCCCTCTCCGGTAATCAACAATCCTGCTATCACTACCGCATGCACTGCATACGTCCTTGGTCTCCTCGGATTTAAAGCTCATTATCTCACCTCTGTTTTTCTTAGTGGGTAAGATATTCCCTGTAGTTGAGGGATGTTCTCTTCGGCAGCCAACCACCCACTAAAAAAGGATTATGTTTACTATTCCTATAATATCTTTTTGGGAGCCGCCGTATAAATAGTTTTCGTTTATGAGATACCCGTTTAATTAAGAGATTTTATATATTGAATCATAATGTATATGTATGCCATGCGGTAGAAAAAGAAAAAAAGCCCAGATGAGGAAACACAAGACGAAAAAGAGAAGGAAAAAGCTGAAAAGAAAGAGTAAGTAGTTGTTCCTGGATTTTTCTTGTTTATCTGAATAAATTTTTTTCTAAACCAACGGATCACCTGAAAAAAATATTGGAATAAAGGTTAACATACCTGAAAGGGTTTTCAGCAACTTCGAGCCTTCAGCAATTCAATATATCTCTCAAGCACCTTGATGAAACGAGTCTCCTCGGTTATTAAATCCTCTATCGAGAGGATACCCTCAAGCGAATCCCCTGATGTCACAGCCAGCCTTTTGAATCCTGTTTCGTTGAATACCTCAACAGCCTCCTCAAGCGTGGACAAAGGATGTATTGTCACCAAAGGAGAACTCATAACGCTTTTCACCTGGGTTATCTTCGGGTCTTTTTTCCTGACAACAACCTTCGAGATGATATCTGATTCCGTCAATATCCCGGCTGCCTCCCCGTTTAACTCAACAACGACGCTGCCTACATCATTATCGGCCATAACCTCAGCCGCGTGCAATACAGTATCCACCGCGTCTACAGTAACCACATCCTTTATCATAACATCCTTTACTTCAGCCATTTTATCTCGATAATAATATTTTATATTACAACAACCTGGGCGTGTTTAACACCAGCTATCTCGATAACATTACCCTCGTCCACGAATCCCTCATCTATGGCCTTATCTATTGTTTTCTCACCTGCCAGGTTTAGTATGGAGGCTTTATCGTATAGTGAACGTAGAGTATTTAGTTTATGTTTCTCCCCCATGTAAAAGTCGATGCTGACCTCAAACACATGCTCGCCGTCAACAAATTTCTTGCCCAATATATCGCAATCACAGGCTGCGACAAGAACCTCGCCCTGGACGTGGTGTGTTTTCACGTACATCATGGTTTTTTTTATTTGATTTTCTTCAAAGGCCACCATCCGCCGCATGCCGTGCATTTGATTATTTTCTCGCCCTTCAGCTCCGTTATCTTGGTATCAGGCCTATGGCACTCATGGCAGAAGACGTATTCATCAGCGTATTTTTTTATTTTCTCCTCAATCATGGAACGCTTCAATCGTCTTTGTATAACAGCCTTCTTGCCGTCATATATTGCGGGAGCCGCAAGCTCCTTAATCAGATAAAGCAACACATGCTGGGGTTCCCTCTGGAAGGCATCCGCTATTTCGTTGAAGTTCATCAAAATAGTCTGTTTGCCCTGCACGTTTGTTTTCACCTCAGGCATCTCGAAACGGGGTTTGCTTTTCAGCTCCTCGGGCAGATTAGTCCAAACCCTCTCCAGAAGGTCATCGTATATGTATTCCATCCTTTTTTAATCGTCTAATTCCTCCTCTAAATCCTCTTCCCCCTCAGCTGGCTCCTGCTCACCGTATCTGACCACCGGCCCGTCGAAGGAGATGAATTTACGGTTCACATCCCGTATAAGGGAATCACAGTCTTGTTTTATTTTCTCCAGGCTGGCTACTATCCGGTAGCGTTCGGCTTCAACGTCATCGACCATCTCATATGGCTCGATTGCTGTTTTGAAGTCATCTAACTCCACCATAGTATAGTCGGATTCGTTCATTTTATCAGATATTTTACGGCATATCTTCTCCAGCCAGAGGTTCATCTCTACCTTAACCCTGCTTCTAATCATCTTGTCGTTGTCCAATTCATCCTTCATGATGCGGACTACTGGAGCCATCGCGAAAGCGAACTCCCGCCCTTCATTCTCGGATTCCGTATCATCCTTATCCTTTTCTTCTTCCATTTTATTTGACCCTGCATTATGAGATAGTTATCTATGGTATTACAAGTAAAAATAGGGGCTGTTGACTTGATACATTGGCGTTTTCAGGCGGTAGATGATGTGTTTGCGGGATAGATTATTCTCACCTTAGACATCACATCACCCTGTTTTATTTTCCCCACGACATCCATGCCATCTATCACCTTACCGAAAACCGCGTACTCGCCATCCAGGTGGTGGATTGCATCAAGTGTGATATAAAACTGCGATGTTGCGCTGTTCATGTCATAGGGCTTTCTAGCCATCCCCACCATCCCCTTATCGTGTTTTAAATCAAAATGCTGCTCGAAGGGTACGTTTTTTCCTGAGCCGCCGCTACCGTCACCCGACGGGTCACCCCCCTGTATGACAAACCCGGGAACAACCCGGTGGAAAGATAGTTTATCATAGAAGCCCTCTTGCGCTAATTCAATGAAATTTTTTGTTGTGATAGGCATCTTATCCTCATAAAGCAATATTGTTATATTCCCCTTAACCGTCTCGATAACAGCGTGCCTGTTTACTTTTTCCATCGTAGTTGATGTTGTTTTATCTTCACTTGGCTCGCTTACGCAAGCAGATAAAAAAATGATTAAGATAATTAAATATTTAAGATAGCTCATTTTATCTTGGATATAACGTAATCCGTGTACTGGCTTAGGGTGGCAGCCCCCCCCAGGTCGTATGTGAGATGAGCTCCTTCAGCCAGAGCCTCCCGCACCGCCTCATAAACCACATCAGCTTCTCTCATGCCCAGGTGTTCAAGCATTAAAACACCAGATAATATCGTGGCTGTGGGATTAACCTTATCCTTGCCCGCGTATTTAGGGGCTGAACCGTGAACCGGCTCGAAAACAGCGTATTCATCCCCGATGTTGGCTCCGGGGGCAACGCCTAAC